>CACHMT010000001.1 GCA_902581005.1 uncultured Alphaproteobacteria bacterium
ATGGATAATATTCCAGGCTATCCCGATAATATTAATCGAGCCTCAGATGGTAATTATTGGCTTGCCCTAGTTGGGATGAGAGGGCCCGCATTAGATTTAGCGCTAACCCTTCCTGACTTTAGGAAGAGAATGTCAAGGCGTATTAATACATCCAACTGGTTGTTTCCTAATATAAATACCGGTTGCGTTATAAAGATTACAGAGCACGGAGAAGTATTAGAATCACTTTGGGATCTAAAAGCAAGAAATCATCCAATGGTAACGTCCATGAAAGAGCATAAAGGCCATCTTTATTTAGGTGGAATACAGAATAATAGAATTGGCAAATACAAAATACCTGACGCTAATAAAAACTGGAGTGGGTTTCAAGATTATTGGGGTGGCAAATAAAGTGTTAAATTTTGTAAAAGATCGTATAGATTATTTTTTTGGCAGGGGGAAGCATAGCATATTCGTGCCTGTTATGGACGGAGCTCTGAAACCAAACGAGTTTTTAGATAACGTAAAGGTAATACATAAAGAAGAGGATATTGATAACCTAGTAATAAATCGATCGAAAATTTTATTTTCTGGAAAATCATCTCTTTTTTCAATGACGTCAATGAAAAAGCCAAAAAAGATTAAATCGTTTTCTGGCTATATTACAGCAATGGCTCTTAACTCAGCTGGTTCTAAGATTGCTGTGGCTCTTGCAGATGAAAAAGTTGTTATTTTAAATTCTAAAACACTTAAAGAGGTATTCACATTCAAAGAGAAGTGTGTAACTTCTATGTGCTTCCAACAGGATACTCTCGTTTACACCACAGGATCAAAAAATTTTTCAGCAACCCAGTGGCAACATGACCTACTATCGAACGGGTCCAGTGGAACAGTTTCAGCAAATCAATTAGATGGGTCCGTTTCAAAGGTAATTTTGACTGAACTTGCTTGGCCGACAGGTCTTACATTTACAGGGGACTCAACTTTTTGCATTTCAGAGTCGTGGGAGCACCGTATTACTTTTCATCAACTTGATAATGACTTTTCTGTAGCAACAAAAATTGACAAAGAAATAAACAAGCTTCCTGCTTATCCCGGCAAGAGCTTCTTCAATACCAAAAATCAAGAGCTTCTAGTTTGCTTTTTTGCTCCTAGAAATCAGTTGGTTGAATTCATCTTAACTGAGGAAGAATACAAGAGTCGAATGATGGCAGAAATTGATCCAAGTCTTTGGGTCTCTCCCACCTACAGAAGTGGAAAGCATATTAGGGAACCTCTTCAACAATCGGGAATAAAAACAATGGGTTATCTCAAGCCTTGGGCTCCAGCATTTTCATATGGGTTGGTAGTACGATTTGATAAAGATCTAATACCACTTGCAAGCTACCACAGTCGTACTAACGGAAATTTTCATGGTACTACCAGTGTCGTTGTCGATGAGCAGCAGAACATATTGGTGACATCAAGAGGGGATGGAAAATTAGGAGGATGGAAATAAGTGACGGACATTTTTCAAATCATTGATGGAACAAAAGAGTTTCATGGGGTAAAGGCAATAAAAAATGTCAACTTCACTCTTCTTAAAGGTGAGATACATTCTCTTCTTGGAGAAAATGGGGCTGGCAAATCGACTATGACAAAGGTAGCGGCCGGAGTTTACCAGCTATCTTCTGGATCATTCATCTATGAAGGAAAAGAAACAACATTTCTAACTCCCTCGGAGGCCTTAAAAAATGGTGTTGTAATGGTGTTTCAAGAAAATAGCCTAGTACCAAACATGACCGTTTCTCAGAATATTTATTTAGGCGCAGAAAACTTTTTTAACAGCTTGGCAAAATTAAACATCAAAGCAAGTAGATTTCTGCAGTCGCTAAATTTCAACGTTGACCCAAACCTATTAGTATCACAATTAGGCGCAGCGCAGAAACAGATGGTCGAAATCGCAAGAGCGGTTCACCATAATGCGAAAGTAATTATTTTTGATGAGCCAACGGCCACCTTGACGCCAGAAGAGAAACACCATTTTTTTGGTTTAATGCAGAGGCTAAAAAAAGAGGGAGTGTCTATAGTTTTTATTTCACATGCGTTAGAGGAAGCTTTGGAACATTCTGACAGAATAACAGTTTTACGTGACGGTGAACTTATAGAGACAGACACAGCAAGAAAATTTAACAGAGAAAGAATTGTTAAGGCAATGATAGGTAGAGATTTAACAGACTCGGCCTATGCCTCAAAAAAAACTACAACTAAAAAGCCACGTAAAAGAGGAAAGAAAACACTTGAGGTTGAAAATTTATCTATGGGATCGATGGTTAAAAACTCGACTTTTTCAGCCTACTCAGGTCAAATTACTGGTGTCTTTGGCTTAGTTGGTTCAGGGCGAACCGAAATGATGAAGGTAGTATCTGGAGTATATAAAAGAAACATCTTTCATGGCGGGAATATACTTCTAGATGGTAAGTATGTTAGATATCTTGTTCCAAGAACAGCAGTTAATGATGGTATCATATATGTAACTGAAGACAGAAAAAGTGAAGGTTTTTTTGAAAACTTTGGTATAAGTCAAAACATACAATTAGGCAAAATGGTAGCGGAAGATAAGCTTTGGAATACTGTAAGCTTGTCTGAAGCTAAGAGTCTGGCAGACCACTGGATAGAGCGACTAAACATTAAAACAAAAGATATCAATTCACCTGTGGTTGAATTGTCAGGGGGCAACCAACAAAAAGTAGTGATTGCAAAAGGATTAGTTCAAAAACCTAAGGTTGTAATTTTTGATGAACCAACTCGCGGGGTTGATGTAGGGGCCATCAAGGAGATACATGACTTCATAAAGTCTTTAGCTGATGAAGGAATTACTGTTATCGTTGTTTCCTCATACCTACCAGAAGTTATGTCGATTTCAGATAGAATTTTAGTTGCTAGACTTGGCCAAATTGTTGAAGAGTTTGAAATAGAAGATGCGTCTGAAGAAAAAATTATTTATGCAGCGGTACATTAAAATTTTGAAATATCTTTGGGTTTTTATTAATGACTTCAACTGAAAAAAAGAAACCTCAAAATAAGCATCTACCTCTCGAGGGTGTGGTCGTGCTCGATATAACCCGAGTAGTCGCTGGCCCCTACAGTGCGATGATTCTTGCAGATTTAGGAGCTACAGTTATAAAAATTGAAAATCCTGGAGACCCTGATTATACAAGAAACTTCCCACCTTTTACAAAGTCGGATAAGGAAAGTGCCTTCTTTGCCCAGTATAATAGAAATAAGTTAGGCATGACCCTCGATCTAAAAACTGCAGAAGGTAAAAAAATCTTAAAGCAATTGGTAAAAAAGGCAGATATTTTGATTGAGAATTTTCGACCCGGAGCAATGAATGGCCTCGGTTTGGGATACGAAGATCTTAAAAAAGAAAACCCCGCACTGGTATACACTTCAATAAGTGGTTTTGGTCAGACGGGACCAAAATCGTCAAGACCAAGTTTTGATAATACTGGACAGGCTGAAAGTGGTCTTTGGTCTATGAATGGTTATCCTGACAGGCCGCCGGTAAGGGTGGGCACTATCATTGGAGATTTGGCAGCCTGTTTTTTCGGTACAATAGGGACTGTTGTGGCGCTTAGAGAGGCAGAAAAAACAGGAATAGGGCAATTAGTTGATGTAGCTCAGGTTGACTCCACTCTATGCTTAACCGAAAGCGCGCTTCTTCGTTATTCTGTCGATGGTGTAGAGGCCACCCCTACAGGAAATAATCACGCTTTTGTCCGACCATATGAACAATTTTCCTGTAAGGATGGGTTCGTATTTTTTGGGGGATATAATGATAAACAGTGGCGAGAAACGCTCAAAGTTTTTAATTGTGATGATTTGGCGTCAGATCCTGAAATTGATACAATGCACAAACGTTTCAATAAGGAAGTGTATGACAGACGCATAAAGCCTCTTATTAATGGATGGTTTTCCAGATACACTAAGGCCGAGCTTGAAACTATGCTTGCCGATAAAGTTCCGTTAAGTCCAATCAAGGGAATTGGTGAAGTTGTTTCTGATCCTCAATTAATAGACCGCAAAATGATTCTTGATATGCCTGTACTAAACGACGTTGTTAAAGTCTTTGGCAATCCAATAAAGCTTTCGAATATGGCCGAAACCGAAATTAGAAGAGCACCAAAGCTTGGAGAAGATAATATAGCTATTTTAAAAGAAATGCTTGAATTGAATAATGAACAAATAGAGGCACTTAGGGACTCCGGAGCGATTTGACAACGGCTTAGCTGGTTAATGTTTTGAGAATTATTAATCTTCCTATCTGATTAAAAATTTAGTTTTCGTTCTCAAAAAAAAGATTAAAATTGGATACATTAGCACTTGGAGATTAAGACATGAAAGATGGAATTACTGATTTAGAAAAAAAAATTCCCTACAATGAGGAACATGAGAATTTTCAAACTTTTGAAAAAATTGTTAACCGAGAAACAACAAAAGCTGATGCGCCGCTTGCTATAGAAATTAAGAATAATATTCCAATTTATTCTGGGCAGTTAGTCAGAGACTGTGCAAATTTATTTGAGAGAAAACAGGAATTACTGATTGAGTGGTCTAGCGTATTCGAAAGCGGTGCGGGAATAATTGCGATTTCAAATGCTATTGAAAATACTTCTGTGGTCGACATAGCAACGACTAATTTTGAAGAAATAATAAACTCTGAAAAATTAAATGGGAATGTAGGCGATCACTTTGCTAAACCAGGAGCGAACGATAGAATATGGAATTCACTCCAAAAGCACTGTATGAAGGACCCACAAAACTTTATAGATTACTATTGCTCAGAAGCCATCGCGTTAGCTTCAGAAGCTTGGCTTGGCCCCAATTACCAAGTAACGGCACAAGTCAATAGAGTGAATCCTGGTGGAAAAGCTCAAAATGCTCATAGAGACTATCACTTAGGATTTATGTCAGGTGAACAATCTGCCAGTTGGCCTCTACATGTACATGCAATGTCACCTTACCTTACACTTCAAGGCGCAATTGCGCACTGCGACATGAGTATTGAAAGTGGGCCTACGCTCTTACTACCGTACTCCCAATTATATAGAAGGGGCTATATTGACTTTTCTAATGAGAAGTATCAAAAATTCTTCGATAAAAATGCTGTTCAGATTGAAATGACAAAGGGAGATGCTGTGTTCTTTAATCCTGCTGTTATGCATGGAGCAGGAAATAATAAAACTAAATCAGTAAAAAGAATGGCCAATCTACTCCAAATATCATCAGCATTTGGAAGAGCAATGGAAACCATTGATAGGAAAACTATGGCTAAGACACTATACCCTCGGTTATTAGAATTAGTTATGAAAAAAAAGATGCCTTTCAGGCTAATCGAAAATGTTGTGGGGGCAAGTTCGGAGGGCTATTCATTTCCAACGAATTTAGATCTGGATCCTCCCATAGACGGAATGGCGCCAAAAACCCAAGCTATGATTATCATTGAGTCATTAAAAGCTGAAAAAGAACCAACTTTTGTCTTTGAAGAATTGAATTTACTTGATATTCGACAATCTTCGTAAAGAGATTTTGATAATATGATGCGAATAAAATTTGCAATTTTAGGAATGGGCAGAATTGGTAAAGTTCACGCTGATACAATTCAAGCAAACTCCAACGCTGAGCTTGCTGCTATACACGATCCAATAAATAATGAAATTAATAGACTTCAAAAAAGGTATTCGTGTCAACAAATGTCACTTGATGACATTACTAATAATGATCAAATTAAGGGTATTCTTATCTGCACTCCCACTGATACACATGTCGATCTTATAAAAAGATTTCTTTATACTAAAAAAGCTGTGTTCTGCGAAAAACCTCTTGATCTAAATTTAAGAAAAGTTAAGAAACTCGTTCAATTAGTTAGCGAATCCAAATCTCAAGTAATGCTCGGGTTTAATAGAAGATTTGACCCTCATTTCGCAAAATTGAAAGCACATTTAACCAAAAAAGAGATTGGGGTTATTGAGCAAATCACCATAACATCAAGAGACCCAAATCCGCCAACAATTGAATATATTAAACAATCTGGTGGTATATTTAAAGATATGGCTATCCATGATCTCGATATGGCTGTCTTCTTAGCTGATGAGAAAATACATTCTATCACCGCTTTAGGATCCAATTTTGTAAGCAAAAAAATTGAGCAAGCCGGTGATTACGATACTGCCACTATTTTAATGAGAACCATTTCTGGAAAGCAGATTTCAATAATTAACTCACGAAGGGCAACATATGGTTATGATCAAAGAGTCGAGGTTCATGGGTCGAAAGGAAGTTTAAAAGTTAACAATCCCACTCTCTCGGAGATAGAACTAGCAAAGGAAGCTGGAACAACTAAAGATAGGTTGCACCACTTTTTTATGACAAGGTACATAGACGCTTACAAAAATCAAATCGACTACTTTGTTGACTGTATAAAAAAACGGTCAATGCCTAAACCTGACAGTTATAATGGTTATTACGCACTGTACTTAGCCGAAAATGCTCTTAAATCTGCTAAAACAGGTAGAACAGTTTATTTGAGCTGATGTTAACTAAATCTTAATCCACTTTCCACTAAGTGCTGATCTATCTACAGCGTCCATTACTTTTTCTACTTCATATCCTGATTCAAAATTGGGCCAAGTCTCAGTATCGTGCTCTATTGCGAACAGGAGCATCTGTAGTTCACACATCTTGACATCCATAAATCCTAAACTGTGACCTCCATTAGGCAGAAAGGATTTATAAAAAGGATGATCAGGACCCGTTAAAATTGTTCTAAAGCCATCGGTGCTTTTCTTTTTTTGTCGTGTAAATAGTTTGATCTCGTTTAGTCTTTCCTGATCAAATATTATGGTGCCCTCGGTTCCATGTACCTCCCATGTAAGTCCACATTTTTTACCCCAAGTAACGCGACTGGCACCGATATGCCCATGTACCCCATTTTGGAAATGAATAAGAGCAGAGATCATGTCATCGTTATCAACGGTCTTAGTTTGTTTTCTATTAGTTGGATCCTTTCTTTTTAGGTGTACAATATTTATATCCCCTACTACTTTAGATATTGTCGATCCAACTAAAAAGTGCGCCACGCTTATAACGTGACTCAATATATCTCCATTTGCACCAGTACCAGACGCTTTTCTCGACATACGCCACGACCATGGTCTTTTTTTATCGGCCTCATTATCAACATCATAACGACAGAAAAAACCGGCAACATCGCCAATGACACCAGTTTCTATTAACTCTCGTGCATGTAATACTGCTGGATTTTTTGTATAGTTGTAACCAATAATTGTTTTGCCTTTGCTCTTCTTAGATGCTGCAAGCATTTTCTTGCTATCGGGGAGATTACTAGACATAGGTTTTTCACACCACACACTTTTTCCCAACTTTAAAGCTGCAATCGCAATCTCGGCATGCGTGTCGTTCGGTGTGCAAACAGAAACTAGTTTTACTTCTGGATCGTTAACGACGTCTTGCCAGCTACTTGTATACCGTGAAAAGCCAAGGTCTGTTGCTCTTTGGCTGGCTCTCTTGGGGCTCAAGTCACAAACTATCTCTAGTCTTGGCCTCAATCCTGTTCCAAAAACTGAAGCAGATCCACTGTAGGCAACTGAATGGGCTTTCCCCATAAACCCCGTACCGATAACTCCTACACCAATACCTTTCATATGACTCTCCTAAGCAAATGACTAATAATTATTTTTTAGTGCGCTCCAAAAACATTTGTTTCCAATCTTGTGTCAAAATTTTATTACATTTCTTTTATAAGCACCACTTTTGATATTGATTTTGCGTTAATTTAATATTTAACTGTTCAAGGGACTGGATTCTCCAAGATTCTTGTCTTTTTAAATATAAATGGAGGAAAATTATTCATGAAAAAATTATTAGTTACATTGATAGCGCTAGTTCTATCAACTGGTGTTTCTTTTGGTGCAGATCATAAAGCAAACATAATCGTGGTAACTCACGGATCTGATACAGACGCCTTTTGGGGAGTTGTTAGAAATGGAGTTGAGGCTGCAAAGGCAGACACCGGTGCAGATGTTCAATACAGAAACCCACCAACTGGAGACTTAAACGAAATGGCATCTTTGATTGAAGCTGCTATTGCTCAGAAGCCAGATGGTATTGTCGTGTCAATACCTGCACCAGATATTTTAGGTGGACCAATTAAGGCAGCTGTTGCAGCAGGAATTCCAGTTATATCAATGAATTCTGGAGCCGGCGTTTCAAAAAGCTTAGGTGCTGTAATGCACGTTGGACAACCTGAATATGAAGCTGGTCTAGGTGGCGGCGAAAAAAGCAAAGGGTTGGGTGGAAAGAACTCAGTTTGCTTTAACCACGAGCCAATGAATACAGCTCTTAAAGATAGATGCCAAGGTTTTGCTGACGGTATGGGTGAGAAGCTAAATATGGTTGAGGTTTCATCAGATTTCGATGATATCAAAAACACCGTTATCGCACATATGTCTTCCAATCCAGATACAGGAGCTATAATGGCCGTTGGTCCTACTGGTTGTGATCCAACTATAGCTGCTCTTAAGGAAATGGGTAAAGCTGGAAAAGTCGTTTTAGGTTGTTTTGACCTCGGACCAGCAATTGTGGATGGAATAATTGACGGTACAGTTAACTACGCCATCGACCAGCAGCAATTTTTGCAAGGCTATGTACCAGTGGTAGTACTACATCTAAATCATAGAAATGGTACTCTTCCAGGTAATTCAATTAACTCAGGTCCAGGTTTTGTGACAAAGGGAAATGTTGAATTAGTGAAGAAACTAGCAGGAAAAGAAAGATAAGAAGTATACCTCTTTCTTATTTATGACGGTCTGGCAAATCATAGCGATTTGCCAGATTTATTTTAGGGGGACAAATGGCATCTGATGAACGCATACGAGATATCGGATTAATCAGAAGATCTATATCTAGACCAGAGTTAGGGTCTGTTTTTGGTTTAATAATAATTGTCATTACTTTTATGACGCTTACCTCAATCAGTGGCACCTTTGGAGCAATGTGGCTAAATCCAATTGGAATCCAGGCATGGGTTGAGCTAGCAGCGTTTGTGGGCATCTTAGCTATCGGTGCCTCTCTTTTGATGATAGCAGGAGAGTTTGATCTCAGCATGGGAGCAAATATTGCTTTAGCTGGACATAGCTTTGCCATTTTTCTTTTATTTGGAGTGCCTATTGAGTTGGCGATCATTTTAACCTTTATAGAGCTGGCTTTTTTAGGATTTATCATTGGAGTAATTGTTGTTAGAACGGGACTTCCCAGCTTTATCGTAACTCTGGCATTTTGGTTTGCTAGTAGAGGGTTCGCAGTTTTTCTTAGCCAAACGTTTTTCAATCAATCTAGATTATCTGTGAAGGCAAATCTAAAACCACCCCCAGGAGGTGGAGAGGATCCTACACTGATTGATAACATTTTCGCATTCGACAAGGCTTTTGGGGTTCCCTTCGATGCCGAAGTTTATTACTTTATCATTCTTGTATTCATAGTTGCTTTCATTACCAATCGAACACCATATGGAAATTGGATCTATGCGTCTGGAGGTGACCCAGTGGCTGCAAGAGCTGTTGGTGTTCCAGTAGCAAGGGTGAAAATTAGCTTATTTATGATCTCGACCTCTCTTGCCTGTCTCTTAGGTATTTTAACCGTAATGACATCTGGTGCATCAGATCCCAAAGCAGGAGATTTTCGTGAACTACATGCAATTGCAGCGGCGGTTATTGGCGGCTGTGCATTAACCGGCGGTTACGGCTCTGTCGTTGGAGCAGTTCTTGGGGCATTAATTTTTGCAATCGCAAGCCGAGGAATAAACTTTGTACCTTTTATCGACAATAACCTTTTTAGGGTGATGCTAGGAATGCTAATTTTAGGATCTGCTCTTTTAAACCAATTTTTGAGAGACAGGATAGTGAAAGGCTAAAGAGACTATGATCCCATCAATTGAATTTAGGGGTGTATCGAAGTTTTTTGGTAACATAATAGCGCTGAAGGATATATCATTTAAGGTTTTTAAGGGTGAGATAACGGCTTTATTGGGTGATAATGGTGCAGGTAAATCAACACTAATAAAACTGTTATCTGGGGTCCACATGCCTAGTGAGGGCGAAATACTGCTGAGCGGTGAGCCAGTGAATTTTAAGTCACCAAGACAGGCTGTGTCTGCTGGTATCGGTACAGTTTATCAGGACTTGGCGTTACAACCTTTGATGAGTGTGACTAGAAATTTCTTTCTAGGTAGAGAGATTACCAAAGGCTTATTTTTAAATATGCCTCTGATGAATACCATCACAAAAAAGGAAATGGCGAAACTGGGTATTGATGTAGCGGACCCAACACAACCGATAGGAACTATGTCAGGCGGTCAAAGACAGACACTAGCGATCGCTAGAGCTATTTATTTTGGAGCCAATGTTCTTATTCTGGATGAGCCAACTTCGGCCCTCGGACAAAAACAGCAGTTAGAAGTTTTAAGAACTATAAAAAAAGTAAAAGAGTTAGGTGACATAGCCATAATATTCATAACCCATAATGATATGCATGCTAAGCTTTTGGGAGATCGTTTTGCTTTTCTGAACAGAGGAAAAGTTTTGGCCGAGGGATCAAGAGACGAAATTGATATGAATAACCTTAGACCCTTGATGGCAGGTGGTGCAGAGTTAGAGAAACTTGAAACAGAATTCTCCGGAAGATAGCAGTGATTTAAATGGAGAAAACATCAGCTTTTTGAAAGGCTTAAAAGTAAAATGGTTAATCAAAAAAATGATCTTGATGTAATAACAATTGGACGATCTTCAGTAGATTTATATGGAGGGCAAGTTGGAGGACGACTGGAAGACATGACGTCGTTCCAAAAATACATTGGGGGAAGTCCTACTAACATTAGCATCGGAGCGTCAAGATTAGGTTTGAGATCTGCAGTCATTACAAGAGTAGGTGATGAGCATTTCGGGCGATTTATTACTGAGCAATTAACTAGAGAGGGTGTAAACACAGAGGGAATTATTATTGATAAGAAACGTTTGTCCGCTCTCGCTATTTTAGGAATTCGCGATAAGGAACAATTCCCTCTATTATTTTACCGTGAGAATTGTGCTGATATGGGCCTCACAAAGAATGAAATTGATCCAGATTTTATTAAACGCTCAAAATGTGTTGTTGTAACCGGTACCCACTTTAGCTCGAAGCAAGTATCAGAAGCTTCGTTCCAAGCAATTAACTATGCAAAAAATAATAATGTGCTTGTCGGGTTTGATATTGATTATCGTCCGAACCTCTGGTCCCTAGGCGGTCATGGTGATGGTGAGAGCAGGTTCGAAGAAAGTAAGGTCGTAACAAGTCATGTTCAAAAAATCATAAGCCACTGTGATCTTATTGTAGGAACGGAAGAAGAATGGCATATAGCTGGAGGAACTCAAGACACATTAAAGGCCCTTCGAATCTGTCGTGAACTAACGCAAGCTATAATAGTCTGTAAAAGGGGCGCCATGGGGTGCACCGTTTTCCCCGATGCTATAATTAACTGGGATTCAGGTATTTCTGTAAAAGTTAATAAAATTGAGATATTTAATGTCCTGGGTGCTGGTGATGGCTTTATGGCAGGTTTTTTATATGGTTGGTTAAATGATCAGTCGTTGGAATTATGCGCGAAGTATGCCAATGCATGTGGTGCTTTAGCAGTCTCTCGACATGGATGTGCACCAGCTTATCCATCTAAAATAGAGTTAGAACACTACCTCAAAAATGGTAGCCAGCACTTTTCTTTAAGACAAGATACATTTCTTGAACAACTGCATTGGAGTACAAATCGAAGAAAGAGTTTTGATAACCTTTTTACTTTGGCAATAGATCACAGAGTGCAATTTAAAAAGCTAGCAGAGGAAAATGAAAAACAAAAAGAGGATATCGCTGTTTTCAAATCAATGGCATTAGAGGCCTGCTTGGAGGCGCAAAAAACTGAGCATGAAAATGTAGGTATCCTTTTAGATGAAGAATATGCAGAAAGCTCTTTGCATGCCGCGTCTGATCATGACATATGGATTGGTAGACCAATTGAAAAGGCAGGTGTATTTCCTTTAGAATTAACTGAGGAGCCTGATATAGGATCACGACTGGCAAACTGGCCAGTTAATCATTGTGTGAAAGTCTTGGCACCCTTAAGAAATGATGATCCAAAAGACATCTATGAACATCAAGTAAAACTTTTAAGTCAATTAGCGCAAGCATGTAGGCTTACTAACCATGAAATATTATTGGAGATTATTACAAAAAGAAATGACAAAGCTTGCTCTCCTGAGCAGATCCTATCTCTTATGCAGAAATTGTATGAAGATAATATCTATCCCGATTGGTGGAAACTAGAGCCTATTGAAAATGTCGAGTTTTGGTCAAAAGCCAATAATATTATACAGCAGTTTGATCCATATGCCCAAGGAATAATCGTTTTGGGCATGGATGCGCCCTCAGATAAATTGGCTTCAGTTTTTGATCTATGTAAAAATTATAAACACGTAAAGGGGTTTGCAGTGGGACGGTCGATATTTTTTGAAACAGCCAGAAAGTGGTTTGGAAATAAAATAACTAATCAACAAGCAAAGGATGAGATGTTTAATAAATTTACTAAGCTTATCAAGTTATGGAAGAGGAAAAATTAAAAATGAAAACAGTTAAATTAACTGCAGCGCAGGCTCTGGTAAAGTGGATGATTGCCCAGAAGATTGAACAATTTGATGGATCGTTTGAAATGGCTTTCAAAGGTGTGTGGGGAATATTTGGTCACGGTAACGTTGCTGGCATAGGTGAGGCTTTAGAAAAGCATAAATCCGAACTTCCGACTTATAGAGGGCATAACGAGCAAGGCATGGCCCATGCGGCATTAGCATATACAAAAGAGATGCGAAGGAGAAGGTTTATGGCCGTCACATCATCTATTGGTCCTGGAGCAACCAACCTAGTAACAGCAGCGGCATTAGCTCACGTTAATAGGCTACCAATTCTTTTACTACCAGGTGATATCTTTGCTGACAGACGCCCTGACCCAGTACTTCAACAGGTTGAAGATTTTGAAGACGGAACTGTATCTGCCAATGATTGCTTCAGACCGGTCAGCAGATATTTTGATCGAATAACTAGGCCCGAACAATTACTCAATGCGTTACCAAAAGCCATGTCTATTCTTACTGACCCAGCTATGGCTGGCCCTGTTACTCTTGCGTTTTGTCAAGATGTCCAAGCCGAAGCCTATAATTATCCAGAATCTTTTTTTGAAATTGTTCACTGGAATGTCAGAAGAATTCAACCAGACCGAAGAGAGATAGAGAGGTTGGCTAACTCACTAAAAAAGTCAAAAAAACCTGTAGTAATCGCTGGTGGAGGAGTAAAATATAGCGATGCGCAAAACGAACTAAAGAAATTTTTAGATTTAACTAAAATACCACTAGTGGCAACACAAGCTGGAAAATCAGTCTTGTTAGAAAAAGATGAGCAGAACCTTGGATCTATCGGAGTGACAGGTTCTAGTTCAGCCAATGCAATTATATCAGGTGCAGATCTCGTTATTTCCGTAGGAAGTCGCTTGCAAGATTTTACTACAGGCTCCAACGGACTAATAAAAGCTCCGGTATATTCCATAAATGTTCAGGCACATGATCTAACTAAACACAAGTCCATACCTGTTCTGGGGGATGCTAAGGAGACACTCCAATTGCTGAGAGAGCTAAGCATAAATTATAAGGTTAGTGCAGACTATATCGCGCATTATTACCAAGCAAAGTCAAATTGGACAAAAGACGTAGACAAAGTAACTTCTACTAGTTTAATGAATAGTCTACCTGCCGACAGTCAAGTAATCGGAGCAGTAAACCGAAGTGTGCCAGAAAACACAGTCGTAATAGGCGCAGCAGGGTCAATGCCGGGAGAACTACATAAACTCTGGAGAGTTTTAGATCAAGATACGTATCATATGGAATATGGGTATTCTTGTATGGGATATGAGGTTTCAGCTGGTATTGGAGTAAATCTCGCTGCACCTAATAGACCAAATGTAATTTTTGCAGGCGATGGCTCTTACCTAATGATGAATTCGGAACTCGCTACCGCCGCAATGATGGGCGTTTCAATGACTCTCATCCTTACAAATAATAGAGGTTATGGTTGTATTAATCGCTTACAAAAAGCTTCTGGGGGGACTGAGTTTAACAACCTGTTTTCAGACTCTAAATTCGAGAATCAGATAGAAATTGATTACGTTTCTCATGCAAAATCTATGGGAGCTGAAGCCACCCATGTTTCCGACATAACTGAATTGGAGAGAGAGGTTAAAAGCGCAATTTCAAAAAAGGGCGTTAATGTTATAGTGATAGATACAGATCCAAATATAAGTACTGAGGAAGGAGGTGCTTGGTGGGATGTGGCGATTCCAGAAACCTTCATCGATAATAGCAAGTCAGATCTTTCAAAGAAGTATTTAGTGGCTAGAGCAATACAAGACAAAGGATCCAAATAGTGAGCAAGCTCCTAATTAATCCAGATTTGAAATCTATGAGATTACATAACATCACTCCTTCGAGTGCTGGCTGGAAATATGTTGGATTAGAGGTTTATAAAGCTTTTAAAGGTAATAAGTTCTCTAGAAATGGTGACTCACGAGAGGTCTGCGTTGTGTTATTAAGTGGAGAAATAAACTTTTTTTTAAATGGAGAAGAAGTTGGGAACTTTAAAGGCAGAAGTTCAGTTTTTGATAACGAGGCACCTTTTGCGTTTTACTGTCCAGCCAATCAAAGCTTTGAAATAAATACACTTACAGATTGTGAGTTTGCTTATTGCACCGCACCCGGCTTAACTCAGGATCAGGAATTTCGCGTAATTATACCAGAGAAAATGGAAAAAGAAAAAAGGGGGGAAGGTTCCAACACTAGATATGTTTGCAACATACTTCCAGAAACTGAGCCAGCTGATAGCTTATTAGTAGTTGAGGTTATTACTCCATCAGGAAACTGGTCCTCCTATCCGCCTCACAAACATGATCAGGACAATTTACCAACAGAGTCCTATCTTGAAGAAACGTACTATCATAGAATAGATCCTTCGCAAGGATACGTAACCCAACGCGTATACACGGACGATTTGAGTATTAATGAATCCATGTCGCCCTCTGATAAAAGTGTCGTACTAGTTCCGGCTGGCTATCATCCAGTTGGTGTCCCACATGGGTATAAAAGTTATTATTTAAATGTAATGGCAGGTCCCAAGAGAGTTTGGAAGTTTAAAAACGATCCAAATCATGATTGGATAGTGAATAAATAGATTGTTTTAAAGAAAGTGAGTTGTATATGGAGGTAAAGCTTGGTATGTCACCAATCTCATGGACTAATGATGATTTACCTGAACTTGGAGGTGATACGAGTTTAGAAACATGCTTAAAAGAAACACGATTGGCTGGATTTTCAGGTACTGAGCTGGGTGGAAAATTTCCAAAGACCCCTTCTAGCCTTAAAGAAGTTTTAGAAGAGCATGAATTAAAGCTTATTTCCGGTTGGTATTCTGGCACAATGCTAAATAACAATCTAAAAGACGAAAAAATTAAACTAGATGAAACTTTAAATTTATTTGCCGAAGTTGGTGCGAGCGTTTTAGTTTATGGTGAAACGTTCAATACAGTTCAAAACAAAAAGAATAAACCCTTGAATTCGAGGCCGAGATTATCCGAATTTGATATTAAGCAATACGGCCAAGATTTAGGTGATCTAGCCGATTATTGCTTAGACAAAGGCGTACCATTGACCTTTCATCACCATATGGGTACAGCCGTAGAGACACAAAATGAGATCGAGCAATTAATGAATAGCACTAGAGACTCAGTTGGTCTTCTTCTAGACACAGGACATCTTCTATTTGCCGACGGTGATTATGATAAAATTATTTCTAATTATGGGGATAGAATAAATCATATTCATACAAAAGATATTAGAAAGGACGTTTTCAAGAATGTGGATAAAAGTAAAGATAGCTTTTTAGACTGTGTATTGGATGGCGTGTTTACAGTGCCAGGAGATGGTTGCATTGATTATCAAAAATTTATCAAACGGCTTAAAGATATTAGATACAAAGGTTGGATAGTGATTGAAGCAGAGCAAGATCCTCTGAAAGCCAATCCATTTGAGTACGCAAAAAAGGGTTTCAATACCTTAGTTTCCTGCTTAGAAGAATATGATTTTAAGATAGTTGCCTAAGTTTAATGACCATCGAATTACCCATAAAATTAAAACAACGAATGGCAAAGGGTAAATTTGTAATTGTAGGAAGAGCTGGAATGGACCTTTACCCTAAACCAGCCAATAAACAAACGAGTGAAGCCGGTACATTTATCTCTGATTTGGGGGGATCTGCTGCAAACATTGCTGTTTCTATTTCCAAACTCGGAGGTCGTTCTCAAATTATAACTGTGGTCTCAGACGATGAAATTGGTGATTTTGTTTGGAAAAAATTAGAAGAGCATAAAGTAGATACTTCACTAGTAACCAAGTCTCAAAATAATAATGCTCGTACATCACTTGCAATAGCAGAGATAAGAGAAGAGCCAAAGGTCGTTATCTATCGTAATAATGCCGCTGATCTTTTGATAGATAAACAAAATATTGATAACTTAAATCTAGAGAATTATGCCGGCATTGTGATCACTGGAACTGCGCTTTCGGATGAACCATCGAGATCGACAATAAACCTACTTATCGAAAAATCAAAAAATGCAAAATGCCCAGTTATATTCGACGTTGATTACAGAGCAAATGCTTGGACTTCAATATCATTGGCATCCGCTGAACTTCGAGGAGTTGCAAAAATAGCTGATATGTGTGTTGGCAATAGAGAAGAGTTTGAAATAATGTTTGAACAAACGGATTTACGAAAGGTCAGTGCTAATTTTAATCCAAACCAAATAGTGTTATTCAAAAAAGGAGCTGATGGTTGTGACATTATTTTAGATGGTGAAACGGAGTCATATACCGTGTTTAAAGTGAAAGCAAAGAAACCATACGGAGCTGGTGATGCGTTCTTAGGTACAATTCTTTACTCACTCTCAAATGGATTAAGTTTAGAATCAGCTATAAAAAGAGGTAACGCGTCTGCAGCTATTGTCGTTTCGAAAGAAGGATGCGCATCGGCAATGCCCAATCTTAACCAGCTAATTGAATTTATCGAGACACATTAGGAGTATAAATTGCACATACCGCCCCATGACAATGATAATAGACCCATAATTGATATAAACGATGCAAAAGTTCCATACGCTTTTTTCAATAGGGTTACTTTAAATAGAGATGAAGAATTTGTATACGAATTAAAAGAGTATGAGAGCTGCATTGTCCCTGTGACAGGGAGTATTATTGTGAATGTCTATTCTTTGGACGAACGTTTAATAGGTAATCGGATGAATAACGTTTGGGACGGAGAGCCTGAGGGGGTATATGTGCCAACGGGTTTAACCGCAAAAATAAAATGTGCCTGTGACCAAGCGGAAATTTTTATTGCAGGAGCCAAGTATTCAGAGCAATTACGGCCATTCTATATTATGGGAGAAGACGTGGATGTAGTTCAATATGGGTCTGACGACACCAAAACTCATAGAAAAATTAAACATATCTTAGGACAAAAACAAAATGGAAAAGTTGGTCGCCTATTAGTTTCTGAGCTTTTTACTGTCGGTAAAGGTGGATGGTCAGGGTTTCCACCCCACAAACACGATACTGATAGAGATGGTGAAACACACCATGATGAAGTCTACAACTTTAGATTCGATCCTAAGGAAGGATTTGCTCTTCAATTATTGCAAGGAGAAAATAAAAAGGTTGGAGATGCGCATCATATAGTGGATGGATCAACTTTTGTAATTGATAAGGGGTATCATCCTTGTGTGGTCGCTCCAGGTTATCAGATGTACTATTTCACAATTTTAGCCGGTAAATCTCAGAGATCTTTAGTTCAATATTTTCAACCTGAATATAGCTGGCAAGTCGAAACTATACCTGGCATTAAAGATATGATAGCCAAATTTAAATGACCTTATCTACACTTAGCCAAGAGCTTCATGTTGCTAGAAGCAAGAGGTACGCACTTGCAGGTTTAGTTATACTGGGATGGGAAGATGCAAAATATTATGTAAAGGCAGCAGAAGAAATTAGCTGCCCAATTATCTTGCAAGTTGGACCAAATTGCCGCGAAAACACTCCTATAGAAATAATGGGGCCAATGTTAAAAAAACTTGCAGAAGATGCATCAATTAATATCGTAACTCTATTGGACCACTCTACTAATTTAAAAGAGTGCGAAAGAGCTCTAGATAATGGCTTTTCATCAATTATGTTTGATGGGTCAAACATGGAACTTAACGAAAACATTGATATGACATGCAAAGCTGTGGAACTTGCAAAAAATTATGGAGCATCTGTAGAGGCAGAGCTGGGAGTTGTTGGATACGATCAAGGGATAAAGTCTAAGTTTACTGAGCCCAAAATTGCACAAAAGTTTTATGCAGCTACACAGGTAGATGCTTTAGCAATTTCTGTTGGAAACACTCATCTCGAACAGGAGAAGGCAACAGAAGTCGACACCAAACTACTCTCTCAAATTGAAAAATTTGTAAAGTGCCCACTTGTTATTCATGGCGGGTCCGGTATAAAGACCACTCAACTTCATTGGTTAGCAAAAAATACTGCCATTTGCAAAATTAATATAGGAACACAATTAAGACAGGTTTTTGGAGAAAATCTGAAGGAATACCTATTAAATAACCCAACTATTTTTGATAGGATTGAAATTCTTTCTCACGTATATGAGAAAATAATACCTACCACAAAGAAAATAATCTTGAATCTAAGGCCAGATAAATGACTTTACAAAATTAGGGCATTTATTTAATTCAAGATCCTTTCACAGTCTGTATCTTTGAGTAAGTTAAGTACTTTTTGTTGATCTTTGTCACCAAGACTTCTAAACTCTTCACGAATCCATTTTAAACATTTTACTTGATAGGGAAATGTTCTTTGTTCCCACTCACGACCTAAAATTTCTGCACTCCATTTTTCTTCACCACTATTAAAAGCTTCTTCGTTCTTTAGCATAGTTGGGACATATGTCTTTCCAACTTCACAAAAAATTCTTTTTATGGTTTCGGGAAGCTTTGAGTCATTGATCCAATCTTCGCTATCGGGTTCTAATCCAGAAAGGTCTTCTGTTTTTCCTACCCAAGCCATAGTGCGCATTGAGTTTTTCTCTATTATAGAACGAGGTGTAGGATCAAATCCTACCAATTGGCTTAATTGTCCAAAGAAAGCAAAATCTGCAGAAGATGGACGGGATCCAAGCAAAAAGGGGAAGTTAATGAAATGATCCTCTAAAATGCTTATAATTTTTTTGAAACATTGGTCTATAAGAGGTGCTGTTTTTTTGTTCGATCCTACAACCCAAACCCTTCCAAGTTGGCGCTGTGTTATTTTTTCTTTTTTATAACTAAGTTCCTCGTTTGTAAGAGTGGAGTTTGCATAAAGGGGTAACAACGTCCCTGCATTGTCAATGTCCTTGTCATCATACCATCGGTAATGAAACATAAATTTCGTTCCCCACTCATCACCATAATCTTCAAGCAAATAGTTTAAAAATCTCAAAACTGGGTTTGAGGGAATAGTGCTGCGGCTCGTGAATTTGCTCTCTAGCTTTCTAATAATAGGGGTTGAGTCAGTAACTGCCGTAATTTTCTTTTCAGAATTTTCGAATAAGAAGGTTGGGTGTAAAACTGGTTTAGGTTTTTCGATATTGTTCCAGTCTAAATATTCGTCTGGCTCTCCCCAGATAATTTTATACGGGATATGCTTATACCTTAATAAGGCGACCATCTTTCGTGTGTAGGGTGATCCGTTGTTACCAATTAATTTTACGGGTGCTTTGATGATCATCAAATTTTTCCTTTTTGTAAAATAAGTATCTTACTAACCTAGTTTTGGTGAAATAAGTTTATGTTAGCGTTTTCAATTTTTTGATTGAGATTAGAATACCGTAAATTCAGAAACACCTTTTTAAGTGCTTCTCGTAATACTCTTTTGCTCCCAATTAAGCAGACATTCTGCTTCCCTCTTGTGATTGCCGTATAAATCAATTTTCTCGTAAGCATTATGCGATGATCATCCACTATTGGCATCACGACGTTCGGATATTCAGAACCTTGACTCTTATGAACCGTTATAGCATACGCTAAATCTAAATAATCTATTTTATTGTTATGAAAGAGTTTCATTTCTCCATCAAACTCCACTCTAATATTTTTTCCAACTTTATTTACAACGTAACCAATATCGCCATTTCTCACATCAATATCATAATCATTTTGTGTACATATCACCTTATCACCTGCACAAAATTTTATTTCTTTTTCACCCTCCATTTTTGAAAAAACCTTGTCTCCATTTGGGTTGTATTTTTTTTGCATAATTGAATTTAAATTTATGAGACCACTTGAATAACGGCGCATTGGGGAAAGAATTTGTGTTTTGTCAAAATCTATACTGCCGTTTTTATTACCAGTAAAAAAATCAACTACTTCAATAATTTTTTCGACAACTTGACCCTTGTCGACTTCTACAAATGAAAAGCCTGAGCTAGAAAAATCTGAAGAGAATTCTATTAACTCGCCTTTATTTATTGCTCTAGCTACTTTTGGGATCACGCTATCACTGCCTTGTCGAAATTGCTTTGATAATCTGCTAACGACAATTTTTTTTGATCTTATTAAATCTAAAAATGGTTGCCCTGCGCCGACAGGAGGTAGTTGATCAACGTCTCCAATTAAAATAAGTTGTGACCCTAAAGGCAGCATTTTGACCAAATCATTGAATAAATTTATATCGATCATGGAGGATTCATCTACAATCAAAGTATCAAACTCAATATCCTTAGCTGATGAATCTATCATCACTTTTAGCATGTGAATTGTCGATGGTTGAAATTTTTTTAATGCTTGATTTTCTGCTATTCGTTTTGCCGCTCGTCCCGTGGGAGCACAGATACGAATTGTCTTTCTAAAGCCGTTGACTAAAACTTGAGCGAGGCCTTCTATAATTCTTGTTTTACCTGTTCCTGGGCCACCAGTAATAATCGAAACTCCCGCTTCTAATGAATTTTGGATTGCTTGCACTTGTTCTTCTGATAAAGGATTGGTAGCATTTTTGTTAGCCGAAAACTGCTTGCCCTTTATTGGTTTGAAATTATCTTTTATCAAACAGATCTGTTGAGCAATATCGTTATCCCGCTCGCAAGCTTCTATGGTTTCTAGAAAATTTTTATCTTGCACTTTAAAATTATTAAATAAATGCTCATGGCTGTTAATAGCCGTTTGAATTGTTTCAATGTCATTTTTTGTTATTTCTTGAGCTCTCAGTAAAACCCTCTCTAAAGGCCCACAGGTATTGCCACGTTCGGCTTCACTTTGCATCAGTGCATGTCTTGTAGCGGCAACTATTTTTTGATCTAAAGAAACTTCAATTCCAAAAATGGAAATAATACTCTCTATCTTATCAAAGCTGAGTCTAGGAATTCTTTGAAGCAACATATATGGATCTTTATGTATTTCAGCAAAAAACTTATTCCCAAACTCTTCTTTAACAAATTTCTTTTGTGTATATGAAAAGCCAATTTGTGAAAATAATATTTCAAACCCTGAGTTTTCATAATCTAGATCCCATCCTCCTAATAATGCTTCGGAAAGTTTTTTTGATGTTTTTTCTTCAAGTATGTTTACATTGCGCTCATGTAAATACTTGATAACTGTCATCCCAATATTCTGCGCTATGGTATCAGCATTCTTTGGTCCAATACCCTGAAAGTTTTTATTCGACAAATATTTCTTCAGCCCCTCTATTGGTTCTTCTTTTAAAATTATTTGAGTTCCCAAGGGCACGTCATCTTTATTTAAAGGCACAAAATAAAAACCATCACGAGAAGTTGCAGTGTTTTCTGCTACAACGCTATCACAATTTAAAGGCTCTGGATTACTATCAAAATAGCTTATTACAGCAATCAATGCGCCTACTCCATTTTTGTTAATAATTTTGCCACTTAGAACCGCTTACCAGACAAATTCACTATACACAAATTAGCCATTTGCGATATATTTGATTAATAGTTCTATATATATAAACTTCTTTGAGAGCAAAATCATTAACACCATAAATAGAAAAATAGCAGTTATTTTTGCCACTGACATCGTTGGTTATAGCAAGCATATGGAAAAAAATGAGATTGAGTCAGTAAAAACTCTTCGAGCGTGCGAAAATATTCTTAAAGATCTGTTCAAAAAATATGAAGGGCGTCTCTTTAATTCTGGTGGCGACTCTTTCTTTGCCGAATTCCCTAGTGCCGTATCAGCTGTTGAATGCGCATCTGAATTCCAAGGACGTCTAAGAGAATTTTACTCTCTGAATAATCTTCCAATTAAATTGCAATTTCGAGTTGGAATACATATGGGTGACGTAATAAAAGAGAAGCGAAATCTTCTAGGAGACGGTGTTAATATTGCAGCGAGACTAGAGGCCTTAGCTCAACCCTCAGGAGTAACAATTTCCAAGTCAATTTTTGATTTGGTTAAAGGAAAAGTAGATTTATCCTTCAATGATCTTGGTTTACAAAAAGTTAAAGAAAATGAATTTCATGCCTATGATATTCTTTTGAGTAAATCACAGAAGCGAATTCTGAGAACATCTTCAAAGCCGGTACTACGCAATTTAGGGATCGTAGCCTCCGTATTCGCAGTTGTAATTGTTGGAATTATTTTTTATCTCCAATCAGATACAAAACCAGTAAGCAAAACCCAAACGATGCCAATTGATAAACCTTCAATTTTGGTAATGCCTTTTGAAAATCAAACAGGAAATTCTGATAATGACTTCATCGGATTTGGGGTAACAAGTAATATAATATCCTCATTATCAATTAATGACTCAATATTGGTATCCTCTTCAAGTACCGGGAAATATATTCAAGAAAAAAATTATACTGATGAAGAGATTTCGCAGAACTATGGGGTTCAATATCTTTTAAGAGGAGATGTTCAGGGTACGGAGGGAGCCTTTCGTGTTACTTTGCAAATGACTGATCTTAAAAGGAGTGAGGTTGTATGGTCAAAGCTTTTTGATTTTGGAGAATTAAAACAGCTTTTCCCAGTTCAAGAAAAGATAAGTTTAGCCATTCTGGAACAGCTTAGTGTTAAAACACGGGGATCACAGCTAACCGATGTAAACTATTTTACTAACCCAGAAGCGTATAAAAATTATCTTAATGCTTGGTCTGCTTTTGGTCTTAAAACTGTGGAGGGAAGTCAAAAAGCCGAAAAGCTATGGAAAAAAGCTATTGAGTTGGATCCAAATAACCGACGATTGAATTTTATGATGGCTTGGGTTAACTGGAGAAAGGTTACAATGAGGATCTCTGAAAACCCAAAAAGGGATATGGAGAAAGCCTATGCTATTGCATTGGATGCTATTGATGAGTTTCCCGAATGGACAACACCTAAAGCTCTTGCAGGCTTAATCGAATTATTTTTAAAAAAGTATAATGAAGCCTGTGGAAGGATACCTACTCTATTACAAGCATCAAAAGATCATTCAGATTTAGGTATGGCAAATCTAGTTGTTCACTCCTGTGGCAGGTTAGAAGAAGCAATAGAAAACTATGAGAAAATAATGTTGTCGAATCCCCACCATGCGGCGTGGATCTTTTATATGTACAATCACGCTTTAATTGAAAATAAACAATATGAGAAATCTGAGAGCTTCGCGCTTACGAAATTAAATGAAAAGCATAATTGGAGTGGGGTTGACCAAACATTATATTTGCAGCTTGCTTATCTGTACGAGTTGAAGGGAAGTAAGAAGAAAGCAAAAAAAATGTTCGAGCTACATAAAGCCATCGACGGAAAGGGTAAAACAGGTGAAATTATTCATAAAGAATATATTACTGCGCGTGATAAAACATATCTAAACGAGTTAATATCTGCCCTCAAACCTTATGGGCTAACGGAAAAATAAAAATACACTTTTACAAGCATACATCTTGTAATTTTTTTTTTAGTACCCATCTGAATAATGTAGACGCCTAACAGGGTCTACTCACATAAATCTTGCTTAATAAAGGAGATAACAATGAATAGTTTAAGCACACTAAGAAGTGCCTTACAGGCATTTGACACTAATACATTTTCACCTTTTGCTGTTGGTTTTGATAAGACGTTTGACCGGCTTTGGGACTATGCAGCGCACCAAAGTGATACTAATGTAGGGTTTCCCCATTATAACATCGTGCAACACGATGATTATAAGTACACAATTGAAATGGCATTAGCCGGCTACAATAAATCTGATATAGACGTTGAACTAGCGGACGGCGTTTTGACAATCAAATCAATGAAAACAGTTGAAGAGAGCGACAAAAAAGTCTATCGAGGTATCGCTTCCAGAAATTTTACTCGTAAATTCACTTTAGCCGACGACATAGTCGTTAAAGACGGGGCTTTAAAAGACGGAATGCTCTCAATTGAATTAGAGAGAGTAGTACCAGAAGAAAAGAAGCCGCGTCTTATAAAAATTAAATAAAATTAACAGGGAGGGGGTAACAGCCCTCTCCCACTTTTAAAGTTATAAAACTTCCTTCGCAAAATTTGCAACTTTGTTCCAGTCAGTAAACTCATACGTCTGGCTTGTATCTGTTGGACCTTTTGTTATAAGCATAATAAATCGAATAATTAGGCGATCTAAAAACCGGTAACTAGGATAGTCAATCCTTCCCGCAAAAACTGCTAATTTATCCGGTCGCCACCCCGATAATTCTAAGAATTTTTTCATATAAGGATTAGTATTTGGTTGGTTTTTTTCCTTTTTTCTAGCAACAACATTTACTGTGAAAAACGCAGTGGATTTTTTTTGTAGCTCATCTCTGTTTACTTTAACAAACTCATATACTAGCGGATTATGTTTTCCATATCTAATGCTGGCTCCAATCACTATTTTTGAGTATTGAGCCAAATCAATCTCGGGAGCGTTTTCTATTCCACATAGAGTTATTTCCGATTTTCTCTTTGAGAAATCAATTATTCGGTCACAAATCCTTTTTGTTTGCCCATCCGTAGTAGAATATATAATGAGGGTTTTTTTCATTTATGACAAATTTTCTATCATGTTCGAAAATATTTTATCATTTTTTTTTTTTATGTGAAATTTTTGTCATATTTTTTTTAAAAATATTGCTATAATAGTACGATATTTGAACTTAACAGAAAGGGGGTCAATTATGAAAATTGTATCAGTTAGACAGATGTCTCCATCAGCGGGAAAAGAAGCTCTAATGGAAGAACGCATAAGAAGAGCATCCGGCGTCATGGCTAGATATGGAGCAGCATCACGTATTTTTAAAATTTTAGGAGGAGAGTCAGCAGGTGACTATCTATTGATGAACTTATACAATAGCTTCTCTGAAGCTAGTACGTCATTTCAAAAATACTCAACGGATCCGGAACTTGCAAAATTGTTCATGGAACGTGCGTTAAACCCTGCTGGAGATATAACAGGTCCTGATTTATTCAGGTCAGTGTATGGAGAACCACCTGAAAAACCATCACCAATCCTGATTGGCAGAGGGTATCAGGTACCAAGAGGAAAGGTACCAGATATGCTTTCTATGGCGCCAGAATTAGAGGCTCTTTTTAAAAAAGTAGACTCTTCGATTGGTATTGTAATGCCAGTTATCGCAGCAGACCACGAAATGATGTATATCACCTATAGATTTACGTCAATGGATCACCTAGGGAGCGCGCTAGACACAATGGTTGAGAACCAAGATTTTCAGAACCTGATCACAAAAGCAAATGAGCTCGGTACTCTGAAAATGTCGAGGATGATGAGCTTAATGTAAAAAATATTTAGGCGTCCATAAGTTTTTGGGCGCCTTTTTTTTGTTCACAAGGTAGGCATTTTTGATGCCTAACCGAGATCTAATTAAGAAAGGGAGACTTTAATGACTGAATTCGAAATATATAGCTTGCAAGCAAGTAATTTTATAAACAATGCGATGTTTCAAGTGTGTGTAGTAATATCTGTGTTTATAGCGTTCAGGCTTGCTAGAGTAACTAATGAAATGGGTGCAGGAATAGCAATGAAGGGACTTGCGACTCTTTTCGGTTTGGGTGTGGTCTATTTCAATTTAGATATGGGCGCATGGCGAGTAGATATTTTTCAAGGTACGGCAGCAAGGCTCGCTGAATTAAGGGACTCGGGTGTTGAAATTACTCAGGGCTCAGCTAATTGGCTTGCGCAGTCTGGTATAAGTGCAACAGATTTTCCAACTCACAACTTATTCGCGGACGTGGGTAATGTTATATTTTCCTTAATTATTTTGGCAATCATTCTACTGGGCATTTGGGGTCCTAAGATGAAATCTTCATCAGACTAGCTCAATGAGGTAATGGGGTAAAAAGCATATCCCTATTACCTCAAAAATATTTTTTTACTAATGCTTCTAGATCTTAACTAACACACTGCCTTTTCTACCAGGTGTCAATGTAGCGTCATGAGACTGTGCAAAATCATTAAAATCAAAGACGTGGCCTATTGCCATCTTTAGTGCGCCATCGGAATGCGCATCGTGCAAAGCTTTTATTGCTCGATCTCTATCATCTTTTGGCAATATATAGATTAATGCTATATTAATTTTCAACGCTTTAAACAGATAAGGGCCAAAAGGAAATGTCGGATTCATATTCTTAGCACCACCATACAAAGAAATTTCGCCATTTTGTCTAACAATCTTATGTAAAAGATTAACATTCTCCCCAAATTCCACTTCTATAGCTCGGTCAACTCCTGACGGACATATATCTAAAATCTTTTTGGATAAATCAGGATCTCTGTAATCAAATACATGATCTGCACCCGCTTCCCGAATGTGTTCGAACCCATTTTCAGATCCGGAGGCGATTATATTAGCACCAGACCATTTGGCCAACTGTATGCACGTATGTCCCACTGCTCCAGCTCCTCCCGATACAAATACGGTTTTTCCATTTAGGGCCCCATCTCCTAGAGTGCAATAAGATGCAGTGAGCCCAGGAATTCCTAAACAGGCTCCTGTTTCAAATGACATGTCGTCTGGCATTTCGACAGCTTGAGTACTTGGAACCGTAATATACTCCGCTGCAGTTCCGTTTGGTCTTTGCCATTGACCGTTCCAAATCCACACTCTTTGTCCAATTCGACTTTCCTGAACGCCCTCTCCAACAGCAGTGATAACCCCAGAGCCATCGGAGTTTGGAACTATCTGCTCAAACTGTGGTTTAGTAACTCCAGGCCGATTCCCCGCTCTTGACTTTGCATCTGATGGGTTGGAACCAGAGAATTGGAGAGAAACTTGTACCTCACCGTTACCTGCTTTTGGAATCGGTAGTTCTTTTAATTTTAAAACATCAGTCGATATACCGAATTCACTATAGGTTATAGCTTTCATCATACTCGTGCCCATCTTTAATATTCCTATTCTTCTCTTTATGTTTAAATTAGTAGCAGAGGATTTTCCTCAGGCGACTTGAATATACTACATGATTAAGTGAATTGTAATTTGATTGTTTTAAAAAATGAAAAGCAGGGCATTATTAGAAACTGAAATTAATTCTCAATACTCAAAAAGGTTTGAAAAGTTTGGGCCTACAGCTAAAGGAGTTTTTTGGGCTTCAACTGCGCGTCAAGAAAAACGATTTGATCTAATCCTCGAGGAAATTCAAAAAATTTCAAGAAACCATATTGTGTTGGAAATTGCTGATATTGGTTGTGGATACGGTTCCTTCGCAGATTATCTAAATAGAAACCATAATAGAATTAAGTTTAACTATGAGGGATTTGATATTAATTCAAAGTTTATAAAACATTGTCGTAGTAAGTTTTCGGAGGCGAATCTTAGATTCATAATCGATAGCAAACCATCATCAAAAAAGGACTTTGTAACTATGTCTGGTACTTATAACCTAGCTACAACAAAAAACGTTTCATTATGGGAACAGTATCTATTTAGTTGCCTATCTGAATGCTGGTCCTACACAAAAACTGCTATGATTTTTAACTTACAAACATCAAAAACAAGCAAAATTTCGTCACAAAATATTTATTACGCAAATGCGTCAAAAGTTATCGATTTTTGCGTATCAAAGTTAGGTCCAACTCGAGTTGTGAGAGATAGTAGTCTAGAAAATGATGCAACCTTTACGGTTGTAAGATAAAAACTTTCTTATTCTTTTTCAGTTTCAAAAAGCAGTGATAGTTGTCTGATATTTTCTTCTCCGCTTTGATCCATTAGGGTAGTTGGATAATCACCCGTAAAACAGTGATCCGTGTAACTTGGGCTTTGGGGATCTCTTCCATCTTTATGACCCATTGCACGGTATAGGCCATCAATGGATAAGTATGCTATACTATCAACGTCTAACATATCCCTTATTTCATCTAGTTTGTTATTTGCCGCTAGTAAATTTTCTTTTACAGGCGTGTCAATCCCATAATAATCTGGATACTTTATAGGCGGTGCAGCTATACGCATATGTACCTCACGGGCTCCTGCATCCCGCATCATTCTAACAATTTTTATAGATGTAGTACCTCTAACTAGTGAATCATCAACTAATATTACCTTTTTCCCATCAACTAAAATCTTATTAGCGTTATGCTTGAGTTTGACAGAGAATGCTCTTATAGACTGCTGGGGCTCGATAAATGTTCGACCAACATAGTGGTTTCTAATAATACCGGTTTCAAAAGGTATCTCGGACTGTTCTGCATAGCCTATCGCAGCCGGCACCCCACTGTCTGGGACAGGAATAACCATATCAGCCTGTATAAAAGACTCCTTGGCCAGTTCTTTACCAAAGCCTTTCCGACATTCGTATACACTTAATCCTCCTACGATACTGTCGGGTCTTGAGAAATAAATATACTCGAAAATGCATGGCCTTGGTTTGACTTGTGGAAAGGGTTTAATACTCTCGATAGTATTGTCAGTAATTACCACAATCTCACCATTTTCCACCTCTCTAATAAACTTTGCACCAATAATGTCTAAGGCGCAGGTTTCTGAAGTCAGTATATAGTTTCCGTCTAATTGACCAAGCACCAGCGGCCTAATTCCCAACGGATCTCTTACTCCAATTAATTTTTTGTTTGTTAATGCAACTAAAGCGTAGGCACCTTCAATCTGAGAAAGTGCATCGATAAATCTTGAAATTGTATTACCTTTTTTTGATCGGGCTACCAGTTGAAGGATTGTTTCCGTGTCCGATGTCGATTGAAAAATGGCACCTTCTTTTTTCAACTCATGTCGTAACGTGAGGCCATTTGTAAGGTTTCCATTATGAGCTATTGCAAAGCCTCCAACTGTAAGATCAGCAAAGAGAGGTTGCACATTTCTAAGAACCGTACCTCCAGTAGTTGAATACCGAACATGGCCAATCGCTGTATTTCCAGAAAGCCTATCTATAACGCTTTGTTTCGTAAAATGTTCACTTACTAAGCCTATTCTTCTTTCTGCATGGAAATGGTTTTTATCAAACGTAACAATTCCCGCGGACTCCTGCCCTCTGTGCTGGAGGGCGTGTAATCCAAGCGTCGTTATTGCAGCTGCATCATCGTGCCCATATATCCCAAAGACACCACATTCGTCTTTTGGCCGATCATCGTCAAGCTGATGGTACACATATCCTCCATTTTTAGTAACTTTGTTACCTTAACACAATGAGCTTAAAGAAAAATCACTTAAATTAGAGGTATTATTAATTTTCCTTTACAACGCGTTTTTTTAGTTCTAATGGAGAACTTAAGAAGGAATTTATGATGTCGTCACCAGCTGTCTCGAAAGAGCAAAAAAAAAATAAAAATTTTTTACTGATCGTTGTAGCAGCATCCTGTCTAGTTGCAGCAATGTTTGGGAGCCGAAACTCACTCTCACTTACAATTGAGGGTATTGATCAATCTCAAACGCTAAATTATCTACAAATCAGTTTCGCATTTGCGCTTGGCCAGCTAGTGGTAGGCGCTATATCGCCATTTGCTGGAATGATAGCAGACAAATATGGGTCTGGTAAAACTTTAACTGTGGGTATTTTACTGGGTCTTTTAGGTATTATCTTAATACCTTATTCCACTACGGCATTTACTTTATCAATTTCACTAGGTGTTATTTCTTCTATCGGATTAGGTGTTGCTGGACTTCCTGTAGTGCTTGCCTCCGTAAATAGACTTATTCCCCAAAATAAAGTTGGAATGGCATTTGGTTTGGTAAACGCTGGTCAATCGTTAGGGCAACTAATTTTAGCTCCACTCGCGGGCTTCATAATTGTAAATTTTGGTTGGATTTTGTGTATTTTATTTTTATGCACAGTTTTATTATTGGTATTGCCTTTTTCTTTCACTCTTAGATCAAGGACAGATACGAAACAGCCTAGTAGTGTTCAAACAAAAAGCTTATCAGAGACACTGAGAATTGCCTTTAATACTCCAAGCTATATTTATTTGGTTGTAGGTTTCTTCGTGTGTGGATTTCATGTTGCCTTTATAGCTACCCATATGCCAGGTGTCATTCAGGTTTGTGGGTTACCACCGACAGTCTCTGGCTGGTCGTTAGGCCTTATTGGTCTTTTCAATATTGTAGGAAGTATATTTGCTGGTTGGTATATATCAAAAAGGAGCATGCGAATTTTTCTTGCTTATACGTATTTTGCTCGATGCATAATTGTACTTTTATTTCTTGCATCACCTAAAGACCTAATATCCATTATTTTGTTTTCTGCCGCCTTAGGGCTAACCTATTTTTCTGTTATTCCGGCAACTGCTGGGTTGGTAGGAAAAATGTTCGGTCCACAATTCATGGCAACACTTTTTGGCTTCGCTCTCTTTTCGCATCAGATTGGTGGCTTTCTTGGGGCATATCTTGGAGGATACTTTTTCAGTGTTACAGGAGATTATACTACTGTTTGGCTTCTTGATGCAGCTCTTGCAGTTTTTGCTGCTCTTATTCACCTGCCTATAAAAGAGAAGCTAGTCTATTCGGAAGTAACTTAATCTTTATATAAATTGTCAAGTCAAGATCCCATCGAGATAGCCTTTCATGAATTTTTGAAAATCATCTTTATTATATAAATTCATCAAGTGTTTGTGTGACTTTGGAAAATCTTTCTCAAAATTTTTTGATATAATCTCATATCCCTGTTCGTTAATAATGGTCCGGCGGTCTCGTTCTCTCAAAAATTGTGCCACGTCACAGACAAAAGAGATATCAGCTATCGTCAAATAGGATCCAGAGATAAACTTTCCTGTTGAAAGGGCATTTTCTATACCTCCAATATAGAATGAATAGGCTGCTTTCATCCTGTTATAGAACTGATCATTTAATGACTTTAATTCTAAAACATATACCTGAAATTCTCTTGAAAAGACGAGATTTGCATCAAGAAAACTGTCTATTCGGGATTGTAGATAGGGATCATTATCTCCATAAAGTGATGTAACATTTGAACTACGAGCCACTGCGCGCATTATACTATTCGACTCAAAGATACCTATTGACCCATCGTTATTGAAACCGGCGGGCACCGTACCAAAGGGATGCTTTTCAAGAAAGCTATCCGTTTTGTAAAGACTACCTTTAAATCCTCTTTTACCCTGTCTTTCAAAGTGCTTTATGTCATCAAGTTCTAAATTACTTAGCTTCTCGGCATCAAAGTCCCATAACCAATCAACTAAATTTTTTGGTTTATCACCCAAGACCTTTACTTTAACACGACCAAGTCTTCCAGTGATTAGGGACTTCCATACCCTTGGATTTGGTAGGTAAGAGAATATTCTGATTTTTTCGCTCATTTATTTTCTACATGACTTTAATTTTTTGGTTGAGAACTAGGTCTCATCTCTACTTTTTTGTAAGAATTGATCCCAGCTCACGTTTAGTTTTCTCAAATACCTCAACCGACTGTTTAGAAATTTTCCCAATATTTTTGACGTCATCGAGTCGTCGGTCCAAAAAATACTCCGACTCTCCAATCGTTCGGTTCTCCTTTGCAAGCCAGTGCGCTAAAGTGGAAGAATATACTCCCGACAAAATAAGTCTTTTTGAGTAAAATGTTCCTCCACTTGATGTATCGCCTGCTATTTCCCAAATTTTATTAGATGTTTTCATTACTTGGGTTAATGCATCATAGGCATTTCTTGGCTGCGCCATAAAAAACAAAGACGTTTTGATGATACTTTTGTAATTTTCAGATGCTTTTAACCTTGATAAAATAAGCGTCTTTACAGTATCGGTGGTTCCCAAATCTTTATTGTTTTCGGCATTAAATATTACATACATATCCTCATCTAATTTATCATTGAATGTACTGATGATATTAGAAATTTTATTGTCAAAAAGAGTCTGTAATTCTTTTTTATTGGAATTTTTTGCTGTTTTGGCAGTTTTTGCAGCTTCATATAAAGCATTCCATGTCCACCCGAGGTTTGGAACTTGGTCGAGCATTTTCATCATTAAATTTTTTTTAAGACTAATTTCCATAATGTGTGCGTAAATTAGGATTCTAGTAGTTGATTACAATATAACTTAATTCTCTCTGGCTAAATTAAAAATAATTTTTTATCCATCTTTTTTTTGTGCAAATATCAAGAATAAAGACAGAAAACAAAGTGTTACAATAAAACCAGAGAATTCCTGTAACGACAAATACTGGCTAAGAATTAAAAGTGCTATAATCGTTGCAAAAAGAGGTTCTGTTAAAGCTAAAACAGAGGCGGTTGTTATACCGATAGCCTTCGAGCCAATAAAAAAGAGAACATAACTTAAGACATAAAATATGCCATTACCTAGTATACCTAGCCAACCATAGTTATTGGTAGGAAGCGAAAGATCCACAGGTATCAATAATATATATATTATTAACGCAACCACACTGAAAAAACTCAACTGTAAGTTTATCGTAACAGAGCCTATCTCATCCACTAACTTCCCTGTGAAGTATATAAATGCGATAAATAATAAGAGACCTATAATACTGATAAATATACCGTAGAGACTTGTCCCTGATGGTTCATCTAAAATTAGGATGCCAAGACCTAATAGAACACCTATAATACTAAACCATTGAGTGCGTGATAAATGTTCTTCTCCTTTAATTGTTGTAATAAGGGCTACCCCGATGGGAAACAGATAAATAATCATTAAGACAAGAGCGATGCTAATGTAACCGATAGCGTAGTATGTTGATGCGATTAAACAAACTGAAATAATACTGACAAATATCAATATAGGAACTTTTTTTCTATCTACAAAAATAGGTTCCCGCAGACCATATGTTAAAGGAGCTAGAATTATCAATCCTATAAGACATCTGGACATTAGCAAGACCATTAGAGATACGCCACTATCCAAAGCAATTTTTGCCGACGTCGGAACGAAGGCAAAAAAGAATGACGACAATAATACAATTGCTATTCCATTCCATCGCTTATTTAGTAACTTAATCATTATAATTTTGGTGGTTAGTTTAACTACTAGTAAAGTACAAAATGCGGTTTGTATAATTATTTGTTGTTTACGTCCGCTCTGTTTAAACTCTACACTGAAACAATTATAGTGATACTTCTGAGAGCTCATGAAAGAAAATATTGTTTACATAGTGAATCCGAAATCAGGAAAGCTATCTAAGACAAAAAAAATCCGCATAATTGAAAATATAGATCCCAGTACCAAACCAGAAATAGTTTTTTCACAGTCCTTAGAAGATGCTGGCAAAAAGGCTCAGGAGTTTATGTTGAAGAAATATTTAGTCGTGGCCTGTGGAGGTGATGGCTTTATTAATACAATTGCCCAAAAAGCAATAGATTACGCTTGTAATATCGCCCTTCTTCCGTTTGGAAGAGGTAACGACTTTGCTAGATCTCTTGATCTCAATACACTGGAAAAGGCTATTGATGCTATAAGGGGTCGCAACTTTAAGTCAGTTAGATATTTAAACGTTGTCTTTTCGGATAATAACCGGATCTCGCTTACGAATGCTGGGGTTGGATTATTAAGTGAGGCTTCATTTCGTGCTTCACAGATTCCTGTTCTTAAAGGGGCACTATTATATGCATCTGCTGCATTAATAAGCTTCATTAACTTAAAAACACATAAATATGTTGTTACCACTGAGTCCCAAAAAATGGAGATGAACAACCTTATATTAGCAGGGGCTGCGTCAGAATATACCGGCGGTGGGATGTATATTGCTCCCGATGCAAAAAAGTTCCGAGACAAATTAAACTTATTGTTTGCAAAGAAACTTAGTCGACTTCAAGCCGTAAAATTATTAATTATGGTCTTCTCTGGAAGGCATATATTCCATCATGCAGTGACAAATACTCGCGTTCGGAGCGTAAAAATAGAAAGTCTCACCTCAGATAAGTGGAGCTGGATTGTCTCTGGAGATGGAGAATACTTAGGGGAATTACCTGTAACAATTCATTTAGGCAAAAAGGCACTAAAAATCGCCCGTTAATGTGAATATGTCAATAAGATAGTATTTATATTATACTAAGCATCAAAATCACCATATTTTTCACTATCAATAATATCTGGATGACCATTTTTAACTTTTGGTTGAAAGATAGTTCCAGAAGCTCCATAAATGTAGACATTTCCTGCTTGCAAATTTGGCTGAACGGGTTTTCGGTTTTCATCCAAGACATCGATTACCACTTTTTTAACGATACTTTTAGCCCTGAATATCATGCAAATATACACATCTCCATCCTCTTCTACAAAAATGACATTTGAAGCACTTGCTTCTTGGGTGATTTGTTTCTCCAAAATGGTTAAAAATTTTTTTCTTTTGGCAATGGTTGTTAAATATTTTTTTGCCATAAAATACCAGTTTATTTCTACCAATCGACCAAGTAACTTTTCTCTTTCAATAAGTAATTCATTTTCTGACATTATTTCATACTCTTCATAGTCCAGTGATTTACATAACTTACAACCAGTGCTGCAAACAAAAAATAAAACCCTTTCAGTAGACTGACCTCAAAGAAATAGGACAATTGAGAGGAAAAGAGAAGAAAGCTTATTAGGAATACGTCAACCATAGCAAATTTATGTAAATTTAAATTTTTCAGTCTAGTAATTGGTACGAAATTCGTACAAAGCCTCATAAAAGGGATCAAAATACCAAAAGCTAAAATCGTTCCACCAAGCAGAAAATTTTGTTGGTCAAATAGAGCAATTATTAAGTTATAAATTGAAAACTCTTCCTTAAAAATCCAGAATTCCTGTATCCTTGCAAAAGGAGAAAATATTCCAAAAAAAAGAAGTATAGCCTCAACGGCTGAAAGGATAATTGTTATTAACAAATAGGGCCGACCCTTAAATAATTTATGATATAGTCTTAATGAATAAATTAACTTTATTAGTAACGCAACAGCTTCGTTCGTTGTTTTGGCTGAACTTAAAATTAGGAGACACCCCATGGAGAAATCTTTCCCGAAACTGGATCTCGTGTATTTTAAAATGCGCGCGTTTACAGAATCTATACAAATGCAATTATGCTACGGAAACGTTCCCTATACCTATCATATGGCGTGGGAATATTTTGAGAAATCTTGGCCGGAAATGAAAAAAGAAATTGGGTTTGGTCAGCTACCTGTTCTTATTATAGATAACCAAACCACAATTTGGCAAAGTGGCTCAATAATGCGATATACAGCTAAACTAGCGAATACCCTTCCTGCGAATGAGAAAGACCGAGCAATAGCTGACGCTATATTTGAGTCAAGCCAAGAGCTATTCCAACCCCTCAACGCGACAATAAACTTTAAGACGGGAGAGGAATATGAAGCTCTCAAGAAGACAATTTTATCCGGTTTTGAGCCAAAGATATTTTATTTCAATAAATATTTAGAAAGCGACAAAAGAGGTCCATTTTTTCTGGGAGAGAATCCTTCATACTGTGATTTCGGGGTATACCATCAATTATCAATGATTCGAGTTCTTGAGCCCACTATCTTCGATGATTGGCCCAAAATAGTGAGCTTTTTTAATGCAACAGAAAATCTTAGTGGCGTATCCGAATATCTAAATAGCCGGCCCGAACTAGTTGGAATTAAAGAAGAGCCAAAGCTCATTCTTAAAGGTAAAGCTGTGCCGACGGGGATGATGCCAGATTAGTAGTTTGGAGTTTAAAGATTTTTTAAAACTAAATCTTTTCCAGTTTACACCAATCGGCTATGAATAAAGCTATTGTCTTTGTAATTTTCCTAACGGAACTCAAGCTTACTCTTTCATCGAAACCATGAATGTTTTCTGAATATGGCCCATATACTAGGCAGGGGCAATCCCCATATACCATAAACACCCTTGCATCCAGGTATGCAGGACTAATAAAGCTCTTCATATCTCCTTCGTAAGCAAGAAAATGTGCCTCACCTAATACTTTCTCAGCATCCGTACCCTCTTCTAAAACATAGCCTTTTGCAAAAAATCCATTCCACTCAATTTGAGGAGGATTATTTGAGAGAAAGGCATCATTCAATGAAGCTTCTCTAATGCATTTTTCTATTTCTAATGATTTCTCCTTTGGGTCCCAATCAGGAAAAATTGCAATCCGACAGTCAAACTCACACCAAGATGGGACAGAGGAGGCCCAGTCACCTCCCTTAATTTTACCGACATTAAAATTTATAGGGTGTTCAGTATCTTCATAATATTTAAAATTTGTCTTTTCTGCATTCCACGCCTCCTCAAGTTTTCTTAATGCTTTTATTATTGGAAAGCATGCTTCAATTGCATTTTGACCAGATCCTGCTTCTCTTACATGCACAGGCAAACCTTTTACACTTACCTTAAACCATAAAACACCAACATTTCCTCTAACTAATTTATCATCTACCGGTTCTGGAATGATTGCAGCTTCAGCATTATATCCTCTTACCAAACATGCTAGCGCACCATTTCCTGTACATTCTTCCTCTACTACCGACTGAATATGAACACGTGCAGCCGGTTGGTAACCTAGGTTTCTTATGGCATCCATAGCAAATATGTTTGCAACGATGCCCGCTTTCATATCTGCACCTCCCCTACCGTACATCCAATCGCCTTCAATCGCTGGATCAAAGGGGTTGCGTGACCACATTTCATAAGGTCCCTCTGGAACCACATCAATATGCCCATTAAGTATAAGAGATCTGCCGATCTCTTTTTGAGGTCTATGGGTGCCAACTATATTTATTGCATTTGAATAATCTACCTTTACTGGTGAAAATCCTGGGTGATCTTTAATGTCTTCCACATTCACCGTCCACCTATCAAGTGCATAATCTCGCTTTGTCAATTCATCAAAGAGAAAATCTTGAGCTGTATGCTCTTGGCCACGTAAAGAAGGAAATCTAGTTAATTTTTGAGTGAACCTTATTTGATCATCAAAAAGTTTATCAACTTCACTGTTTATTCTTTCGGAAAGCTCTTTTTCAATCATTAAAATAAGGTATCCCTGTGACCTTTTTTTATACTAAACTATAACATTAATAATTGCATCTCAGTTTTAGTAAGGAACATAAATTGTCTACTATCAATATTGAAGAAAGCTGGAGAAAGCGGCTGATTGATGAGTTCAAAAAACCTTACATGCGACAGTTAAGTGATTTCTTGAAGACGGAAAAAAAGGTGGGAAAGGAAATTTTTCCAATAGGATCAGAAATCTTTTCGGCGTTTAACTTTACTCCATTTGAAAAGGTAAAGGTCGTAATTTTAGGCCAAGACCCCTACCATGGGAGGGGACAAGCACACGGTCTAAGTTTCTCCGTAAAAGATGGTGTTCAACCGCCCCCATCTCTAGAAAATATCTTCAAAGAGTTAAAATCAGATATCGGCTTAGCCCGACCTAAGTCAGGAAGCCTTGAAAAGTGGGCGAAAGAAGGTGTTTTGCTGTTAAATACTGTATTGACCGTTGAAAAGAGTAAACCAGCATCCCATCAGAATAAGGGCTGGGAAATCTTTACTGACAAAGTAATTTCTTTATTAAATGAAGAAAAAACAAATTTGGTGTATATTTTATGGGGAAAAAAGGCCCAGGAAAAAGGAGCCTTTTTAAACGGGGATGCAAATCTAATTATAAAAAGTGCTCACCCTTCACCATATTCAGCTGCAAATGGATTTTTTGATTCAAAACCATTTTCAAAAACAAACGAATATTTAGATGACAATGGTCTTTCCTTTATTAATTGGGAACTGTGAATAGTTATTAAAATATTAATGTATAAGTGGTATAATAGAAGTGAAAATAATGTAGGAGATAAAAATGAAAGTAATAGCCTTAGCAAAATATAATGAGTCAGCATGGAAGGGTATGATTGGAAGCAGTTATGCTGAAAGAAGAAAAGTAATGGAAGCTGTTGTGACTAGCGCAGGCGCAACACTTACAGATATGATGTTCACTCGTGGTCAATACGATATCGTAGTCACCTTCGAAGTTCCATCTGAAGATATTGCCTTAGGCGCGGCCATTGCCGTTAATGCTAGCGGTGCAATCAAAGATCTCGTAACGCTCAGCGAGATTGATATAGATAGCGCTCTCAAGACGGCGAAGAGTGTTGCTAGTGCCTACTCTCCTCCAGGAACCTGATTACAGGCTCTATGACCACTCCTGTATTTCTGGATAAAACCGTTTTCTCCACTCCAAGACTTTTGGATTCATAACTTTCATCCAAAATTGTGGGATTAAACTCATAAGCACCATCAAAGGATAGCCAAAAGGTAACTGAGGCGCGTCGCCTGCATCATATGATTGGAGATGTTGATATTTCTTGTTTGGTCTCGCGTGGTGATCAGAGTGCTTTTGAAGATTAATTAGCAGAAGATTACTCGCGTGGTCGTTAGCATTCCAGCTATGATGCGGGCGAGTAGGCTCAAACTTTCCATTGTCTAACTTCTGTCTAACAAGACCGTAATGCTCAATGTAATTTACGACCTCCAAATGTAGTACCGCAACTAAAGCTTGTATAAAAAAACATACAGCACCGAGTATTCCACCGATTAGGATAGCTAGTAATAGAAAGAAAAGCATGAGCCCAAAATAAATAAAAAAGGGATTTTGAAAATCCCAGAAAGGCAAGTTTTTCTTCTGCAATAGCTCTTTTTCTGTGTTCCAAGAAGACAAAAAACATTCGGGAATAACACGGATAAAAAATTTATAAAAGTTTTCACCATATCTTGCAGTGACCGCATCATTGCGTGTTCCAACGTGCCGGTGATGAACGAGAACATGTTCCGTTCTAAAATGACCATACAACGACATCCCCATTAAAAGATCTGATAAAAATCTCTCAATCCTTGCTTTTTGATGCATAAGCTCATGTGCAAATACAATCCCAACTGCTCCTGATATTATTCCTTGAACTATCATAAGAAAAAATGCTTCCGTACCGCTGAGATGGTCAAACATAAATATTGTAAATAAACTGCCAAAGATCAAAAAGAACTGTACGGGAACCCAACCATAAAGAACATATTTATAACGGTCCTCCGATCCACCACTACTCTCGGTAGGCTTAATTAGCTTCTTTCCTATTAAAGCATCAAAAAATGTAATCACAACGTACCCAAATATAGGCACAAGAAGTATTGTCCACCCCCCGAATATCCACGAGATCACCATTAACGGTGCAAAAATATAGGGGAGACCAAACTGAAAGGCTGGCGTTATTTCGCTCGTGAAGTTTTCCGTGGCAGTATTATTCATCTATCTCTCCCCTTTTTGAGATAAAAAGTATTTGGTTATTTTCAAGGGTAATAGTTATACTTCAATTTGAGAATAATTTCTATTAGTTTTACATTTGAACTAAAAAAAGAGCAAAGATGAGTACAGTAATGAAAAAATCATTTGATAATCCAGATGAGGTGAGAGCACCTGACAAGGCAAAGGTATCTGTCTGTGACCTAGGGGGAATAGCAGCTGCAAAGCTCGTTCTTCAGCCAGGCTGGAGTTGGGAAACATGTGTCAAACCAATGGTTGGAGGAGAAAGCTGTCAAGCAAAACACGTTGGAACAGTGATTTCTGGTCAAATGGCTGCCAAGCATAACAACGGCACAGAACAGGTTTTTGGGCCTGGTGACGTTTATGTTATTGAACCCGGTCATAATGGTTGGGTAGTCGGTGACGAAGAAGTAGTAGCGTTCGAATTTAACTCAACCGCAGCACAAACATACGCTAAGACCGATTAAGCGGTTTATAGCTTTTAATAAATCTAAATGGTGTCGCCAAAAAGTCATTTAGGTTGAGTTACTTATGTCTGATAATTCAATTGACTTTTACATCGAAATAAAAAGTCCCTACGCCTACTTGGCTTTAGATCCTGCAATTAAAGTGTTTGATCAACTGGGATTACAGTGGAATCTATTGCCATACACTCTGGATATTGCTGACTATTTAGGAAGTGCGACGGTCAATAACGAAGGGACGATAATCTCTTCAAATAGAACAGCACATCAGTGGCGCAGAGTTAAATATTCCTACATGGATTGCAGAAGGATGGCTAATCTACAAGGGAAAACAATTTTAGGTACTCAAAAAATTTGGGATAGCTCATTATTTTCTATGGCTCATTTATGGGTCAAAGAAAAATCGGAAAAAACTTTGTTGCCTTTTTTGCGCGAGTCTTTTCAATTGTTTTGGAAGAGAGAACTAGACATAGAAAATGAAAAGGTGCTTTTAAATTTAATCGACAAATTTCAACTTGATAGCACTGATTTCATATCTTGGAAGAGCAACAATCAAAACTGTGTGACCTCTCTAATGGATACCGCACTATCTATGGGAATATTTGGGGTGCCAACTTTTGTCTTTGAAGAAGAAATATTTTGGGGAAGTGAAAAATTAGCTCTTATTAGTGCAAAGGTTACGGGAGATTACTCAGCTTTAACTTAAGTTTTTTTTAAATCCTTTTTTTGTGGCCTAAGTCTCTTATTGATGCGAAGAGGACGAACCAATAAAATCTAATTTTTGCGTAGACGCCTTTTCGTGATTTGAGCAAATCGTACTTTTCTAGTCCACATTTTGTTTTTATAAAATAATTCATAAAAGTTGCATTCATTATCTATTTTCGTAAAGATCACGTTCGTACATTTCTATAATGTCAGTTTCTTTTTTTATTTCACAATTTAATCCTGTCTGATCTTCAATCATTTCATAAAGCGTGGGTATGGGTCTTGTATCAGGCCAGCTTTCAGGCTTCCATAGACTTGATCGAAGTAGCGCTTTGCCGCAATGCAGAAATACTTTTGTTGGTTTAATGACTGTAACTGTCTTTGGCAAATTGGATTTTAATTTATGTTTTTCGAGTACTTTTGGGTCGTTTGATATCGTGGCTTTCCCTTGAACTCTAAGTGTTTCTGTCACCTTTGGAATGAAAAATATAAGGGATACAGTTGCGTTTTTAGAAATATTTAGAAGCCCGTCAATCCTATTATTTCCAGGTCTGTCAGCTATTTCGATGCGATCATTGGATATAACTTTAACAAAACCTTTTGGATCACCCTTGGGTGAGAGATCAATATCGACACCGTCAAAAGTCCCCATGACCAAAAAATTTGATGCATTTATGAAACTGACACTATGTGGATCCAAGCTTTTCATTATCTTCGCAGATGCTTTCTCAGTAGCAGGACCATAAAGATTTCTCAATTGAATTTCATCCATCGTGCATTTTTTGTTGTTGAAACAGTTTCATAATAAACTATTTTTAACTATGTAATATAAAAAAAAGAGGTATGAAAAATGAGCGTCGAACTGCACTATATCTGTCTATATGGACTTCTAATCATAGCAACTACCCTTGTCCAACAACTTACCAGCTTGGCAAACGTTGGAATTATGCCCGTGTTTAGTAGTCGAGAAGGCGTAAATTTTTCAGGTATGACCGGACGACTAGAGCGCGCTATTCTAAATTGTGTGATAGCACTCGCGATGATAGTTCCAGCAATCCTAGCACTTACAATGACCGAAACAAGTAGTGCAAATACTACGCTAGCCATTCAAGTTTTCTTTTGGGCTCGTCTCGTTTATGTGATTGCATATGGTTTGAATATTATTGGCTTAAGATCTGCAGGTTGGGTTGCAAGCTTATTAAGCATCCTCTATTTATATTGGTCAGCAATGTCGATCAGCTAGCTTTTTAAAAAATAACCATCTCATCAGAAAATAGAGCTTTATGAACGCTATTGATCAGCTGATCAGTTATAATAAAACGACCGGTTTACTTCAATCCGTAGCTGGTAGAAATGCCTGGGATCAGGAGACAATGATGCCATCTAAGAGTGGCAATTCTCGGGCGATGGAGATGGGTGCACTCGAGGAAGTTATTCACGATAGAAAGAAAAATCCGATAGTCAAAAAGCTATTGGAAGAAGCCGAACCTAAAACACCCTTTCAAAAAAGAGCTTATACACTAATAAAGAGAGCCTTTGACAGAGCAGAGGCTATACCAAGCAAACTCGCATCGGATTTGGCTGCAACCACATCCTTAGCTCAAATGGCCTGGCAAAAAGCTAGACAAAATAACGATTTTTCTGAGTTTTCACCTCACTTAAAGAAGGTAATTGATTTAAAGAGAGAAGAGGCATCCCTTTTATCTCCTACTGGAAATTTATACGATGGGTTAATAAATGACTACGAATTTGGAATGACAAAAAAAGAGACCTCCAGTATTTTTGAAGAAATGAAGCCAAGACTTTTAGATTTGCGGCAGAGAATAAGTGAAGCTAAACTTTCCAAACCCGTATTAGAAGGTGACTTCAATACTGAAAAACAATTAAAACTCGCCCATGAAATAGCAGAGACATTCTTCTACGACTTTGATAGAGGAAGGATTGATATTGTGGCGCATCCTTTTTGTTCAGGTGGTGGGGATGATGTACGAATTACTACCCGGGTGGATAATAAGGACCCATTTAACTGTTTATTCAGTACTATTCATGAAGTGGGGCACGCTTGCTATGAACAAAACGTGTCTTCAGACTTTTTACACTCGCCTCTCGGTTCTGGCGTATCTTTAGGCATTCACGAAAGTCAGTCTAGGATATTTGAGAACCAAATAGGAAGATCTAGGCAATTTACTAGGTGGCTGTTTAAGAAAATGAAAAGCTATTTTGGAGAATTTGGTATTAGAGATGAGGAAGAATTCTACCGTTTGGTTAATAAGGTTGAAACCGGTTTTATTAGGACTGAAGCAGACGAAATTCACTACAATCTACATATTATGCTTCGCTTTGAGCTCGAAGTAGAGGTAATTGGAAAAAATTTGGAAGTTCCGGATTTGCCCGAGGCCTGGAATGCAAAATTCAAGGAATATTTTGACCGTGACGTTGAAAAAGCCTCTGATGGAATTCTCCAGGACGTTCATTGGTCAATCGGTGCATTTGGGTATTTTCCAACCTACACTTTGGGTAACTTAAATGCCGGTTGTTTATTTCAAAAGATGCAAAAAGATATTCCTGGTCTTGCAGACGGATTTGAGAAAGGTGACGTGTCATTAGCAACTACTTGGTTAACAGAGAACATACATCAGCATGGAAGCCTATACGAACCTGCTGACCTGATCAAAAAAGCCACAGGAAAGGCATTTACGCCTGAGCCCTTTTTGAATTATTTAGATGAAAAGTTTTCTGATATATACGACGTCTAATCTCTAAAATTTATAAATTGTAAAGGAAGAGGTAAATCGAGCTTTTTTGCTAACGAAATGACTTCCTGAAGACTATCTTTCTTTTGCCCTGAAACCCTAAGCTCATTACCTTGTATTTTTACCTGCACTTTTAACTTACTCTGCTTGACAGAAGAAATAATTTTTTTTGATGTGTCTTGTTCAATCCCCTCCAGCAAATCATAGTTTTGCCTTACTCGATTACCTGAAGCACTTTCCGTTGATTTAACTTGAAGGGCTTTGGGGTCTATACCTCTTTTAACAAAATGGCCTATTAAAAGTTCGTTAACTTGCTTTGCTTTCAAGTCATCTTCTGTTTCTACAGTTAACGAGTTCTCATTTCTTTCAATATCGGTCTTTGAACCTTTAAAATCATATCGCTGGTTGATCTCTTTACTAGCATTAAAAATCGCATTCTCAACTTCCTGCATATCCAATTTACTGACAATATCAAAACTAGGCATTTCCTCTAAACTCCCATGACCATAAAATAAATTGCTTTGTTTTTATTTTACAATAAATAAACCCTAAATTTAACTCATATTTAGATTCAGAAAAAATTAAAATAATTTTAAGTTTCACAATGATGTATGATAAAAACTTCGAGTAGATCTGGATAATAATAATGGAAAAGAAAAATAAACAATCAGAGCCTAGCTTTTATGTAAATTTTGAGAAAGTTTACGCACGTAATATCGACAGCAATATAAGCTTGCTAAACTTTTTGAGACATAATTGTAAATTTACTGGAACAAAAGAGGGGTGCTCAGAGGGAGACTGTGGTGCATGCTCTGTATTGATTTTTGATGAAAAAGGATCCTTAGCACCAGTAAACTCTTGTATTTTAAAGGTGGGACAAATAATTGATAAAAATATAGTAACAATTGAAGGTGCTAGCAAATTAAGCTCTGCTAAACCTTTAATTCAAGCACTAAACTCCGAGGCGGCGTCGCAATGTGGGTTTTGCACACCTGGCTTTGTAATGGCAGCGCTTGCATTAAAAGAAAAACATAAAAGCCCTTCTGAGAGCGTTATCCATGACTCTCTATCTGGAAACTTATGTCGCTGTACAGGGTATAGACCAATAGTGAACGGAATCCAATCTCTCAAAGAAAAAATAAAGTTTCCAATGCCCATAAATAGTAAAGGCTTAAAATTAAAGACCGCAATTTTTGGAAAGACAACTTACATTTACCCAGACTCTAAAAAAGAACTAATTGAATTTATATCAAAGGAAAAGAATTATACTGTTTTGTCTGGAGGTACAGACTGGAACCTTGAAGCGGAAGACTCCAATTTTAAAGAACAGAAAATATTATTTCTGAATAATATTAAAGAAATGTCTACAATTAAGACCAAGACTTCATCATTTGAAATAGGAGCTTGTGTTACACTATCTAAATTCGAAGAGTTATGCCGTGAATTCTTCTCCCCCTTTCTGGATACAATTATTAGGTTTGGTTCTCCACAGATTAGAACAGCCGCAACAGTTGGAGGGAATCTTGGGACATCGAGCCCTATTGGTGACCTAGCTCCCCTATTTTTCGTATTGGAGGCTGAATTGTCTCTACTTGGTCCAAAAGGAGAAAGAACTATTCCGATTAAAGATTTTTTTAAGGGATATAGAAAAAATGCTCTAAAACGCAATGAGCTTATATACAAGGTTAAGGTACCAAAAACAAAAAAGGAAGATTCAATTTTTTCTTGGAAGCTATCAAAAAGGTATGATCAAGATATATCAACTTTATCGCTGGCAGCCAAATTAAAGATGGATAAAAACCACACTATAGAACATATTATTTTATCTGCAGGGGGCGTAGGACCCACGCCTTTGTTATTAGATAAAACGAGTAAGTTATTGAAGGATAGTAATCTACGCTTTAACCAAAACTCTCTCATAACTGCTTTAAATCATGATATTTCTCCAATAAGCGATCTAAGAGGGACAGCAAAATATCGATCGGCTGCAATGGTTGGATTGATAAAAAAAATGCAAAGATCCGCCATAAGTGGTGAGCAACAACATTCGATAATGAGTATTTGATGGCGTTAGATAACAAAAATAATATTTCAGTTGGAAAGTCGTACTACCAAGACTCGTCTTTTAGACAACTTACGGGAAGAGCCGAGTACATAGATGATATTCCTTTGTCAGAAAATACTTTGCATGGAGCTCTTATCCTTTCAGAAATACCATCTGGTATAATAATTTCTATTGATACCGAAAAAGCAAAAAAATTTGATCCAAGCATTACAGTTATTACAGCAAAAGACATACCTGGTAGGAATGATATAGCGCCTATTTTTGCAGATGAGCCCATCTTTGCAGAAAAAGAAGTGACTTATGTAGGCCAACCTATCGGGCTCATTGTTGCGTCATCAATGGAAAGAGCAAGGGCAGCCGTAAATGAAGTGAAGATTGTTTATAAAAAAGATAAAACACCGATATTAGACTTGGACTTAGCATTCAAGAAAAAAAACTTCTTTTTAAAACCAATTCACTTTGAGAGGGGTAAGGCAAACGAACAGATTAAGCAGGCACGCCATAAGCTTAAGGGTTCATTTTCTATGGGAGGTCAAGATCACTTTTATTTGGAGACACATATTGCTCTTGCCATTCCACATGAAAACTCTGAGTTCACAATCTGGTCAAGCACGCAACACCCAACTGAAGTCCAGCATGGTGTATCGAACGTTTTAAATATTGCAGCGGCCAAGATCTCTAGTAAGGTCAGGAGACTTGGCGGTGGCTTTGGAGGTAAAGAAAGCCAGTCAACAATATACGCCGCCATAGCAGCTCTAGGAGCATACATTTTGGATAAGCCTGTCAAGCTCCGTCTTAATCGAAAAGATGACATGGCATCATCCGGGAAACGTCATGACTTTGAAGTGAAATACTCCGTAGGTTTTAACAAAAAAGGAAAAATTAAGGGATTAGATATAACATTGCTTAGCAATGCAGGTAATGTCTGCGATCTGTCAGCTCCTGTAATGTCGAGGGCATTGACCCATTTAGATAATTGTTACTCTTTTAAAGATTTTACCGCACGAGGCTATATATGTAAAACAAACACCGTATCTAACACAGCGTTTAGAGGCTTTGGTGGCCCTCAAGGAATGCTTGCAATTGAGACTATTCTTGAAAGAGTTTCTCGATTTCTCGGAATCGATTTAGATGCACTTAGACATGAAAATTATTATTCCGCTAAAAATGGAATTAAAACACCCTATGGGCAAATAGTTAAAAATATTAAAATTGAAAAAATAATTAATGAGATGGAAACTTTCGCAGGTCTAGAAAAAAGAAAGCTGCTTGTAGAAAGGTTTAACACGTCGCAAATTAATAAAAATCAGCCTTACAGAAAAGGAATTGCCTTCATGCCTGCCAAGTTTGGGATATCTTTTAACAAAGTATCCTTAAATCAAGCAGGAGCTTTAGTCCATGTATACACAGATGGTTCGGTGAGACTAAATCATGGCGGAACAGAGATGGGACAAGGCTTATTTACCAAAGTGGCTCAGGTCGTCTCAGAATGTTTCAACATTCCTTTAGACTATGTACATATTGCTGGGACCAATACCGATGAGGTCCCAAACACCTCAGCTACAGCTGCATCGTCTGGCTCCGATATTAATGGTATGGCTGCGTGGAAAGCAGCTACTGTTATCAAACAAAGAATGCTTAAACACGCGAGCAAAGTTTTTAAAAAGCCACCCTCTTCTATTGAATTCAAGAACGGTCTGATACTAAGCGGAAATAAGAGCATGACTTTTAGGGAATTAGCATTTTCCTGCTGGGAAAACAGAATATCTCTTTCATCAACGGGCTTTTATAAAACACCAAAAATCTCATGGGATCAGGAAAAATTTAAGGGAAGCCCCTATTTTTATTTCACGTGGGGAGCGGCAGTATCAGAAGCAATTATAGATATTGATACAGGAGAAAGTCGAATACTCAGGGCAGACATCATTCAAGACTGTGGGAGCTCTCTCAACCCCCTAATTGATAGAGGGCAGATAGAAGGAGGTTTCATCCAGGGTATAGGATGGCTAACGTGTGAAGAACTATATTTTAATCCAGAAGGCAAACTTTTAACTCTTGGCCCCTCAACGTATAAAATACCTGGAAGCCGAGATGTACCACCTGAATTTAATATTAAGCTATTAGAGAATACTCCTAATGAAGAGAAGACAATATTTAGATCTAAAGCTGTCGGTGAGCCCCCTTTATTACTATCCATTTCTCACTTTTTGGCTTTGAAAAATGCCGTCTCAATGGCTAGCGAAACATCAAATGCAGATTTATTAAATGCTCCCGCAACACCTTCAAAAATTTTAGCTGCGGTGCATAATGATCACTCTATGTAAATCTCATTATCATTGCTTTGAAAAAAAAACTCTCTCAAATTTTCTTTGCCTGCATCCAATGCTGATGATCTATCGATAACCAAAAAATCTTGAGCTGTATTAACGAGCAGTGGAAAATGCCAAACTTTTGGATTGTAATTTATACCTACATTACCTGGCACTTCGAAATACTTGATTGAAGAAAGATCTGGGGATCCGTCATTATCATTTGCCACGACTACTTGCCAATCTATTTTTTGTATTGGCATAAATGCTTGAGATGCCAGAGGATGCATCTCCAGATAATCAATTTTTACCGGTCTTTTTCTAGGAGTAGCAGAAAATATTGAAATGATTGGATTGGCTTTTTTGTCCAGCACTCGTACCGTAGCTACCTCATCAAACCTCTCACAATATCCCTGATTTATCAGAAATTTATTATTTTCCATCCCTTTTGAAATTACATCGCCAAAAGGTTCGAATAATTTCTGGCTTACGGTCAGCTTTTCTAAATATAAATGCATTTTAGCTTACTGGTTGACCAAAAATTCGAAATCTCGAAACTCCCCCATCAGGATAGATGTTTAATCTCACGTGGGAGACCGTTTTTTCGTGTAAGAAATCATTTTTTCCAAAGTTATGAATAAAGTCTGGTTTGCATTTTTTCTCATCTAGAAAAAATTCCCAGTTACTAGAAGCTTCAAATGCTTTTTTTTTGTCTTTTTCATTTTTTAAATCAATTGTTTGAATTGAAGCTCTATCTGGAAAATTACCCTTGAAGTGACAGGTATCTATTTCTACATTCGAAATCAGCCCAGGTGTTCCTAACTCAATGATTATAAAATCATTTCCAGGGACACGCCTACGCCGAGTCTCCCACCCGTCACCCATTGTAGTTCCTCTACCTTCAGACAGGAGAGCATTTACATTGCCATAGTGTGCGTTATTATACCCAATGATTTTGCCTCCATTTTTTAGAGCAGATAATTCTAAATCTTTAGATAGATCCTGAGAAAAGGGAATAAGATCTCCAAAAAGTCTAAGCCGCGCTACACCTCCATCTGGGAAAATATTTAATCTTACATAGGTTACATTTTTATTTTTTAGGAGCTTAAATTCATTTATGTGATCTCCTTTCAAAATCTGTTTTTCAAGAAGTGTGTGCCAGTCCAAAGATCCTGCTTCATAACTATGGTTAGATGAGAAATCTAGCGAGGCAGCTGGCGGATAGTTTCCAGTAAAATGACTAGTATCAATTATTACATCCTCTATAGAACATCTGCCTCCTAAGCCAATTATAGCCCAGTCGTTTCCTTCTACTCTTTTTCTACGGCTTTCCCAACCATCCATCCATTTTCCATGATCATCATATTTATCGTCAATGAAAATGGGATCAGTGTCATTTAACATTCGATCACATTTTGCAAAAAAGTCGTCAGACACATCAATGATTTTTGCCCCTGCTTTCGGTGATGCCAAATTAACCTTCTTTGATACTATTAATTTGTCTTCATTTTTCATGTGGTAGCACCTTTCTCCAATGCCTCGCAATTCCTATTCTAGTTGTAAACCAGACATCGCTGAATGACTGAATGTAATCAACAAACTTTTTTAGTGCTGGGAACCTTCCCGGCTTTCCAATTATACGACAATGAAGTCCAATGTTCATAATCTTAGAACCTTCATGCCTTTCTTCGTATAGACAGTCAAAACTATCCTTAAGATAATTAAAAAAATGCTGGCCATTATGAAATCCTTGCGGGGTTAGAAATCTCATGTCATTAGTATCAAGAGTGTAAGGTATTATTAGGTGCGGCTTTTTTGTCATTTTAGACCAAAATGGTAAGTCATCACTATAGTCGTCTGAGTCATAAAGAAAGCCCCCTTCTTCACAAACCAAATCCCTTGTATTCTCTGAGGTACGACCTGTGTACCAACCCATAGGTCTTTCTCCACAAATTCTTTTTTGAATCTCTATTGCTTTTTGCATATGCTCTTTTTCAGTGGCTCTGGGAACATCTTTGTAGTTTATCCATCTTAGTCCATGAGAACAAATCTCATGATTATCTTTCAAAATTTGATCTACAATTCTTGGATTTTCTTCCAAAGCTTGTGCTACAGCGAAAATTGTTATCGGGATTTGTCTTTCTCTGAATAGTTTTAAAATTCGCCAAGCACCAGCTCTAGTACCATATTCATATAAACTTTCCATAGACATGTGTCGTTGACCAAAAAATGGCTCGGCACCTATGATCTCTGAAAGAAAAGTCTCGGAATGCTTATCTCCATAGATTATTGAATTTTCACCACCTTCTTCTAAGTTCAAAACGAATTGAATCGCCAACTTTCTACCCCCTGGCCAGCTAAAGTGAGGAATTTCGCCATGGTAACCTTCTAGATCTCTGAGTTTCGTTTCCATACTGCTCACTTCTCTTCTCTTAATATTTTCTCGATCTTATGAAAAAGGTTTGCGTACAATAACCGCTCTTCGTCTTCTAAAAAAGTAATATTGCCAGGTGGCATCGCCCTTGACGCTGCAACCTGCTTATAAATAGTTTCATAGTTATTAATCAAGTGACTGAATTCGCTCAAATAAACCCCTTTAGGAGGTTTTTTCATTCCTTCCCAAGATGGCTCCATAACATGGCAAGTGGAACATTTATAAGCCGTCACCTCCATAATATTATCTTTGAATTCTTTTGAAAATGAGCTTTCGATTAGGCTTAGCTTTTCTGGCGATAGTTGGTCCAAACTAGGTTCGTCAACTTCAGACAACATCAGAGAACCCCATGATAGGATTACAATTGGAATTGCAACCCAATACGGGCTCTTGTTACCAGCGTGTCTCTCATTAAAAAAATGTCTAACAAGGCCTCCTATAATTATGGTCAATACAATTATCACCCAAGAATAGGAGGTAGCATAGGCGGTAGGATAATGATTGCCGATCATTATAAAGATTACAGGAAGGGTCAAATAGTTGTTGTGAAGAGATCTTTGTTTTGCACGGATACCATATTTAGGGCTGGGTGTCTTCTTGGCGATTAATTGTGCTACAACTTTTTTCTGACCTGGAATAATTACCATCAGAACATTTGCTACCATTATCGTACCAAGAGTTACTCCCATCTGCATAAAAGCCCCTCTCGAACTTAGTAATGAATAGGATGCCCAAGACAAAAATGCAAAAAATATTAATAGTACAATTGACAATACTAAATTAGATTTGCCAACCAGCAATCTGCATATTAGATCGTATATCACCCATCCAAATATAACACCTGCTATTGATATTAAAACAGCAGCGGTTTTAGATAATTCAATTTTTTCATAATCAATTAGATATAGTTCAGCACCAAGATAGTAGACGAGTATGAATAGCGCTGCACCGGTAATCCATGTAGCATAAGCCTCCCACTTAAACCAAGTTAAGTGATCGGGTAGATGATTTGGAGCCACGAGATATTTTACCAAATTATAAAAACCACCTCCATGAACTTGCCAAGCCTCTCCGTGTGCCTCTTTAGGCAATGAGGATGATTTTCTTAGACTTAGGTCGAGCGCAATAAAATAAAAGCTAGATCCTATCCATGCAATTCCAGCAATTACATGAAACCATCGAACCATAAATTCAATCCACTCAAGATAATCAAAATCCATGCTTAACTGCCTCGATAGGTACTGTAGCCGAACTTAGATAGTAACAGAGGGACATGATAGTGTTGCTTTAGGTCATTAATTTGAAAGCAGATAGAAATATTATCAAAAAATAAATCCGTTTCTTTCATTTTATGTTTTGCCACCAAATATTTTCCAGCATGAAATACCATTTCATACCATCCTTCTCGAATATTTGACTGATCAAATATTGGCTTATTTAATCTTCCATCAGAATTGGTTAAAAAATGAGCAATCAATTCTTTCCTGTCTGACTGCGTGGTATAAAAACTAATTTCAAGTGCATCCGCCGGTTTCCCTTGCGTCAAATCTAAAACATGTGTGGTAAGACCTGTCATTTATTAAAAGCTCTTTTTTTTTTGTTATTACATGGTAACTATAACGAGACAAAAAACAACCAAAGAAAAGGCAACCTTTGGAGCAAGAAAAATTCATTAGGCATTATGGCAGCTTGTATGAAAATTCACCTCATATAGCGCTTGCAATATACGAGCACCAGCGTTTGGATACCTTGTCACCCTTGGAAATATTGAAGTTAATGAAGGACTACGTAACCAAGATGGATCATCAATCCAAAATGAAACTAATTTTAGAACATCCAGAATTAGGTATTAAGAAGGGACAACAGAACAACCTAACAGCCCATTCAAAGAAAGAACAAAACCGAGCTGGTCTAGATAATCTTTCTGGAAGTGAATATAATCTATTGAGCAGGTTAAACAAAGACTACGTGAATAAATTCAAATTTCCTTTTATTATCGCTGTATCAGGCTTAAAAAAAGAAGAAGTATTTAGAAATATTGAGGTGAGGCTACAAAATACTGTTGAAACTGAGTTTGATACAGCTATAGAGGAGATACACAAAATCGCAGAAATAAGGCTGAAAAATCAGCAGTAAGGTTATTTAATTTTTTTACCAGCAATAAATACCGAGTCTATTGCTCGATCATCTCCTAAGGTCTGAAGGATGAACAGTTCTTCTTCAATCGTTTTACATTTTTCCATTCTATGTCTCATTAAAGGAGTACTTTTACTATTTAAAACTATCAAGTCAGCACAGTTTCCGGTCTTGATTGTTCCGATTTGATCCTGAAGTCCAAGACACTCTGCATTACCCATAGTTGACCAAAAGTATGAAGCTAGGGGATTAAGGCTATAGTTTCCTAATTGCTGAATTTTGTACGCTTCGTCCAGCGTTCTTAACATTGAGAAGGATGTACCGCCTCCTACATCTGTTGCTATTGCGGTTCTTACTCCTTTCTCTTCTAACTCTTTAAATTTAAATAGCCCACTTCCAAGAAATAGGTTTGATGTTGGGCAATGGACAGCAATAGACTTTGTTTCTTTCATTCTTTCAATCTCGTTCATTTCCAAGTGTATAGAATGAGCTAATAATGTTTTGTTCGAGAGCAACTTATATTTGTCATAGATAGATAAGTAATCTTTTTGATCTGGAAATAGTTCCAGTGTTGTTTTAATTTCGTCTATATTTTCAGATAAATGCGTTTGCACATAACATGATTGATTTTCAGCACATAAGGTTTGAGAAACTTCCATCAACTCAGGAGTGGAGGTTATTGCAAATCTAGGTGTTATTGCATATTTGCAACGGCTGACATTATGCCACTTACTAATTATCTCTTTGCTACTTAAATAGCTTTTATCGGCTTTCTCGAGAACTGTATCTGGCGCATTTCTATCCATCAACACGTTACCAGCAATAACACACATGTTTCTTCTATGCGCTTCCTGAAATAGATATTCTACTGAATTAGGGTGCACTGATCCAAATGAAACAGAAGTTGTAATACCATTATGATTTAATAAATCTAAAAATATTTTTGACTCTCTTTCACAATGCTTATCATCAACAAATAAGCTTTCGTTTGGGAAAGTATATTTATTCAGCCATTCAAGTAATTTTGTTCCATATGAAGCGATTACCTGTGTTTGGGGGAAATGATTGTGTAGATCTATGAACCCAGGAAAGATTATTTTAGATCCAAAATCTATTGTTTCAGTATTCTCGTATTTCTTACTAAGTTTGGAATAATCGTCAACTTCAATGATAATTCCCTTATCATCAAATGTTACTCCTCCTTTTTCTAGATAGATGTAGCTACCAGTATCATTAATATCTTCTGGTTTCCTTAAAAACGAAAAAATTCTTCCTTTAAATATTTTCATTTTTTACCAAATCTCCAAAAAAAAGGCCCTTGGTAGGGCCTTTTTCCACTATCAAATTTACCTTATTGCGGGATATCACCCTCAATACCTTCAACATAGAAGTTCATGCCTAGTAAAGTACCCATGTCAGCTGTTTCGCCAGCTTTTAGCCATGGCGAACCATCTTGCTTATTGATTGGACCTGTAAAGGAATGAAGTGTTCCCGAAGCAATACCATCTCTGATTTCCATTGCCTCTTTCTTTACACTGTCTGGAATCTTATCGGAAAGAGGTCCAATAATGACCATGCCCGCTCCAATTCCATCGAAAGTTTGCTCAGCACCCTTCCAAGTTCCGTCCATACCCTGTTTAACCTTTTTTACATAATATGGAGCCCATCCATTTATAATAGCCGTCAGATGAGCATTAGGGCCAAAGGCACTCATATCGGATGCCTGACCAAAGGCATACACACCCGCTTCTTCAGCGACGGTCATTATAGCAGAACTATCAACGTGCTGTAATATGACGTCTGCACCCTGGGAAATTAAGGTTTTTGCGGCATCAGCCTCTTTAGCAGGGTCATACCATGTGAAAATCCAGATAACTTTAAATTCCACATTTGGATTAGCTTTCTTTGCGGCAAGATAAGCAGAATTTATCCCTCTAACAACCTCAGGAATGGGATATGATGCGACATATCCAATTGTATTGGATTTGGTCATCTTTCCTGCAATATGTCCTGCCACTGTTCTGCCTTCATAGAACCTCGCACTATAAGTTGACACATTATCGGCAGTCATATATCCAGTGGCATGTTCAAATTTTACTTTCGGGAACTTCTTTGCAACATTTAGCACGGGTTCCATGTAACCAAAAGACGTAGCAAAAATCATATCTGCCCCAGAGAGAGCCATTTGGGTCATTACGCGTTCAGCGTCAGCACTTTCTGGAACATTTTCTTGGAAGAATGTTTCTACTTTATCTCCGAAAGCCTCATCCACAGCTTTTCTCCCGACGTCATGTTGATAATTCCAACCGTGGTCCCCTGGAGGACCAATATATATAAAGCCTACTTTATAATCCGCCGCAATAGCGATACTTGAAGTAATCACCATTGATATGAATAAAAAAGAAGCTGAAAAATATTTCATAAATTGTCTCATATTCTCTCCATTTTTAAATAAGTGTTATGTTATCTTCACAAACGATCTACCTAAACATCCCGGAGCTCCCCTATTCCCGCGGAATCTACTCATTGATATTACCACTAAAGCTAATATCGTTGCAAGATATGGAGCCATAGATAATAACGCAATGTTTATATTTACCCCAATTGCTTGCAAGTTTAGCTGAAGAATTGTTATACCGCCGAAAATATAGGCTCCTATAAGTAACCGAAAGGGTCTCCATCCCGAAAATACAACGAGAGCAAGAGCAATCCAGCCTGCCCCAGCCGTCATTCCCTCTGTCCATTGTGGAACTCTCACGAGTGATAGATATCCTCCTCCAACTCCGGCCATCGCTCCACCAAAAGTAATAGCCAAAAACCGGATAGTTACTACTCTGTAACCTAATGAATGTGCTACATCATGATCTTCCCCTACTGATCTGAGGATGAGTCCTGCTCTCATACGATTAAGAAAGTACCAAATGACTAGCACAGATATTAGCGATAGATAAACTATCAAATCATGTTGGAAAAACATTGTTCCGAGTACTGGGATTTCACTTATAAAAGGAATTGAAATGGTTGAAATTTGTGGTGATTTTACACCAGTGTAAGGGTGACCCATTAGAGCTGCTATTCCCAGCCCAAAAATAGTTAAGGCTAGGCCCGACGCCACCTGATTAGCCTGCATTATCAAAATAATAAATGCGAATAGTAGAGAAAGAAGTGCTCCCGCCATTGCTGCCGCCATCATCCCAATATAGGCAGACCCAGTTTCTACTCCAACTATGAAACCGGTAACCGCACCTATTATCATCATGCCTTCAACACCAAGGTTCAAGACACCTGATTTTTCAACAATCAACTCCCCAAGAGCCGCTAGAACAAGCGGTGTTGAGGCCACGATTAAGCTAGCAACCAAGACAGCGAAATTAATTTCCGAAAGATCCATTTACTTATTTCCTTTGAGTTTTATTTTGTAATGAACAAAGAGATCAAATGAGAGCAAGAAAAATAAAAGCATTCCCTGGAAAACCTGGATTGCGGCAGCTGGTAAATTAAGCATGAATTGCGTAAGCTCTCCCCCAACATAAGTTAGTGCCATGACTATACCCGCGAAAAAAATGCCAATAGGGTTTAGCCTGCCAAGAAATGCTACTATTATAGCCGTAAATCCGTAGCCGACATTAAAGTCAATGTTGATCTGTCCCGCAGGTCCAGCTACTTCCATAATTCCAGCCAAACCAGCTAAACTTCCAGACAAAGTTAAACAAAGAAAGATGAGCTTGTTAGAGTTATCGCCAGAAAAACCTGACGCTTTTGGGGAATTTCCAAGTAGCTTTATTTTGAACCCCAGGCTGTGCCGAAATAATAGCACGTAGAAAAAAATGACCATCAATAAAGAAAGTAGCACTCCCAGATGTATTCCAGTTCCCACAATAATCTCAGCGTTTGAGGCTGATGTGTATTGGTTCAAATTACGAGAACCAGGAAAACCAGCACCATCCGGATTTCTTAAAAATCCCAATGATGCAAGAGCTAGAATTTGCTCCGCTACATATACTAGCATTAGAGAAACTAGTATCTCGTTGACTTGAAACTTGACTTTCAAAAAAGCTGGAATAATTGACCATAAACATCCTCCTATGACACCGATTAGTATCATTGCAGGAAAAATAACAATACTTTCCAACGGATAAAGAGAAAGTGCAAATGATGCACCAAATATGGCTCCCATAATGTACTGACCCTCTGCTCCTATATTCCAGACATTTGCTTTGAAGCCAACAGAGAGGCCGAGCGCGATCAAAATCAAAGGAGCCCCTTTTATAAAAATTTGTGGAATAGAGTATGTTGAAAATGTTTCGCTCATTAAAGGATCCCAAAATATCATTTTTATAGCGGCAAAGGGATCTACTCCTAGAAAATAAAATAGTATTCCTCCAACTATCATCGTGAGCCCAACGGAAAATAATGGGCCCAGCAAAGAAAGAACCGGAGAAACATTTTCTCTCGGAATTAGCTTAAACATAAAGCATACCTCTAATCACTTATACCACCCATTATTGCACCGATTTCGTCTGTTTTTATATCCATAGTGTTGGTCGGTATTGAAAGATTCCCATTTGTCAAAAAAGCAACCTTATTTGATATTTCAAGGATCTCATCCAAGTCTTGGCTTATTAAAATAATAGCAGCACCTGTATTTGCTATATCAACAATTGCCTGTCTTATATTTGCCGCTGAGAGAGCATCTACACCCCATGTAGGTTGGTTTACTATGAATAAGGAAGGTTTTTGCCCAATCTCTCTTCCAACAACAAACTTCTGGAGATTACCACCAGACAGTGAAGAAGCAAGCGCACTTACACCAGTGGTCTTTACGTTAAATTTCTCAATTATTTCATTCGTATATGCATTTAATTCACCAAAATCGATAAAACCCATTTTCTTTTGAAAGCGTTTTTTAGGGTCTGTTATAAGGCTATTATCCAATAAATTGAGATTTCCAACGGCCGCATGTCCAAGTCTTTCTTCGGGAGCAAAAGCCAACCCAATTTCTCGCCTTTCTCGAGGATTGAGCATTTCAATATCATTATCCATATATTTGATAGAAACATTCCGATCTTTTTTCTCTCCCGTGAGAATTTGCATTAGCTCTTCTTGTCCATTACCCGCAACTCCTCCAATGCCTAGAATTTCGGACTGATAAACTGCAAGATCAATATTTTTTAATGTCACTCCAAACTGTGTATCAGGTTTAACTTCATTTATTTTAACCGAAAGAACTTTGTTACTTTTATTTGTTGCCACTGGACGTTTAGGTTCGAATAATGATTGGCCAACCATTATCTCTCCGAGCTCTCTTGGTGTCATTTTTTTTGGATCATACTCGCCAACTATTGCGCCTTTTCTAAGAACAGATGCTGTGTCACATAAATCGGCAATTTCCTTTAACTTGTGTGATATGTAAAGAATAGAAGTACCTTCACTAGCCAATTTTTTCAAAGTCTTAAATAAGCTCTCACATTCAAATGGTGTGAGAACCGATGTTGGTTCGTCCATAATCAATAGCTTGGGCTTTTGTATCAAAGCACGGATAATTTCAACTCTTTGCCGCTCTCCAGCTGATAAATCTCCTATGAAAGAGGATAAATTTACTTCTAAGCCATAACTTTCAGATAACGTTATTACACTCGCATGGAGTTCCTTTTCTCCAAGCTCCTTATCTAATCCCACTACTATATTTTCAAAGGCCGTCAGAGGTTCAAATAACGAAAAGTGTTGAAATACCATACCAACGCCTAAGGCTCTTGCATCCTTTGGACTCTTTGGGGAATATTCCTTATCTGAAAACGTCATACTACCGGTATCTGGCTGAAGTAACCCATAGATGATTTTTACAAGCGTAGATTTTCCAGCTCCGTTTTCACCTAATAACGCATGGATTTGGGAAGTTCTTACATTTATAGAAATGTCGTTATTTGCCCTAACATTTCCAAATTCCTTATTTATTGCTCTGCACTGGAATAAAGTATTTTCAATTTTATTATTCAACTTGCGTGTCTTTTAATTAGTAGGGTTTTAGTAGTGTAGGAACTTTGTCACAGTTTAACCACTGAAAAACTACCGGAGCGTTAAAATATTGCCATGGATACTTAATTAGCATATCTTGTGTCTAGTACTCTATCAACAACAATATAAGGAGAAATTGATGAGTAATTCAAATATAAATAGTCAATACGCAGATCCAAACATGACACCACCATTAGGAGAAGCTAGCGCCTTGGGACTTCAACATGTCCTTGCTATGTTTGCTTCTAATGTTACTCCATCGGTAATAGTGGCTGGTGCTGCAGGATTGGCATTTGGAGGAGCAGAGCAGATCTATTTAATTCAAATGGCTATGCTTTTTGCCGGTATAGCAACACTATTTCAAACTGTCGGTTTTGGACCAGTGGGTGCAAAGCTACCTATCATGCAAGGAACTAGTTTTGCTTTTGTCGGCGTATTAGCAGGTATTGCGGCAACCCAAGGTCTATCGGTTGCATTAACATCCTGTATAATAGGAGGTATAATTCACTTTCTACTTGGTGCTGTAATAAAAGACATCAGGTGGCTATTTCCACCACTAGTTACAGGGCTAGTTATCCTAGCAATTGGGCTTTATTTAATTCCAGTTGCAATCAAGTATGCCGCTGGAGGCGCTGCAAAATTCCAAATGGAAGCGGAAAGCTTTGGCTCTCTTATGCATTGGAGCGTTGCAGGTGCTGTTGTAATTGTTGCTTTGATATGTAAGTTTTTTGGGAAAGGCTTAATATCGAATGCGGCTATATTAATCGGTATAATAGCTGGGTATATCCTTGCGTTTGCGCAAGGAATGGTCAACTTTGCACCCGTAGCGAAAGCCAGTTGGTTTTCAGGCCTCACACCTTTACCATACGGCTTTGAATTCAGTCTCGGTGCTGTAATCGCAGTTACATTGGTTTGTATCGTTTCAGCGATAGAAACAGTCGGAGACACATCAGCAACTACAAAGGCTGGAGCAGGTAGAGAAGCAACCGATGAAGAAATTTCAGGTGCAACATATGCCGATGGACTGGGTAGCGCTGTAGCAGGAGTTTTTGGAGGGTTACCAAATACCTCATTTAGCCAAAACGTCGGTATAGTAGGTATGACAGGGGTTATGTCTCGTCATGTAGTGACAATTGGAGCAATAGTGTTGGTTGTCTGTGGCCTGATTCCAAAAATAGGTGCAATTATAGCCTCTATGCCACTTCCAGTATTAGGGGGCGGTGTTATAGTTATGTTCGGAATGGTGGCAGCAGCCGGCCTAAATGTATTAAGTGAAGTTAAACTTAATAGAAGAAATATGGTTATAATTGCCGTTTCATTAGCTGTAGGGTTAGGCTTGAATTTAGTACCTTCCGCAGTTCAATATCTTCCAGGTGTAGTAAAAGTGTTAGCTACTTCAGCTGTCGCACCAACAGCTATAGTCGCAGTCATACTTAATTTAGTTTTACCAGAGGAAGACTAAAATCAAAAAATAAGGGCAGTAGTAAATACTGCCCTTATTACTTAAAAAAATACGTTAGATACTAGCTGATCATTGCTTCCATCGAGCACTTTCATATCCTTTACCACTGTCAGCTTTAATAGAATTTTCATGGGCCTCCAGTAAAAAATCTAAGTTTAAATCGCAGTTTTTGTAGCCTTCGCTAATCACATTGAAATACTTTCTAGATGGTGGAGCAATGCCATATTTTCCAACCATAATGTAGGTCATTGCTGTCACCTGAGTGCCATCTAATATGACATCTAATTCCTTCTTATCGTATAACTGTGGGTAGTCTTCATAAATATCCAGAGCTTTTTCACACTCATCAGTGATTTGAAAAACTCCTACAGGTACACGTTTACCTAAATCTTTTTCAATAGTAGCGACCGACTTAAATATTAGTCTCCAGTGTTTTAGCATTGTATTTCCCAGATATCTCGCATCGGGGCACCTGTCCGCCATTTGTCGATGGTTTAAATTCGATCCATATGCCAAATATATTTTTGTCAACTATTTCTCCTAATGAAGACATTTATTGGTCTATCATGAATAGGGAATTACGAGTAGTATTATTACCAACCAATAGTATTTCTTGTTATAAAGGGAGTTCTCTAATGATTGACCAGATGTGGGGTTTATTCCTATATTCCGTAGTAAGCGGCATTGGGTTCGATGTATCGCATTCTATTAGTGATCTGAATCGACCCTATCTAACAAAAAATGCATGTGTTGAAGCTGCAAAATCTTTGAATAAAAAACCGAATCGTGAAAAGCAAATCGGGCTTGATAGCGGTGTTAGCATCCGTTACGTCTGTCTACTAAAGCCTAGCAATGATCCCTCTACTTAGAAAATTTACTATAAGAAAAAAAGTAATTTTTCAGATTTTTCAATAAGATAGTGCCTGTGGATAAAATTGTTGATAAAAAAGCTATTGACTTGACCAGTTTATTTAAAGCCTTTTTTGGAATTTTACTGAGAATCAGTAACAAATTTCTAAGTCATTGATTTAAAATACTTTTTTTATCTAATAAGTCTTTTTGTGAAGATTATTTTTTAAAAATATCTTTTTGAGCATGATTCTAAAACGTCGTGGACAAAACGAATCATGTATTGAAAATATCTTTATTATCATAGTTGATAATTCGGTGTTGACAGTGATATTTTTTTCTCGTCATCAGTCATTTCTTCAGGAATTTCTTCAAAAAGGGGTGAAGACAGATACCTTTCTCCAGTATCAGGCAACATACACAAAATATTTGAGTCAGGTGGGGCATCTTTTGCAACTTCCATAGCAATTGCAAATGTTGAACCTCCCGATATTCCTGTAATAATTCCTTCCGCTCGCGCTAATCTTTTTGCCCATGTAATTCCTTGCTCACCGGAAACGGGAAGCAAATTGTCAAAATAGTTATTATCTATGGCCTCCTGCAGAACAAATGGTATAAAATCTGGTGTCCACCCCTGGATCAAATGGGGATTCCAAGAAGAGTGACTTGTAGCTGGTGTATTGTCGGAATGTCTATCTTGCTTCAATTCACTCCCAATCAAAGCTGCATTTTCCGGCTCGGTTAAAATTATTTTGGTTCCAGGACTTTTTTCTCTTAATACCCGTCCAACTCCAGATACAGTTCCTCCAGTACCATACCCACTAACCCAATAATCTAATCCAACATCCGAGAAGTCACTCAAAATCTCTTGTGCTGTGGTGTTTTGATGTATTTCCGCATTTGCTTCTGTCTCAAATTGTTGTGCAAAAAACCATCCATTTTTTTCGGCCAGCTCTTTTGCCTTATTATACATTCCAAAACCCTTTTCCGCTCTAGGCGTCAAAACAACTTTGGCACCCAAATATCTCATAATTTTCCTTCGCTCTATCGAAAAACTGTCTGCCATAGTCACGACAAGCGGATAGCCCCTAGCCGCACACACCATTGCCAATCCGATACCCGTGTTGCCACTGGTTGCTTCGACTACTGTCTGGCCTGGCTTGAGCAAGCCTTTTTGCTCAGCATTTTCTATAATACTTATTGCTAGACGGTCCTTGACTGAACTGGCGGGATTAAAAAACTCAGCTTTGACATACATATTTACATGCTTGGGTGCTAGAGTATTTATTTTTATGCAAGGCGTATCCCCTATAGTTTCTGTTACGCTCTCATAAAGCTTGCTTTTTCCTTTAGTTGTTCGCTTTTCCAATTTTTCCTCCGTTTGATATTATCTTTCGTCAATTACTCTTACAGCTTTTCCTTCCGACCTTGGCACCGAGCCTTTTTTTCCAACATCTACCTCAATGCTTAACCCCATAATGTCCTTTACACGTTTTTTCAGGTTAGCAGACAAATTTTCCACATAGGATTGTTCCACATCTTCTGATTTGTAGTGCTCAGTATACACTATCATCTTGTCCATCCTTCCATCCTTAATCAGTTTAATTTGAAAATGAGGGGATAAACTATCTATTTTTAATAATTGTTCCTCAATTTGCGTGGGAAAGATATTTACCCCTCTAATTATCATCATATCATCGCTGCGGCCGGTTATCTTTTCCATCCTGCGCATAGAGCGCGCAGTACCCTTCATCAGTTTTGTTAAATCCTTGGTCCTGTATCTAATTATAGGAAAGGCCTCTTTGCATAAAGATGAAAAAACCAACTCACCTTTCTCCCCATCTTCCAAAACATTTCCGGTTTCCACATTTATTATCTCTGGATAAAAATAGTCTTCCCAAACGTGTAAACCGTCTTTTGACTCAACGCACTCATTAGCCACTCCGGGTCCAAGTACCTCTGATAATCCATAAATATCGACTGCATGCATATCAAATTGCGACTCAATCTCGCTGCGCATAGAGTTTGTCCAAGGCTCAGCTCCGAAAATACCAACTTCCAATGAAGATTTCTTAGGATCTAAACCCTGTGCTCTGAATTCATCTAAAATAGACAGAATGTAGGAGGGAGTGACGGTTATGCCTTTAGGCTTAAAATCGTTGATCAGCTGGACTTGTCTTGCTGTCATACCACCAGAAACTGGGATAACCGTTAATCCCATTTTTTCAGCCCCTCCATGCAAGCCCAAACCACCAGTAAACAGCCCATAACCATACGCATTATGAAGCATATCTCCCTTTTTCATGCCCGACGCACGTAGACATCGCTCAATTAAATGTTCCCACATTTCCAAATCATTTTTCGTGTAAGCAACAACTGTCGGTTTTCCTGTGGTGCCGGATGAAGCATGTATTCTAGCGATATCCCTTAACTTGTGTGCAAACATATCAAATGGATAGTTCTTCCTCAGATCTTCTTTGGTTGTAAATGGGAATAGCTTTATATCCTCCAAATATTTCAAATCACTAGGATGAATTCCGATTTCATCATATTTTTTTTTGTAAAAAGCTACGTTATTATAGGCGTGATCGACAGACCATTTTAATCTAACAAGTTGCAGGGCTTTTATTTCATCGATAGATGCGATCTCGATTGGTTCCAATTCCTTTTTTTTTGGAGTTAAATCCCTCATTATTTTATTCCTTAAAATTTTGCCCACCGATTGTTCTCGAAAGTCCTCTAAACTCCGCTATTTTCTGTTCTTTATCGTTAAAAACGGAGACATCATAAATCCCTGATCGGCCAGTTCTACTGACCTCTCTAGCCTTTGCTAACAGCTTTTCACCTTTTTGCGCGGGTGCAATGAAAGTAATCATATTATTTTGGGCAACTGCTGCTTGATTATAGCTATTACAGGCAAAAGCAAAAGCACTGTCTGCAAGGGTAAAAATAAATCCTCCGTGGCAAATGTCGTGTCCGTTAAGGTGTTTCTGCTTTACAATTAAACTTAAATCAGCTTTTCCGGGAGCTACGCTCTCGATCTTTATACCAATTCCCTTAGAAGCTTTATCTCTCTTCCACATTGTCTCTGCAGATTTTTTTGCTCGTTCTAAAGGCGTCATATCACCATTCCATTGTATCGAAAATTGGACTTGCGTTAGATTAACATTAGATAAAATTCTAACACAATTTTTTTTGGTATTATTTTTCGGTTGGTATTGAAGAGCACCTCTTTTTAACATATAAAATATTTATAATTAATTAGATGTAAATGATAGGCAGATGTTATGGCTAAAGAACATAAAGAAAAAATAGCTTCTTTGGAAGCATTTCAGGAAAAAATCGATCGAGATGAAAAAATAGAGCCAAAAGACTCGATGCCTGAAACCTACAGAAAAACATTGATCAGACAAATAGGACAACACGCTCATTCAGAGGTTGTGGGTATGCTTCCAGAGGGAAACTGGATCACTCGAGCCCCTACACTTAGAAGAAAGTTATCGCTTTTAGCGAAAGTGCAAGACGAGGCAGGTCATGGGCTTTATCTTTATTGCGCTGCCGAGACTCTTGGAAAATCAAGAATGGAAATGACCCAAGAACTTTTATCTGGAAAAGCAAAATACTCATCGATCTTTAATTACCCTACTCCTACATGGGCTGATATTGGTGCCATTGGGTGGCTTGTTGACGGCGCAGCAATAATGAACCAAATTCCCCTTTGCCGATGTTCATATGGTCCGTACGCGCGAGCAATGATAAGAATATGCAAGGAAGAAAGTTTCCACCAACGCCAAGGATATGAAATAATGCTTACTCTTGCCAAAGGAACTGCAGAGCAGAAAGAAATGGCCCAGAGAGCCTTGAACAGATGGTGGTGGCCAAGTGTTATGATGTTTGGGCCCAATGATGCTAATAGCCCTAACACTGAAAAATCTGTAAAATGGAAAATAAAAAGATATACAAACGATGAGCTGCGACAGAAATTCGTAGATGCTATCGTCCCGCAGGCAGAAAAAATCGGCCTTGTTGTTCCCGATAAAGATTTGAAATGGGATAAAAAAAGAAATAATGGCCAAGGTGGCTATGCGTATGGTGAAATAGACTGGGACGAATTTTGGCGAGTGGTAAGGGGGGATGGACCAATGAACAATGAAAGGATATCCGCCAAACAAAAAGCATGGAACGAAGGTAGTTGGGTCAGAGCTGCAGCACATGCACATGCCTTAAAGAAACAAACTGCATTACAGGCTGCTGAATAAATTGGTTGGTGAGGAAAAAGAAACTATCCTCTGGGAAGTTTTTATTCAGCCAAAAAATGGTCTGTCACATCGTCACTGTGGATCAATTCATGCTCCAGACCGCGAAATGGCAATGTTATCTGCAAGAAACGTATACAGTCGTAGGGGAGAAGGACAATCAATTTGGGTAGTAAGATCTATCGACATAGTATCTTCTGATCCTGATGAGAAAGAGGAAACTTTTAGTTCTGACGATAAAATTTATCGCCATCCCACTTTTTATGATGTTCCAGATGATGTAGGGCACATGTAATGAAAAATAATTCGGCCGATATGGTTTTTGAAGGTCTACTGAGAATAGCTGATGACAATCTAATATTAGGCCATAGAACATCAGAATGGTGTGGACATGCCCCCACGCTCGAAGAAGATCTTGCACTTCCAAATATCGCTCTGGACTTAATTGGACACGCACAAACATTGTACTGCTTGGCGTGTGAAATAGACTCTAGATATAAAAACGAGGATCAATTAGCGTTCCTGCGACTCGAACATGAATATAAAAATTTATTGCTTGTTGAGCAGGAAAACGGTGATTTTGGAAATACTGTCTTACGACTTTTCTATTTTTCAACCTTCATGAAATATTTTTGGGAGAGAGTAAAAATTAAATGCTGCTTTAAAAAGCTAAAGGAATTCTCGGAGAAGGCATTTTTGGAAACTTCCTATCATTCGAAATATGCGTCTCAATGGGTTGTGACTTTGGGCGATGGCACAGATGAAAGCAATTTAAAAATGTCTAATGCCATTGCAAACTTAGAACCTTTCTTGGGAGAACTTTTTAATAATGACGATTTTACTGAAATGTGCTCACAAAATGATTTCCTTCCAGAACCAAGATCGATATTTGACAGTTGGAAAAATGAAGTTGAGGCTATTCTACAAAAAGGGAATTTAGATTTTCCAGCCATTATTTTAAAGAAAAGAGGTGGACGGAAAGGTGAACACAGTGAGGCATTCGGCTACTTACTTTCAGACCTACAATATATGCAAAGAGCGTATCCAAACTCAAGTTGGTAAACATGGAAAAAGGCACTGAAAAATTATGGGATGTCTTAAAAGACTTGACCGATCCTGAATTACCCTTCCTAACATTAGATGATTTGGGAGTAATCAGAGAAATTAAGCGCAACGATAAAAACCATGTGGTTACTATTGCTCCAACCTACATTGGATGCCCGGCTATTTCAGTGATTGAGAAAAAAATTGCAAGTGAATTAAAAAAGATAGGTATATCGCCCATAATTGAAAAGTCATTTTCGCCACCATGGAGCTCAGATTGGATTTCTGAAAATGGAAGGAAAAAAATGGAGGACTTTGGAATCTCACCCCCACATCCTAGGAATGCAGAGACTATTGGTGATTCCTTATTAAAGGAAGTCAAGTGTCCACAATGTACATCTTATAGAACCGAAAAGGTATCTGAATTTGGCTCAACAGCATGCAAGTCACTATATAGATGTTTAGATTGCAAAGAACCCTTTGATCATTTTAAGTGTGTTTAAATGGTCAAACAAACATTTTACGATCTTAAAATAAACTCAATCAAGAGAGAGACAGCGGGCAGCAGTAGAATAAAATTCAGTCTACCCAACTCTCTGCACGAGAAATTTAATCATAAACCTGGCCAATATATCAGCATCAGATTCAATATGAAAGAAGACGACCACACTAGAACCTATTCCATCAGTTCTGAACCCAATAAAAACTTTATTGAGATAGGGGTCAAACATATAAAAAATGGTATGTTTTCAGAATTTCTTAAAACAAAAAAAATAGAGGATGTAGTGCAAATATCTAACCCAGATGGTAGTTTTGTTGTTAATAGCGAACACGCAAATCATCTCCTACTTATAGCGGCGGGGTCAGGGATTACTCCAATTATGTCTATCTTAAAGTCTACACTAAGAAGAAATAACAAATCGAGAATAACACTTTTATTCTCAAATAAAACGTACGCCGATATGATGTACAAAACAGAAATACAGGATTTAAAAGATAAGTATCTTGATAGGTTATTAGTTTTTAACTTTTTTTCAAGAGAGATCCAGAGCACAGAATTTCTGAATGGACGAATAACGCGAGATAAAATAGCGTATTTAAGCGACGCAAATCTTATTGATCTTGAAGATTTAGACCAATGTTTTATTTGTGGACCATTAGATATGACTAAATCCTTGCAATCATATTTAAAAGACAAAGGAGTGGCAGAAAAAAAAATTATGACTGAATTATTTTTTGTGGCTACGGATAAAAATATAGAAGATATTTCCCAAAGTTTAGATACTGGGGAGAGTAAAATAGAGCTTCTAATAGACGGAAGTAAAAAATCTTTTCTTATGAGTAAGAATGACGATTTTATAGATAAAGCTAACCAAAATGGAATTAATGTGCCTTATTCTTGTAAAAACGGCATGTGCGCAACTTGTAGATGCAAAGTGAGTTCTGGTGAAGCAAGAATGAAAAAGAACTACTCTTTGGAAGAATGGGAAATAAAAAAAGGATTTGTGTTGTCGTGCCAATTAGAACCAATAGACAAAGAAATATCTCTTGATTTTGACATCATATAAATGACAAATTAATTCCCTAATCATTACTTAAATTTATTTGCTCAATCACTTGCTTTTTATAAGATATCCTTGTTAATATTTTATTTACTAGGGGGATATGATGAGCGAATTACCTTCACAAGCAAGAGTGGTTATAATAGGTGGTGGCGTTGTAGGGGTATCTTGTGCCTATCATTTAGCAAAAGCTGGTTGGACCGATTGTGTTTTGCTTGAGAAAAATGAGCTTACAGCTGGCTCAACATGGCATGCAGCCGGCAATGTTCCCACATTTTCCACAAGCTGGTCCATTATGAATATGCAACGATATTCTACAGAATTATACAGTAACCTTGGTGACGAAGTTGATTATCCCATGAATTATAATGTAACAGGGTCGATAAGGTTAGGGCATAGCAAAGAGAGGATGCAGGAATTTCAAAGAGCCAAAGGAATGGGGCTTTATCAAGGAATGAACATAGAAATTTTGGATAATAACGAAATCAAGAAGTTGTATCCTTTTATAGAAACACATGAAATACAAGGCGCTCTATATGATCCTGCAGATGGCGATATTGATCCTGCCCAGTTGACGCAAGCCTTAGCAAAAGGAGCAAGACAGCTTGGTGTTAAAATTGTTAGGTTTTGCTCAGCTGAGGGTATTAAAAAAGAAAATGATATGTGGGAAATAATTACTGAGAAAGGCCCCATCTCAGCAGAAATAATAGTTAACGCTGCCGGATATTATGCCCAGAGAGTTAGTGAATGGTTCATCCCTTTCGGTGGCCGAAGAATTCCCATGGTTTCGATGAGTCACCAATATGTAATTTCTGAACAAGTAGAAGAACTCGAGAAATGGACGGCAAATACTGGTCACAAACTGCCTTTATTACGAGACGTAGATTCCTCTTACTATTTAAGACAAGAAAAAAATGGTTTTAATCTTGGACCTTACGAAAGAAATTGTCGAGCTCACTGGTGTACAAAAGATGATCCCCTTCCCGACGACTTCAGCTTTCAGCTATACCCAGATGACCTTGAGAGATTGGAATGGTATGTGGAAGACGCGATGAAAAGAGTCCCTCTTCTTGCTAAAGCGGGGGTATCGAAAGTAATAAACGGACCAATTCCGTATACTCCGGATGGGAACCCACTTATAGGCCCTATGCCAGGCGTGAGAAATGCATTCGAAGCCTGTGTGTTTACTTTTGGCATTGCCCAAGGTGGAGGAGCAGGCAAGGTCTTAGCAGAATGGATTACAGAGGGAACAACTGAATGGGATATGTGGTCCTGTGACCCCAGACGTTTTACCGATTTTACTGACCAAGAATATTGTATTGAAAAAGGCAAGGAAATTTATGGTCATGAGTATGGGATGCATTTTCCTCATATGCGATGGCCTGCAGCTCCCGATAGACGTTTGTCTCCAATTCATGCAAAAATTCTGGCGTTAGGCGGTCAGATGGGTTGCTATAATGGATGGGAAAGAGCCAATTGGTTTGCAAAAGAAGGTGATGATACTTCTATAGCATCGGCTCAAACATGGGAAAGAAATGGCCCATGGGAAAAAAGGGTAAAAGAAGAATGCGAAGCGGTAAGAGATGGCGTAGGGGTTTTAGATCTACCTGGGTTTTCTCGCTTTGAGTTAAAAGGAAAAGATTGTCAAGATTTACTAAGTAGGCTGATTGTAGGCAATCTACCATCCACAGGCAGGATAAGCCTTTCCTACTTTAGTGATCATAGAGGAAGAATACTCACGGAAATGTCTATCATGAAACATTCTAATGAGCATTTTACTTTAATAACTGCTGCAGCTGCGCAATGGCATGACTATGAATTATTATTGAGGTCGATAGAACCAAATAGTGACATTACCCTTGAAGATAAAAGCCAGGCAGTTGGAACTCTAATTGTGACAGGACCCAAAAGTCGAGATTTATTTAATAAGATTGTAGATGCTGATCTTCATCTTCCTTGGTTGTCACACCAAAAAGCTCTTATAAATAAAATGCCAGTAGTTATGGCTAGGGTATCATTCGCTGGGGAACTAGGGTGGGAAGTTCACATTCAGAACAAGTATCTAAATTCTATTTATGATCAAATACTGTCTCTGGGCGCTAAGCCTTTTGGGATGTTTGCATTGAATTCACTTAGAATAGAAAAGGGGTATAGAGCTTGGAAGGGAGACCTATCCAGTGATTACTCAATCCTTGAAGGAGGTCTAGAAAGATTTGTAAAGTTTGACAAAGATATTGATTTTATTGGCAAGCCAGCACTGCTTAAGGAAAAGCAAGAAGGTAGCAAAAAAAGCTTTGTAACTTTAAAGGTAAAAGCGAACGGTTTTGATGCTCCTTACATGTCCACCCTTTGGCATGACGACAAAATTGTTGGAGAAACCACTTCCGGCGCGTGGGGATACAGAGTAAACCATTCTGTAGCCTTAGGTATGCTTCGCACAGATCTTTGTGATCCAGGAACTCAGATTGAAGTGGAGATCTATGGGGAAAGATTTGATGCAACCGTTCAGGACAACAAACCTCTCTGGGATCCTGATAATAAAAGACTTAGACAATGAGCATACCGGCAGAGGCAAGAATTGTCATTATTGGTGGTGGTATATCAGGGTGCTCACTTGCCTATCACCTTGCAAAAATAGGTTGGAAAGACATCATTCTTTTGGAACGAAAAAAACTGACCTCTGGAACTACATGGCATGCAGCAGGGCTTATAGGCCAACTAAGACCAAACTTAAATATGACACGTTTGGCAAAATATTCCGCAGATCTTTATGTGAACCTAGAAAACGAAACAGGCATTTCTACCGGCGTAAAACAAAATGGATCTTTAACGGTGGCGCTTACAGAGCACCGTCACGAAGAAATTCTCAGACAAGCCTCAATGGCCAAGGCGTTTGATGTAGAAGTCAATGAGATTTCCATCTCTGAGTTGAAATCGTTTCATCCATTTTTAAATGTTGATGGTGTCAAGGGCGCCGTTCATCTTCCACTGGATGGTCAAGGTGATCCTGCAAATATCGCCATGGCATTAGCGAAAGGGGCGCGCGATTTAGGAGCAAAAATCTTTGAGGATACAAAAGTAACTGGATTAAACACTTATAATAATTCTGTTAGTGGTGTTCACTGGGAGAATGAAAATGGTAAAGGGCTTATCAAAACAGAAAACGCTGCAAATTGTGCGGGCATGTGGGCAAGAGATTTTGCTGAAAGTCATGGCGTTACGGTTCCGCTTCATGCCTGTGAACATTTTTACATTGTTACAGAACCAGTAAAAAATCTAAGTACGTTACCCGTTTTAAGAATGCCTGATGAACAAACCTATTATAAGGAGGATGCGGGTAAATTTTTGGTTGGCGCCTTCGAACTGCAAGCAAAACCATGGGGAATGAATGGAATTGATGAGAATTTCTGCTTCGACCAACTTCCAGAAGATTTAGACCATTTTGAACCTATATTGGAAAAGGCAATAAAACGAATACCAATATTAGAAAAATACGGCATTCAAACATTTTTCAACGGGCCAGAGAGTTTTACACCAGATGACAAGTATTATTTAGGGGAAGCTCCTGAACTTAAAGGATTTTGGGTTGCGGCAGGATATAATTCAATTGGCATAGTCTCTTCGGGTGGTGCAGGGATGGCCTTAGCGCAGTGGATTGACCAAGGCTCCCCACCGTTTGACCTGTGGGACGTGGATATAAGAAGGGCCCAGCCCTTTCAGAGAAATCGCCTTTATTTGAAAGATCGGGTAAAGGAGTCATTAGGATTATTATACGCAGATCATTTTCCTTATAGACAGGTTGAAACATCTCGAGGGGTCAGAAGATCGCCATTACATGAACATCTAAAAAAGGAAAATGCCATATTCGGCGAACTTGCAGGATGGGAAAGAGCCAACTGGTTTGCAATTGGAAAACAGGAAAAAAAATATATCTATGATTGGAAGAAACAGAACTGGTTTGAAAACCATAGGCTAGAGCATTTAGCGATTAGAAATAATGTTGGGCTGATTGATATGAGTAGTTTTGGAAAAATAAGGATTGAAGGGGCGGATGCCCTGTTGTTTTGCCAAAAGATTTGCGGAAATAACGTCGACGTGGATATTGGGAAAATAGTATATACCCAAATGCTAAACTCAAGTGGTGGTATTGAAAGTGACCTTACTGTAACTCGTTTAAAGCATAATTGTTTTTTGTTTGTTGTGCCTGCTGCTACTCTCGTTCGAGATTTAAGTTGGCTAAACCGCCATAGAGAAAACTTTAATGTCGTAGTGACTGATGTTACTTCATCAGAAGCTGTTTTGGTATTGATGGGACCAAATTCAAGAAAGCTATTATCAGAGATATCACCGAATAAATTTGATAACAATAATCATTCATTTGGCTCAGCTAAAGAGATCGAAATAGGGTATGGATTGGCTAGAGCGCATCGAATTAGCTACGTTGGAGAATTGGGTTGGGAATTGTATGTAAGCTCAGATCAGGCTTGTCACGTTTTCGAAGTGATCCGAGAGGTAGGAAAAAAATATGACCTTAGGCTATGTGGCCTCCATAGTTTAGATAGCTGCAGAATTGAGAAGGCTTACCGCCATTTCGGCCATGATATTACCGATGAAGATCATGTATTGGAAGCTGGGCTTGGTTTCGCAGTACAAACTAACAAGGACGATTTTATTGGTAAAGAAGCAGTTATAAGAAAAAACAACCAGGGTCTCGAAAAATATCTCTACCAATTTCAACTTGAAGATCCAGAGTTGCTACTGTTCCATAATGAGCCGATTTACCGGGATGGTGAGCTTGTTTCATACCTAACTTCAGGTAACTACGGTCATTTCTTAGGATCAGCTATCGGCATGGGCTATATTCCGCTAAAGGAAGAGTCCATAAAATCAGTCGAGACCTCAGACTTTCATATTGAAATAGCAGGGACGATGGCCAAAGCAAAAATATCATCTAAACCATTGTATGACCCGATCTCTGAGAAGATTAGAATGTAACTTTTTTGGCATTTTTATGGAAGGCAGAAATGAAGAGACCTGAACGAAGAGGTAGAGACTCAAAAATAGCGCTAAGAGTGGCTCCCATATCTGAAGAAATAAATCCAATAAAGCCAGGACTGATTGGTGGCAATTACAAGCCTTTAAGTGACTCAGATATAAAGAAATTATACAACTTAGCTCTTGATGCATTATCCGAAATCGGAATTGGCCTGGCCCCAAAGAGCGGAATAAATTATATGACAAAAGCCGGTGCAGTACTGGGAGACGATGGAAGACTTAGGTTTTCTAAATCTCTTGTTGAAGACATGATTGCTTTGTCCTCTAAAGACTTGACGTTATTTGGACGTGAGGAAAAATTCGATATGCACTTGTCTGGGAAAAGAGTTTTTTTTGGAACTGCAGGAGCAGCCGTTCATGTGGTCGATGTGGAAAAGAAAGAATATAGAGACTCAACAGTTCAAGACTTATATCACGCCGCTCAGATAACTCAGGAATTAGATAACATACATTTTTTCCAACGGGTGATGGTAGCAAGAGATATAACCAACAACTATGAAATGGATCTCAACACGCTTTACGCTTGTTGCGGAGGCACTACAAAGCATATTGGAACTAGTTTTTCTGAACCTCACCATGTTAAGGGCTGTATGGATTTGCTACATATGATAGCTGGTGGAGAAAAGCAATGGCGGGCAAGGCCTTTTGTTTCAAATTCAAACTGCTTTGTGGTTCCCCCAATGAAATTTGCAACGGAGAGTTGTGAAACAATGGAAAAATGTATTGAAGGCGGGATGCCTATTCTTTTACTTTCCGCTGGCCAAGCTGGGGCAACGGCACCAGCACCTATTGCTCTAGCAATTGTTCAAGCAGTTGCAGAATGTTTAGCTGGAATTGTTTACGTAAATTCTGTAAAGCCTGGACACCCCTGCATTTTCGGGACTTGGCCCTTTGTTTCCGATTTGCGAACAGGTGCAATGTCAGGAGGGTCGGGTGAGCAAGCCCTTTTAACAGCTGGCTGTGCTCAAATGCATCATTTTCTTGGCTTGCCTGGAGGTGCCGCCTCTGGAATAGCAGACTCCAAGTTGCCAGATATGCAGGCTGGTTGGGAGCAAGGTATTTCTAACACTCTTGCTGGTCTTGCAGGCTTAAATCTCTGCTATGAGTCTGTAGGAATGCATGCTTCCCTTTTAGGGTTTTCATTAGAATCATTGATACTAGGCAACGATATACTTGGACAGGTACAACGATGCATCAAGGGAATCGATGTTAACGATGATATAGTAAATATTGATGTTATAAGGTCCGTTTGTATTGATGGACCAGAGCATTATTTGGGGCATCAACAAACATTAGACTTAATGCAAAAAGAATATATTTATCCTGATCTTGCAGATAGAACGAGTCCTAAGGAATGGCAAGAAAACAATAAACCGGATATAATGAAAAAAACTATAGAACGAAAAAAAGAAATTCTCACGAGAAGAAATAATATACCTCTTTTTGATAAAGAAATTGAGAGGGGAATAAGAGAAAAATTTAAAATTTATGTATAAAAACCTCTTTATTACCTTTCTTCTTACTTTTCTAATTTCTTGTTCTTCAAATCTTAACCGTGAGATCATAAGACTTGACCCAACTAACGAAAATTATCATACGCCAGGATGTAGAGAAATTAGGAAAAAAATACTGGATCAAAAAAGTGATCCCAGTGAAAGTGTTGCACGTGGCGCTTTGTCGACCTATTTTTTAGGGCCAATAAGTCTACCTGCTTTGGGTTTTTTGGAAATAAACTCAGAGGAATATAAGAAGAGTTTGATAGCTGAACTTAAAAGAAACTGTTATTAATAGAGTGTTAATTTTAAAAAGGGAATAAGGTTTGATTGATACAAAACAAATCCGGGAATCTGTAGCAACAATTTGCCAGAAATATGGAGAAGAATATTGGCGTGGTTTAGATAAGAAAAAAGAATACCCTACAGACTTTGTTAAGGAAATGACGACAAGCGGTTTCTTAAATATACTTATTCCACAAGAATATGGTGGCGCTGGACTGGGATTAAAAGAAGCATGTGTTGTTTTGGAAGAACTTAGTCTTCAAGGTGCACATGCTGGTGCGTGTCATGCTCAGATGTACGTTATGGGTACCCTTCTAAGACATGGGTCGGATAAACAAAAAAAAGAATATCTTCCAAAAATATCGTCTGGTGAGCTAAGGCTTCAGAGCTTTGCCGTAACAGAGCCAAACTCAGGAACAGACACAACTAGTATCAAAACCATGGCAAAAAAAACTAATGATGGCTGGATTATCAATGGGCAAAAAGTCTGGATTAGCCGAGTGGAACACTCTGACCTAATGATCCTTCTTGCACGAACTAAACCACAGGGAGCTCTCCCCAAAAGGACTGACGGATTTTCCGTTTTCCTTATTGATATTGAACAAGCTAAGGAAAGTGGCCTTAAAATAGTGAAGATTGACTCTATGATTAACCATCACTCCTGCGAATTATTTTTTGATGATGTTTTCATTCCAGATGAAAGCATAATTGGTGAAGAAGACAAGGGCTTCCGAGCAATTATGGATGGTATGAATGCCGAAAGAATCCTTATAGCATCAGAGTGTATCGGAGATGGTAAATATTTTATAGAAAAGTCTGTTAACTACGCCAAAACTAGAAAAATTTTTAATAGAGAAATTGGCATGAACCAAGGAATTCAATTTCCAATCGCGGAGTGCTACTCACAAATCGAAGCCGCATCACTAATGGTCGATAAAGCTGCAACGCTTTTCGACGGGGGTAAAAAATGTGGTGCAGAGGCTAATATGGCAAAAATGTTGGCGGCTGATGCTAGTTGGAAAGCAGGCACTACGGCTATGGAGACATTTGGTGGCTTTGGCTTTAGTAAAGAATACGACATTGAAAGAAAGTTCAGAGAAACGCGTCTTTATCAAACGGCTCCCGTATCGAGGAACTTAATACTTAGCTATATTGCTGAGCATGTTTTAAATCTTCCAAGAAGCTTTTAATATGAGTTTACCACTTGATGGAATATTAGTGGTATCAATGGAACAAGCTGTGGCTGGACCTTTTTGTTCTAATAGACTTAAGTTAGCGGGCGCCCGAGTGATTAAGATTGAGAGAAAGAATGGTGGGGATTTTGCTCGGGGTTATGACACAGCTGCTGACGGAGAAAGCTCATATTTCATATGGCTCAATCAAGGTAAAGAAAGCATCGCGCTGGACCTAAAGACAAAGAGTGATAGACACATATTCTTAAATATGGTTGCTGAAGCAGATATTTTTATTCAGAATTTCTCTCCGACAACTGTAACTAAATTGAGTATAGATAGCCCCAGTTTAAAATCAATTAACCCAAGACTTATCTGTTGCGATATATCTGGATATGGAGAGGCTCCAGAAATGATGAAAAAAAAATCTTATGATTTACTAATTCAAGCGGAAAGTGGCCTTATAGATGTTTCTGGATCACCGGAAGGACTTGGTAGGATAGGGGTCTCAATTTGCGATATTGGCGCAGGAATGGCGGCACATGCAGGCATTGTAGAATCTCTATTATTAAGAGAACGTTCTAATAAAGTTAAGGATGTTAAGATTTCTCTTTTTGATGTTGCTGCTGACTGGATGACTGTTCCATATATTCATAGCAAATATGGAGGGGCTGCTCCCAAAAGGGTTGGTCTAAAGCATCCTTCTATCGCACCTTATGGTGCTTTCCTGTGCTCGGAAAACACTAGCTTTATCATTTCAATTCAGAACGAATTGGAGTGGAAAAGATTTTGTGTAGAGGTTCTTAAAACACCTTCCCTGGCAAAAGAAAATAAGTTTTCTAGTAATACACTCAGAGTAAAAAACAGGGATCTATTAGATGAAACAATTCAGTCTATATTATCTTCGCTTACCGATGAAACTCTTAGAAATAGGCTTGAAGACGCGTCAATTGCGTATGGAAGATTAAATACTGTTAAGGATCTGGAGAGGCATTTGGCGTTGAAAAAAATAAGCGTAAGAAATTCACTAGATGACAGTTTAACTATTCCCTCTCCGCCCCTAATTTGGGAGAATTCAGAAAAAAAAGCTCCTAAATTTAATCAACACAATGAACAATTGAGAAAAGAATTCAGTGACACAAAAAAATAAACATATTTTTGTTTTTGGAATTTTTGCGGTGGATTTATCTTTCTATGTTGATAAGAAAGTAAAACCTGGAGAAACCATTATTGCAAAAAGTTCGAACATAGGCCCTGGCGGCAAAGCCTCAAATCAAGCAATATCAGCAAGGAAACTTGGAGCACCCACCACATTAATTACTCGATTAGGGAATGATAATTTTAATAGATATGCAAATGATATTTGGAGAAAAGAGAAGCTATTTGCGAGTACAAAAATTGACAAAAATTCGCCCACCGGTATGGCAGGAATATTTATTGATAATAAAACTGGTGAAAATAGTGTAATTGTTGATCCCGGAGCATCAGCCCAACTGAGTATTGATGACTTTTATTTGCAAAAATCTAAAATGAAAAAAGGAGACATCTTTTTAACGCAATTTGAACAGTCATCTGATACTACATTTGCAGTTTTAAAAGAAGCCAGAGAATTGGGCATGATTACAATCTTTAACCCCGCCCCATTTGGAAAAATTAGTAGGAAAGCTTACCAGTTTTGTGAAATTATTACTCCTAATGAAACAGAAGCTGAGCAAATAACAAATATCTCTTTAAAAGGCAAAAGAGACGTTGAAAGAGCTGTAAATAAAATTCGAGACCTGGGAGTTGAAAAAGTGATTATCACACTTGGGAAAAAAGGCGCTGCATTTTTTGATGGAGAGAAAATTTCGTTTTGTCCTAGTAAAAAGTTCGGAAAAGTAATTGATACGACAGGTGCTGGTGATTGTTTCAATGGTGCTCTAGCAAGCGCTTTGTCTTTTGGAAAAGATTTGAGACAATCAGTAGAATTTTCTTGTGCAGCAGCAGGTCTCAGTGTTTTAAAGAAAGGAACAGCTCAGTCAAGTCCGACTAGAGTTGAACTAAATAAGGCTCTGAAAGCTACTTAAGATTATACCTATGGGATAATTGATTTATGGAAATTGGTACTTCAATAACATTTACTTTTTTTGACTTAAGCGCCTTGGCAAAGATTTGAGAAAAATCTTCTACCCCCTTTACTCTGTAGGCATCAGCACCCATAGCTTTACATAGCTTAACAAAGTCGGGGTTTTTCAAATCTGTAGCAATTTTTCGCCCCGGATAATCTCTCTCCTGATGCATTCTTATTGTTGCATAACTACTGTTATTAATAAGTAAAATTATAATTTTTGCACCATAATGAACAGCAGTAGAGATTTCCTGGCTAGACATCATAAAGCCCCCATCACCAACACAACATAGAACAGCTTTTTCTGGATTTGACAGTGCTGAAGAGACCGCTGCTGGAATAGCATATCCCATAGAACCACAGGTAGAGGCTATCTGCCTTCGGTTTTCTCCGAAGCTTAAAAACCTTTGTGGCCAAGCAGCGTTGTTTCCAGCATCAAGGGTTATAATAGAATTTGTGGGGAATTTCTTTTCAACTATTTCAAAAATTTCACTTAGATTATTAAGATTTCTATTTTTTTGTGGTCTAGAATCCTCCAAGTAGTTTTTGTTTAACTCATTTCTCCATTGTTTCCATCGATTGGAATTATCCAGAATGAGTTCTTCTAGCTTATCGCAGCACTCATTTACTCCAACGTTTATGCATACAGTAGCGTTAAAGACTTTATTCAACTCATTTGGGTCTACATGGATATGTATTATATTTTTTGAAATATCTCGAGGATTTATAATGCTATATCCTTGAGTTGTCATTTCACCTAGCCTAGCTCCTAACACAATAATTAGGTCACTGTTTTTTGTACTGTCTATAAGCTTTGGAGATACCGATGTACCAAAGCTTCCTACAAAATTCTCATTTTTATGGTCAAATAAATCCTGTCTGCGAAAAGATGTTGCTACTGGAATATTATTTCCATTTATAAAATGGTGAAATTTAGAACACGACTTTTTTGTCCAACCCGAGCCACCAATTATAAAAAGAGGTTTTTTTGATTTCTTAAATTTTTCAATTAACGCACTAAATCCCTTTGAAGGCATTTCACTTTTAATAACTGGACTTAAAATAGGAATTTTAACTTTTGAGATTTGAGAAAGCATATCTTCTGGGGTAACTAATACCACTGGTCCGGGCCTTCCGGAATTGGCCAGACTAAAAGCCCTATTCATGTACTCCGGAACCCTATCTGGATCATTAATTTCTCCTACCCACTTAGATATTGGGCCAAAAAAGTTCTTGAAATCCACTTCTTGAAATGCCTCTCTATCTCTCACATTTCTCGCGACATCCCCTACTATTAATATCATTGGTGTACTGTCCTGATGAGCAATATGTACTCCTACAGAGGCATGACAGGCTCCAGGCCCTCTTGTGACCAAGGCAACACCTGGTTCTCCAGTAAGTTTACCGTAGCTCTCGGCCATATTAGATGCCCCAGCTTCGTGGCGTGCATTAATAACTTTTATACTTTTCTTTTTATCAAAAAGAGCGTCCAAAGCTCCCAAATAGCTTTCGCCTGGAACACAAAACACTTTCCTAACTTGATTTCTATCAAGGCACTCTGCGATTAATTGGCCGCCTGTTTTTGGCATTTTTACCACAAATAATTAAAGCCCAGTACTAAACTATTCTCTTGGTTCAGGCAACGGTTTTAATTTGTTAAGTTCAGGCAATAGAAGTCGTTCCTCCTCATTTTTTGGCTCGAAATAGCTGCCTAAAATAGTTTTTCTTTTCTTGAGAGCATGTAGCTTCACTAGCTTAACATATTTGTCGTATACAGCATCTACCTTGTTCCTCGAGTTGTTCATAGTAACGCCATCTATAAATTCATTTTCCAGTGCTGCTTTTAGTCTCTGCGAAGTGTTTCCTCTAATCTTAGTCAAACTGCTTATTGCAGATCGGCTCATACCAGCTACTTGGTCTTCCATAGCTGTTAGATCGTCTAGAGTTGGCTTTGGCACAGTAACTATAACTAGTTGTTGTTGCGCGTCTGATTTTACATTTTTAAATCCATGCTCTTTAATCTCAGCAACAATCAACGGAATATGTTCTCTACTAAATACAAGGAGTTCCAATGTTCTGGGCGCTTTTCCAGCGTAAATTTTGCTTAAATCAGCTACACGTCTAGGTTTTTTCTCAATCATTACTTTCAAACCAAAGAGCGCATTTTTAAACCCTTCGCTAGAACCAACGTCTTTAATTAAAGTACCAAAACTAATAATGTAATTCTCCATATTCGCTAGTGCTTCCGCGGAATAGGAGTCTTCAAATACTTCAGCCATTTCTTCCCCCATTTTTGAATAATTCTTTTATAATCCAAAAAAATTAAGCTCTTCCAAATTTTATGATACACTATTAGCACATAAAATTCAAAAATTCTAAACTAATAGATATAGGTGTCGATTTTATAATCAACCAATATTTTAAAGAGAGTAACAAAAAATAATGAAAAAATTGATGCTTTTATTCGCCCTTTTTGTGTTTCCTTCTATCTCCCTAGCCGAGGGTCGCATGTATGAAAATAAGAAAGAACCACACTGTACGCTGTGGGACACGATGAGGCTTAAGTGGCCACAAACAATAATGGGAAGAGAAAAGATTAAGTGCCGTAGAAGAGCCGCACTGTCAAACACCGCTCCGGTCACATGCAGGTATAAAAGCTGGAAATGGAATGATGATGATCCAACTCAGAGAATGTGTACTTATGTGAAAGCAGGGTCCAGAATGGACCCACCCGAGGTAACTATTGTGATTGAAAATAAAGGCGCTTGTCCTAGGGAATATAAATGTGCTCGTAACAAATAATCGTTTTTTATAATCCTTTCGCAAAAATATTAGTTTTTTAACTACTTTTTAGATTATTATCAGCAACATGAAGAATACAAATTCAACATACCCAAATGAAGTGATTTTTGTAAGACAACAGAATTCATTTAATCTGCCAAAAGAAGAAACTGAGTACTTAGTAGAGAAACGAAATGATTTTGATGAAATAGAGAAGCTTGTAAGATTTTTTCCTGTTAAAGATGGCACTATTGAGCTTAAAATTGTATCGCCCGAATACTCTAAGTCATATAAACACGGTGATATCTATAGCATAAGCAAAAAAAAATCTGCAGGATTTAGCGAAGTCGAGCAAATTGTTGGCACAGGCATAATTCTCAATAATATTTACAAAAAAAATAAAGATTCCTTTTCAATACTCGGTTCAAGAGAATATTCGGATAAGATAAATGTCGCCATCCATTGTTTAAAAACAGATAGCAAACAAATATCTAGCAGAGAAAAATCAGTTCTCGGAAGTTATACTCAGGGAGATTTAAACTTTGATGATTTGAGAGGTAGCGGTTTTTTTTCTCTGTCTTGTGGCAAAGCGAGCGACAATCTGGATTATAACTTTGGGGAAGAGTTCTATTTAGAGGTATATCTAGACGATGACACGTTTAGAGATCTACTTAGCAAGATTTATCATACTGAGTTTGAGGCTATTATTGTAAGATGTAACCTAGGTAATTTAAAAGGTGTATATGCAGAAAAACCTACCGGGATATATACCGAAAATGGGTTTATAACCGACGGGCAGGCCTACAAACTCCTATATGAAAAAGCGGACGTCTCCAATTATACAGAGATGCCTGATTACTTTGGATCTGTGGGCTCCATCTCAAAAGGCAACCCATTTATAGTCGATGTATACTATGCAAGCAAAGATTTAAAAAAACCCAAACCGAATAAAGCTAGGCAGACTCTCAAAGAACATAAACAAACTTTGGAAACGCTAAAGTTTATTGGCTCTAATAATAAAGTGAATATCATAGTATTATATATTCTGATGTTCTCGACGCTCTTATATCTTGCTGTTCAGTTTTTTGAGTGAAAGAAACTATTTAACTGATTTTGTAGTAACAAAATCGGGATAAGTCCGATAATTATAATGAAGAATGCTGGAAATGATGCCTCGATCATTAATTCGTCATGTGCGAACTGGTATGTATAAGTTGCTAGTGTTTCAAAGTTAAAAGGTCTTAGTATCAATGTCATTGGCAACTCTTTAACTATATCTACAAAAGTCAAAATCGCGGCAGCGATAATCGATGTCCTTATAAGGGGAAGAGTAATTTTATATGATGTAGATATTGTGGAATAACCCAAACTTTTTGATGCATCAAATAAATTTGAGGGAATTCTAGAGTATCCTGAAATCACTCCTCCATAGGGAACAGCATAAAACCTCACTGTTAATGCGAATATAACTCCATATATCGTTCCTCCTAAAAAGACTATATTTCCTGTAAATTTATCTAAAAACCCAAAAAAAATAACTACACCTATAGCGAGCATAGTTCCAGGGAGAGCATATCCTGTAGCAGCAATATTGTAGATAATAACTAAAGCACGATTTTTAGAAAAATACGCGCTAGAAGCTGAGAAAAAAGCAAGTAATATAATAATTAATGTGGCGGTTAAACCTATAAAAATAGTATTTAACAGTACAGGGAAAATCGCAAAAAAACTATCAGGTTTTAGCCCTATAAAAACGTTATTTATCAATATAATTATTGGAACTATAAAACCAACTGAAATTGGCACTAAACAAAAGCAAATTGCAAATAGCGCTTTTTTCAAACTCAACTCTTTTGGTGAAATATTATTAAGTCTCTTAGAGGTATCATTGTATTTTTGGCTAGATCTTGCCTTTCTTTCTAGAACAAGCAAGATGATAATAAAAACAAAGGTCACTATCGCTATTTGCGATGCTGCAGATATACTATTCATCCCAATCCAAACATTAAACATTCCCAGAGTAAGCGTTTGAACAGAGAAATATTCAACTGTTCCAAAATCTGACAGTACTTCCATCGCAACAAGGGCAAGACCTGCCACAATATATGGTCTGCACAAGGGCAAGCCAACTGCAAAAAATTTATTTCGGCCATAAAGCGCCGCAGTCTCATACAAGCTTCTAGGAGAGTTATTAAAACCTGTTCGTGCCAAAATATATATATATGGGTAAAGTACAAAACCCATTACAAAAATAGCACCCATCACTGATCTTATTTCAGGAAAATAATAGTCAGCTGCCGAGTTAAAACCAAATATGTTTCTTATAAGTCCTTGTACCGGTCCTGCGTACTCTAAAAAATCGGTATAGACATAAGCAATAATATAAGCCGGACAAGCTAGAGGTAGTATTAAAGCCCACTCTATTACTTTTTTGCCAAAAAAAGAGTAATAAGTAACAATCCATGCAGTTGAAATACCTAAACCACCTGCTAGGGTTAATACTCCTAAGAATAGGAATAAAGTATTCACTACGTATATAGGCAATACAGTGTTTACAAGGTGGACCCACAGATCTTGGTTACTTTCGAAAGCTGTCAGAAGTAAACTGAATATAGGACCAATTAAAAGGATAGATAGAAAAACAGCGGGAGAGTTTCTCAGTATACCATTATTTTTTGCCCAATGGTTAGTATGAAATATTGCAGAATTACTTAAAATTTTACCAACCTACTTTATCTATAATTTTTTGAGCTTCATAAGCTTTCAGGGCAATTGAGATGATAGGTAAACTGTCAGACTTGAAACTTCCCCAACTTTTTAGTTCTTCGGTAGTTTCAACATTTGGGTTCACCGGGTATTCAAAATTAATCTCTCCATACATTTTCTGAGAGGCCGCCTTTGATAAGAACTCTAATAAAGCCACCGCTTCTTTTTTATTTTTTGAATGTTTAGCAACGCCTCCACCCGATATATTTACATGTGCTCCCCTATCCTCTGCACCTTGATTCGGAAAAATTAAGCGAACACTTTTTGCCCATTCCCTTTGGCTTGGATCGTCAGAATATTTTAATTTACCAAAATAGTAGTTATTTATGATAGATATGTCACACTGGCCTTCAAAGATCGCCTTTACTTGCGCTCTATCATTTCCTTGGGGCCTTCTAGCTAGATTACCCACGAATTTTTTTGCCCATTCCTCTGCTGCTTTCTCTCCAAGAGATAAAATAAGCGAAGCCATTAGGGCTCTATTATATACATGGCTTCCTGGTCGGGAACACACCCTGCCTTTCCATTGTTCGTCGGCTAAGTCCTCGATTTTTGTAATTTGTCCCTCTTTTACTCTGTCCTTGGACGTAACTATAATTCGTGATCGTTTTGATAAGGCAAACCACTTGTTTTCGGGACTTTTTAAATTCTGGGGAATGTTCCTATCCAGAGTATCCGATTTTACTGATGCGAGGAGATCGAGATCATCATATATATATAAGCGCCCAATATCTACCGTCAAAATGACATCAGCCGGACTATTCTTACCCTCTGCTTTCAGTCGTTGAGCTAAACCTTTCGTCGCATATACTACGTTAGTCTCTATTCCCGTTTCTTCAGTGAATTTTTCCAAAAAGGGGTTAATTAGAAAAGGCTGGCGGTGAGAGTAAATATTAACTTCAGCACCAATAACTGTATTAAACGAAAGGAAAAAAAACGTAATAATTGATATAGGGTAGAAGTTCATTAGGATTGCTCCTTTTATATTTAAAAATTTTATTCAGCGATTTGAAACTGGATAGACTTTCTGCGACAATATCTGAAATTTCTTTCAATGGTTTCAATTTTAATTCCGACGATCCCAGTCAGGATTAAAGATGACTAATTTACTCGCCTTTGTCAATAACTATTCTGACTAAAAAAGTAATGATTGAAAAAAATTGGAATTATCTAGTTTAAGAACTATTTTTTTCTTGCAAATGATAATCATTATCAAGTAGACATTTTAGAGAAAGTTTTAAGTTGATTTATTCTATCAGAAAAAAGTATTTCATTGCCCTTTTACTGCTTGCTCTAACAGCACTGCCGGGGGAGTTGGGCGACCTTACAAGAGCCTTGGTTACTGACGCATATGTTCAGGTAAGTGCTTTCGTAGCCATTACTCTATCTATCTTCTATTTATCAGAGCATAGGTTTAATTTTAATGTAGGGAATATTCTTCGAGACTCTTCAGCCTTTCAAATACCAATAGCTGCTATTCTCGGTGCAACGCCAGGGTGCGGCGGCGCCGTTGTCGTGGTAGCGGCCTATACTTCTGGCAACGTGTCGTTTGGAGCGGTTATAGCAACCCTAACCGCTACAATGGGAGACGCCGCATTTTTATTAATTGCGGTCAGACCGGACATTGCAATATTAGTTCTTCCTCTTACGCTACTAGCCGGTATTATCACAGGATATATTGCTGATAATTTTCTTACTTTTTCACATCAGGAGAAGGCCATTGATCTAAAAAGTGATGTTCCCATAATTGGCAAAAATAGGAAGCGTGACATAATATTTACTTGTCTAATAGTACCGGGTTTTGGTCTGGGGATTCTCCAAATACTTCAGTACGATCTTGAAGAGCTCTTTGGTATTTTCCCACAGATTATTGCAATAGTTGGAATGGTGACAAGCATTTTTATATGGTCTAACTCACAAATCAAAACCATGACTAACCCGAAAGACAAACCACTCGTTCGCGTAGCTGAAGAAACAAGTTTTATTGCCATCTGGGTTTTAGCTGCTTATTTAGCATACGATTATCTAGTTTATCTAACTCCGTTGGACTTAAACTTGATGTTTAAGACGATAGGAATGCTGATTCCTTTACTTGCCATAATTATAGGGTTTATCCCTGGATGCGGACCCCAAATATTGGTCACCACTCTTTTTTTAAATGGAATGATACCTTTCAGTGCTCTTTTAGGGAATGCTATATCAAACGATGGTGATGCTTTGTTTCCTGCAATAGCGATTGCACCTAGAGCCGCTGTGCTCGCAACGATTTATTCGGCTATACCAGCTTTCATAATGGCTTATACCTTATACTTTTTTTTCCCTTTGTTTGGACAATAAAATCAGTCTTCCGAAAGTGTCTTATTCACTTTCTTCCTCATTTGCTCGACTAATTTTGTGATATCTTCGGATATGGTCTCAGTTTTTTTTACCATTGCCATCAATTTCTCCAAATCCTTTGATAGTTCTTCGCTTTGCGCATTTGAATCAATGAGTCTCAAATGTGTTTTTCTTATCAACGCAGAAATAACCTTGTTCTTTTGTAAAAAACTGTCTATCGATCTTGCCGGAAGGAATAAGGCATGAACTTCATGCTCACCGGCAATTGCCGTTACCGAACGTGGCTTTTTTAAAACGAGCGAGGCATCACCAAAAATTTCATTCACACCCAGCCTATTAAGTTTTAGTCCACCTGATGTGTAAATGTAAACGTATCCAGACTTAATCAGATACGCACCTTCTGGGTTATCCCCTGCCTTATAAATCTCTTCATTTGGCTGCCATATCACATGCTTTTCAGTTTTTTCCATTTGTTCCTACTCCACATATTCTTTTAGTTTTTTTTCGTCAACAACTATAGGTTGGATGATGCCTCCAGCCCTTTCAAAAATACCAAGTACGTTTGGCAAAGCCAGCATATTTTCCCACACCTTATGTAGATTTGGAAAATCTTGTTCCAAAGGAATATCTGATGCAAGTGCATTTCTTATTTGAGGAATTAAAAAACAATCTGCATAAGAGACATTATCTCCAACACAATATTTTCCTGAAACATTTTTCAAAATTTCTTCTATGGCAGAAAACTCGCGATTGATAAAATGCTTCCTCAGAGGATGCTTAATCGGCTGTGCTTTTTTCATTCCCCACTCACCCATCGCTTGGATGATAAAAGGAATGTTTTGATAGGGTTGGGTGTCAGCGGCTACAATCCACTGAATTCTTCTCATCTCGGCTTTTAAATAGGGGTCCTCTGGAATTAATGGAGAGGGTTCACCCAAAAGATCGTCTATCAAATCTATGATAGCTCCTGTCTGAGTCATTTTTTTACCATCCTCAAGCAAAAGTAGAGGCACTCTTCCTTCAGGGTTTAGAGCTTTATAATCATTGGTTTTTAACTTATTGTATTGTTCGTCATCACTGGGGATCGTCCAAACAGGTATTCCACGAGTATCAAAATCTATTCCAGTCTCAATTAGTTTAACTTTATTTTCAGGAACACCCCTGCAACTTAAAAAAATAAGAACGCGTAAAGAAGCACTACTAGATGAATGATAATATAATTTCATTTTTAAAACCTCTTACAATATCAGTTTAGCCAAGGCCTTAGCCATTTCCGGCGGTATGGGAATCGACTTCCTGGCCTTGAGATCCATAGTAACGGCAACAGCACTTGCAATAGCGACTGGCTTTCCAGTCTCAACATTAAATATCCAGTGCTTCCATACAAAAGTCTTATTAGACATAGATTGAACCCCTGACTTCGTTTTTAAGTGCGTACCTAAGGGAACATATTCAAAAAAATCAAACTTATATTCTAAAGCAGCGCTTCCGACATTGGTCATACCATTTTCATCTATTGTGCCAGTATACGCTAACAAGTGAGGCGTTGAGTCTGATACCACACCCATATAAGCGGAGGGCTTAATCTTATCCATATTATCGCATTGCCTTAGCAAAATTACTGACTCAAATGAATCAATCATGTCTTTCTGAGAGGCTTGTGAGAGAGACATTACATTTTCCTTTTGTAAAGATAATCCTCTTGGTTGACCATAGCTCGGAATATCTACCCTCAATTCCTCATACACTTTAGAAAAATTATTTTTTACTTCCTCTGGGGGTTTACTAGTCCACACAAATTGGAAGTTAAAGGCAGCACAGGGTTGCTGTGAAATCGTTTCTAACATTTCTAAATATAGTTTTGCTTCAGTATCTCCAAGTTGAACTATTCCCAGTTTAAAAAAAAATGGAGCTCCTGGTTTTTGTTCCTTAAGAAAACGAATGTGGGCGCGGGCAAGAGAAAGATATGTATTTCCCAACTCGACTGGTTTCTCGTTAATCCCTAACTTGTTCCAAAGTACAACACATCCTTGAAGTGCTTTTTCAAAATAGAATTGAACATTCATATGGCCCATTTGATCTATTTCCCAAGATTGGACTGAGTTTCTGTAAACCGTTATCATTTTATGTAAATAATTCCCTCTCTTGAGTTCAGTGATTACATTTTATCTCTTGTTGTACCAGACATTGTCCTGTAATTAGATCATAGAGTTTATTTATCATCAAAGGAATTAAATTGGAAGATTCTCAACCCACATTAGCCAACTGGAGGCTACCCCCATTTAATAGAGAAGCATTTTCTAAAGTAAGGGAAATAATCCCTACGGCTTCGATAAATTGGACCAAAGGACCAGATAAAAAAGTCAGTGAGTTTAAAAATAAAGAGTTTACCGTAAAAATAAGAGAAAACGAGGAAACATTGTTGGACGATTTTTTAAGTCAAACAACCGTAGACGCTTTTCACATATCTCATAAAGGTAAAACTATATATACGTGGCATTCTGATTATTGTTCCTCCACAACTCCACATATTATCTTTTCTGTGTCAAAGTCACTAACTGCGTTGCTCATCGGCTGCGTAATAGATGAAGGGTTATTAAATGAAGAGACTTTGGTCTCCCAGATTATTCCCGAGACAAAGGGCAGTGCTTTCGAAGATGCCTCAGTGCGCAATTTATTGGACATGAGCGTTTCTTCTAATTTCATAGAAGACTATGAAGCAACATCCGGTATTTTTCTCGATTATCGGCAATCAACTGGTTGGAACCCACAAGACATAGATGATACATCACACTTAAAATCATTTCTTTTTAGCTTGAACAAAAATACGCACAAACACGGTGAAAAATTTGAATATCATTCAACAAACACCGATATGCTGGGAATTATAATAGAAAAATGCACTGGCAAAAAATATGCACAGTACTTTTTTGAAAAACTTATGAGGCCTCTAGGTGCGCAAGACGATGCTTACGTGACACTGGACAGAATGGGTACGTCAAGATCCGCTGGAGGGGTATGCCTATCGGCAAGCGATATAATGAGTATATGTGAAATGGTTCGATGCTATGGAAAAAATAATCAGGGCGAGCAAGTATTTCCTGAAAACTGGATCAAAGATATACTAAATTCAGATTCTAATAAAAAATTCAGTCTTGATGGACATTATGATATTTTTCCTGAAGGGCTTTATAGATCAAAATGGTATAGGCCCTACACTTCAAGAAACGTTCTTTTTGGCCTCGGAATTCATGGCCAGTGGATTTGGATCGATTTTGATAAAGAGCTTTCTTTTGTGTGCATGAGTTCAGAGCCTAAACCTATTATGAAGAATAATATTGAGCAGATGTCTGATATTTTCAGTCAAATTACCAATCAATTGGTTTAACCCAAAGAAGGAATATCATTGAAATTAAATCTTGGAGGTATACCTCTTTTTTTGTGTGCCATATTATCATTTGTGTGCATGAATGCCCTTGCCAAGGGAATGGCTCTTCAATATCCCATAATTGAGGTGGTTTGGGCGCGGTACCTTAGCCAAACAGTGCTAACAATATTGGTATTCAATAAAAATTTGAAAACAATTGTGAAAACACAGAGGTTAAAAATTCACCTTTTCAGATCGGCTCTACTTTTTGGAGCGACCATTTTTATTTTTGCCGGTTTTGCCAACTTATCTTTGGCTGCAACTATGGCGATTTTTCAAACCGCACCGTTATTGGTTGTTATTCTATCGGTAATTTTTCTAGGTGAAATAGTTGGATTTAAGAGATGGCTAGGAGTTTTTGTTGGTTTTGTCGGAGCGTTAATTATTATACAACCTGGGACAGATACCTTTTTAATCGCTAGCATTTTTCCACTTCTGTCCGCTTTATGCTACGCAGGTTATGCAGTCTCCACACGTCACCTCGGTACAGATGAGGATCCTAGGACAAACTTTTTTTATACTGGTTTGGTAGGAACTATTGTTTCTACACTAATTTTATTTCCATATTTTCAAAAAATAGAGCTGTTCGATATTATTTATTTCACCCTATTAGGTACTCTTGGTGGCTTCGGTCATTACTGTCTAATTTTAGCACTCAGAAAATCGGAAGCATCCCTACTTGCCCCCTTTTCGTATTTTGATTTAGTCTTCTCCGCTTGCCTTGGCATTATATTCTTTACAGAGTATCCAAGTCAAAGTTTGATACTTGGGGCTGTTTTCATTGTTGGTGCTGGAATTTACACTTGGTACAGAGAACGCGTTCAGTCAGATAATCAAAGCGTCTGAGAGCGTGACCAATCCCAATATAATTCTCTTGCCAGCTTTGCTATTGAACCAACTTGGTAGTTTTTATCTTCAAAAGCAGTTACGGGCATTATCTTGGTCATATTTCCGGTCATAAATACTTCGTCGGCTTCTTCAAAATCTCTAAAAGTCAGTACTGTCTCGGAAACCTTTTTTCCATATTCTCTTAAATTTTGAATATGTCTTGCTCTAGTTATCCCGGCTAAAAAGGTGCCATTTGGGATCGGGGTAAATACTTCTCCGTCTTTTACCATAAAGATATTTGCTGTTGCTGTTTCGGCAACATTACCAGCTGCATCAGCAACTAAGGCATTAGTAAATCCTTTTGATCGTGCCTCTGCTAACATTCTTGCATTATTGGGATACAAACATCCCGCTTTTGCATTTACAACATTATCCTCTAGAACGGGTCTTCTAAATTTAGTTCTGCTGAGCGTTGCAGAAGCAGTTGCTGCGGCCATTGGAATTTGTTCAAGACAGATTGAAAAAGCCGTACTATTTTCTTTTGGCAGCACTAACGACTCACTCCCATCAAGCGCCCAATACATTGGCCTTATGTAAACCGATGAAGATTTATCAAAAGAGCCAAGTCCCTCTTTAATTATTCCCACCATTTCTTCAGGTGAAACAACGGGATCTAGCATCATCGCCCTTGCTGAATTATTTACTCTCTCGCAATGTAAAAGCAGATCAGGCGTAACTCCTTCAAAGAAACGAGCTCCATCAAAGACACTTGATCCTAACCATGCACCATGGTCAGCGGCTCGAAGAATAAACTTATCTCCATCATGCCATGAGCCATTGAAATAGGTTTTTATATTTTCTCCAGAAGCCATTTTAACCTTAATCTTTTTTTCTACTTCAAAGGTAGCTCTATGGAAGTTGTTAGTAAACTAGATATTATCAAAATTATAAATAATATGCCGATCTCTAAATTAATTGATTTTCTCAATTTAATTGCGTGCGATAAATTGTTGTTTTTAAGTTGTGGTACTAACCGGAACTTATTTAAGGCACCAATCCCTAGCAAAGTTGCTGCAAAAAACAATTTAAATAAAAAGGCTATTCCATAATCAGAAGTCACCAGCTGCTCTATACCACCAACTAAAATTGTCCCCAGCATTAATCCAGTTATTAGCAAGACCCCTATGTAGTAGACAGCATAAACGCCAAATTGATGTGCTATTTGAAATAGGTTTTCCTCTTCGATTTTTCCCTGAGTAGAGTAGCGGAGCGGTAAAAACGAGCCTACCCAAAAAGAAATAGCACCCAAGTGTAAGACGATCAGGAGCTGAGAGCTAAATCCGTTTATTGTGGAGTGCCCATATAATGAGAATGATGAAAGTATGAGAGCAAAGCCTAATATCCCTGAGATAGGTCTTTGATTTTGGAAAAGAGATATCCATAATAATACGAATAAGAACCCAAAAAATAGTACTAAAACGGACTGACCGGCCTTCGACGACAAAACTATATTAATCATCAAAGGATCAAACGCGCTTTGTAAATCTCCACCTATATTTCCCGCTGTCATTAACAATAGTAGTGGTGCTATGATAGACCCAGTAAGCGATGATTTACGAACTAACTTGCAACAGTAAGCAAGTGTCGGTTGTGAAAGAAAAGATCTAAAGTGGAGAATGAATAGGCCTGTTCCTACCGCAAGAAAAGAAAGAACATAGAGTAAAACTTTAACAAGAGGCGCAAGTATAGCCCAAATTTCCATTTTTTTATTTACCTTTAACTTCGAAAGTGAGGATGCCTTTTAAAACGTGGCCGTCCTCCCCCATAGCTCGCCAACGAACTTCGTAAGAGCCAAAATTAATTTTAGGTAACTTTATTAAATGACTTTCGGACAAAACCAACGAAGGTTTATAATTTATTTCTATCAACTTCCCATCTGATTTTTTAAAAAGACCTTTTAATGATGATGACTTTTTATTGTTATTTTGTACTTTTTGGAAAATCTCAAACTTTATTAGTTTAGCAGGAGATTTAAATAGCATCTTATATTCGGTGGGAGCCTCTGTTAATAAAGCCCCATCCATTGGATTTGCTAGCTTTAGAGGCGAATGTGGAAACACCGTTGTTGGCAAGCTGAATAGTATAAAAACTAATATGATTTTTTTTAACATACCTACCTCTGTTCTTTACTCATTATATTGATTTTATCGTGTTGTAGCCTTACCTCTATACTCCATGTACTTTTGATATATGATAAAGCTGCAACAATTTCTTGGTCGGACAAAAGGTTATTATATGCGGGCATATTATTTAGATATTCTTGCCCGATAATTTCTTCCAACCCATATTTGGTCATTAAGAAAAGATAATCATCTGGGTGATGCCATGTGTGACCACTTTCATCATGCGGAGGTGCCGGCATGTATCCGTCGGCGTCTGGTTGTCCCCATTGCTCTTGACCCTCAAGATTAACGCCATGGCATGACGCACAATTATTTTTATAAACCAACTTGCCCAGATCTACCAAATCCTGATCATCTGGCTTCAGAGAAATGTCAGCCCTGAGAGCCTCATCAAAAAATAGGCTTGGTACAAAATAAAAAACACTCCCTAAAACAAAAAATACAAATAGGATCGACACAGCAAATTTTTTCATTCTAATGACATGCCTTTCCCAAAGCTTTAAGTCGCCAGTAGTTATAGGGAAGAGGCGTTATAAAACCAACTATAAGCATTAATGGTATCACCCACCACGTCAATTTTGCGCCTCCAGTGGCAATAAAATCAGTCAAGTTCATGGCAGCCTCCATCGATATCATCGAAATTAAGGACATACCTATAGCTGTTTGAAAAGCCGCCTTTAAAGGCATTTGTCGAAACAGAATAAACGTTTCAAGTAAAATGGATGTGATTAAGCCGTTAATGATAGCTAGCGTCATAATTGCTAAAACCGGCCAAGCAATACCCATAAATTGAAAATATGCTATTGTCCCAAAATCCCCAATAGAACAGCCTAAAAGGCACCACATTGTATTGTAAGACGCCCTTCTCCACGTATGTTTACAATACCAATTTATATCGATTTTTTGGGCTAGCTCTGACATCTTGACCTCTTTCTATTTTTAATATAAAGTCTCCTGTTACTGGAATGTAAAGAGTTTATTTATGAATATTAGTCAGGCGGCAAAATTATCGGGACTATCTGTTAAAACAGTCAGGTATTACGCAGATATAAAGATAGTTGAACCCGCTAGAGACATTCAATCAGGTTATAGAAGCTACTCCAACGATGATGTGGCAAAATTAAACTTCATTGGAAAAGCGCGACGCTTTAATTTTAGCATTGAAGAATGTAGAGAGCTTCTTTCTTTATATCAGGATAAAAATAGATCTAGCAAAGAAGTAAAAAAACTGACCCTAGCCAAAATTGCTTCTATCGATGAAAAGCTCAAGGAGTTCCATTCTCTCAGAGACGAATTAAGTCACTTAGTTAATTGTTGTAATGGAGATGACAGACCATCGTGCCCCATTCTGGACGAGCTTTCAAAATAAATTTTTTGGTTAAAATTGGAAGATACTAATCTTTAGAAATATAGCAAAGACCTAGCAACAGCTACAAGACCCAGCCTGCTTTTTTGCTACCGCTTTCGTCTTTACTGCTTTTTTTACTTTAGTTTTACGAGCCTGATTCGCTTCTAATGCCTTAGCTTCTTTTGAAATTTTGTCTTCAAAATACTCATAAAGTGACGCAAACCCTAGCTTTGCCGCTTTCTTTTCTTCATAGGGCTTTCGCCCTCGAAGGTTTTCAATCCGGTTTAGTATTAGTTCAATTTGCATCCCCATCCGTAATAAGGATCACTGCTTTTAGTCAATCAACTTTTTGGACCGAGTTATGGAGTGTAGATTACGTAGAAAAATTAAACCGCATCAAATTCAAATTCGCCATACGGTAACACCGCCTTGTCTATCTAGTGCTGCAACTGCCCTGTCATCGGGCCGCCAGTACAATTCAGCAACAGTGTCTGCAACTTGACCAACTCCTAATTTAGCTTGAGTATTATTGGAGTTAATTTCCCATAAAACAACAGTTCCATTTCTACATCCTGATAAAAGTCTGTTACTATGATTAGAGAACAAAAGAGATGTAATAGCGTCCGCGTGGTAATCTAACTCCAAAGGACTTGTGCCCTCAGGGCCATCTCCCTCAAAATTCCAAACTGTGGCTGCCTCGCTGCCGCCTGTCGCTAATAAAGTTCCTTTTTTATTGAATGATAAAGCAGACGGCTTAAAAGGATAACCCGACATTTTTGAGTCTTTGCCTGAAGATCGGCGCCAAAAGTGAACAGAATTATCTTGGCTACCACAGGCTACGACATCGCTATCATTGCTTAAAGCTATTGAGACGAGGGATCCTTTCCATTCTAACTTCTGAATCAAATTACCGCTGACACCATCAAGGAATTGTACCTGTCCATAGCAGGCTGTGGCTAATTCCCCTTTATTCGTCCAAGCAATAGTACTCACAGTACTTTGGTGATCACTTGTTCGCCAAACTTCTTCACCGCTTGCAGAATATACATAAACGGTTTTCGAAAGCGAGGTCGCAATGAGACTGCCATCTGGTGACCAACTCACGTTCTCAGCCCATCCCGTCCCAATATCTATTATTTTCTCTGTGTCAGGTTCCAATAAGTTCCAAATTATAAGCCGTCCATCTTGACCAGTGGTTGCAAATTTACTTTTGCTAGGGTGAACAGATGTAGCAAGAGCTCCACCATCATGTACATTTTTTTTTCCCCAAATAAGATCACCACGTTTACCATCGAACACCGACACTCCTCCAGCCGCATCTGCAACTGCAAACTCGTTTCCCTCTGGAGTCCAACCTCCGGATAAAGCGCAGTCATCCAAGGTAGCAGACCATCCCGTTCGTAATGAACCTAAAGACTGGGCATTCACACTAGACACTCCTCGAAACCTTTACGCATTTCGTCTTCATCAAGATTTCTGCCAATAAATACAAGTTGATTTCTTCGTGGCAGATCATCCCATGACCTATCTGGTTTTGCATCAAAAAGCATATGCACTCCTTGGAAGACAAAACGACGGGAGTCACCAGATATACTCAAAAAACCCTTCATTCTGAAAATATCAATACCTTTCTCTCCCAATACTTTAGAAAGCCATTTGTTTAACTTCTCTTGGTCCACATCACCATCTTTTTCTATCGCGATAGAACCGACTTCATCATCATGTTCATGCTGCGCAACCCAGGTTCTTTCAACGATTGCTGGAACAACTGCATTACTGCTCTCTTTGATTAATTGTATATTGAATTCTTCTGCCGTATGTTGTGCGTAGAGACCAATATGCATGGGTTTATCAATAATGATATTGAAAGATTTACTGCCACCTGATGCGAGATTTAATTCGACATGTGTGTTCATTGGTATAATTCCGTCTGGTTGTATACTTTTTGCGTCTTCAGCGTAGTATCGAACACATTTTTCGGCGTTGTCTCTTAAATCAGAGTCATCTATTCCCTGATCTGTTGTAATAACCAAGGACATTGAAGGGTCGGGACCTTCGTCAAATTGTATTTTATAGTTTCCTGGTTCAACTGAATATACTCCTGTCCATTCAAATGGATACTCTGGCTCAAGAAAAGTTGGACGACGTTCTAATGCTTGGTCCAAATTAAAAGCGCTTAAATTTAGCACCGTATCAACAGGTACATCTGCATTTTCGGCTCTGACAATTTTTGTCATTCTATTCATTTCACGTATGCGCATTTCAATTTCATCAAGGCCCTCGCTACTTGCTAAGTCAGTTTTATTTAACACAACCACATCAGCAAAAGCTATTTGTTCGGTACTTTCATCACTGCGACCCAATTGCTGATCTATATGGAACGCATCAACTAAGGTGACTATGCCATCGAGCGCATACTCAGAGCTGATATCCTCATCCATAAAAAATGTTTGTGCTACCGGTCCTGGATCTGCTAGTCCTGTTGTTTCGACCAAAACATAGTCGAACTTGTCCCGCCGCTTCATCAAATTACTTAAAACTCGTATTAAGTCACCTCTAACGGTGCAGCAAATACATCCATTCGACATCTCAAAGATTTCTTCTTCGGCATCTATCACTAAAGCCTGATCAATCCCGACTTCACCATACTCATTTTCAATAACAGCAATTCTTTTTCCATGTTCCTCACTTAATATCCGATTCAGAAGTGTTGTCTTCCCTGATCCTAGAAACCCTGTTAGAATTGTTACGGGGACTTTTTGTGGTGTATTCATTTATTTCTCCTTATCAAATTGTTCAAACAAATCCGGTTTGACGGGGTATCCCCATCGAATTGCAATTTCAGTCAAGTCAGCAGCTTTAAATTCAGCTGCTGATTTATGGATTTTGTGCTGTAATGGATCAGACCCAGCTTTTAATAAAGCCACTACAGTTTCAACCGGAGGACATCCTTCTTCTAAACAATTTAATTCTGTTACCGTTATGGTTGCATTATTTTGTATTGAAAGGTTCTCACCTAGAGCCTCTTTAATTTTCCGAACTTTTTTCAGGTCCGTTTTCGGTTTTGAACTTCCAATAAACATCAGGCAATCCCTTTATTACTATAGGTTGAACAGTTCCCCAATATTTCAATCATCGTATTTTCAATTTTGAAATCCAAAACAACAGTCAGTGCTATTGGAAAGTTCACCAACCCAATAAAAAATGGGTTGGTAATTTTTTCGTTAAAAGCACTTAGCCAAGTTTATTGCTAGGTTTCGAATAAGGTTTTCGTAGAGACTTGGGCCAGTTTCTAATTTAACGCCGAGTGGATCAATAACAGCTGTATTTGCGTTGGTCCCCTCAACAACCGCCTTAACAAGGCCCTGTTTGTATTGGGGCTCCGCGAGCACACACTCTACAGCTTCATCCACCACTCTTTTGCGTATCTCGGCAAGACGAGCGGGGCTTGGATCAGAAGCATCCCCTAATGAGATAGCTCCGGACGCACTAATACCAAAATCCTTCTCAAAATACTGATAAGCATCATGAAAAACGACAAATTTCTTCTCTCTTATTGGATCAAGTATGGAATTTACTTCAGACATTAATGCGTCAATATTATCTCTAGCCGATTTCGCATTTGAAAAATAAGTTGCAGCATTATCAGGGTCAACCTCCGACAATTTTGCCGCAATAGAATTCAACCATACCTTCGCAATTTTTGGTGATAACCAGGCATGAGGATCGTGCTCTCCGTGAGCATGACCTTCGTGATCATCATGGTCATCATGATCATCATGATCGTCATGCTTCTTCTTACCATGGTCGTGATCGTCGTGATCATCATGGTCATCATGATCATCATGATCGTCATGGTCTCCGTGATCGTGTGCTTCAAATAACGCTCCCTCGCGAAAACTGAGAAGTTCGATGCCATCAACACCTAGAAGAGAAGTTTTAGAAGCGTTTTTCGCTAAACTTTCGAGACCATTTTCCAGCCATGGTGTAAGATCCTCCCCTATCCAAAAAACAACATCAGCATCTTCCAATGACTTTGCGTTCGACGGTTTAAGTTGATATTCGTGCGGCGATGCTCCTGCTGGCATAATCAAGTCTGGTTTACCAACACCTTCCATTACGCTCGATACTAGTGAATGAACGGGCGCGATGTCTACTGTAACCTTCGGCACATCTGCAACTAGCATACTGGTGCTCAATAGAAACGCTGACGTTGTTGAAAGGAATTTATTAGACATTTGGCTCTCCATAAGGTATTAACGTTGATGTGTTATGTTATAACATGTAATGATATAACTTAACATATGAACAAAGTAAAGATTAATTCTACAGAGCGCGCATTCGGATGAAAAAAAAGAAAAAAAACGAAAATTCTTCAAAGATATTTGAATATCATGACCATGGAGCTTGCTTTGGCGATGCAATAACACAGATCGAGGATTATTTCATCCAGAAAAAATTACAACTAACTCCTTTACGACGAAAAGTTTTTGAAATTTTAATCGAGGACCACAAGCCTCTAGGCGCTTACGATATTCTTGACAAGTTAGGGGAGGCAGGGTTTTCATCATCTCCACCTATAGCCTATCGAGTTCTTGACTTTTTAATTGAACATGGATTTGTTCATAAAGTACAGGGTTTAAATGCTTTTATCGCCTGTTCGAACCCAAAACACTCGCATTTTCCTACTTTTGTTATCTGTCGAAAATGTGAGAAAGTAGCGGAAGTCAGTGAAGAGAAAAGCGGGCTTAATCTTCCGAGCCCCAGAATAACAAATTTCAAAATTGAAAAAACCACTATTGAATTGACTGGAATTTGTAGCACTTGCGAAAATGCAGAGATTAGATAATGCTCATTGAGGTTCAGAGTCTTAATATACAATATGGAAATAAAAAAGTACTAGAAAACATAAACCTAACTGTTAGCAGTGGTGAGATTGTTACCATAGTTGGTCCAAATGGATCAGGAAAAACAACTCTTTTCAAGGCAATTATTGGTTCTGCGCCTATTGCCTCTGGTAAAATAATTATGAGCCCAAGCCTTAAAGTAGGCTATGTACCACAAGTTTTAAATGTTGACCTATCACTCCCTTTGACAGCGGAGCGATTTCTAAATCTTGTTACTAATCGTAATGACCGAGGAGCCTTGAGAGCCAAACAGATTTTGGGCTCAGAAGATTATTTATCCACACAAATAAGCAACCTTTCAGGTGGTCAATTGCAACGAGTACTTTTAGCACGTGCTTTATTAAATGACCCAGACATTTTATTGCTCGACGAGGCTACACGCGGATTAGATCAACCGGGATCAGCGGCATTTTACAAAAAAATAGAAGAACTTCGAGAGTCCTCTGGCTGCGCAGTGCTAATGATAAGTCATGACTTACATGTAGTTATGAGTGCATCAAATAGAGTAATTTGTCTTAATGGCCATATATGCTGCCAGGGTGAACCGCTATCAGTTGCTTCTTCACCAGAATATAGAGATCTGTTTGGTTCAAATATAGATGGTACATTTGCTCTTTACCAACATAACCAAAAAGAAAACAAAAGCAGGATAAATAACAGTAATGCTTGATGACTTCATGGTTAGAGCCACTCTTGCTGGTATTGGTGTTGCAATAGCAGCCGCTCCATTAGGTTGTTTTGTTGTATGGCGTAGAATGGCTTACTTTGGTGAAGCAACAGCCCATGCCGCTCTTTTAGGTATATCATTGTCTCTAATGTTTGAATTTTCAGTGTTTGCTGGAGCGTTGTTTGTCTCTCTGATTATGGCTACTTTGGTTACATTTGGCCAAGGCCGGTCGCTTTTTTTAGACACTCTATTGGGGGTTGCGGGCCACACCTCGATGGCGGCAGGGTTAATAATAGTTTCTTACATTTCTGGAGTACGTATAGAACTTATGGCCTACCTAATTGGTGATATTCTTGCAGTGTCAAAAACAGATGTTTTATTGATTTGGTTAGGATTAGGAGCCGTATTGCTTTTGTTGTTTTGGCGATGGTCTGCGCTTTTATTATGCACTCTAAATGAAGATTTAGCAGCTGCAAGCGGCTTAAATCCGAAGAGAGAAAACTTTATACTTACAATAGCACTAGCAGTAGTTGTAGCCGTTGGCATAAAGGTTGTTGGCGTTCTGCTGATTATCGCTTTATTGATAATACCCGCTGCATCTTCGCGTTTTCTTGGATCGACACCAGAGAAAATGGCCGTTTTTGCCTCATTGATAGGCGTAGCTTCGGCGATTTTAGGCTTCAACGCTTCTTATGTTTTTGATACGCCAACAGGTCCATCAATTGTCTGTGTAGCATCGTTAATTTTTCTTTTAACTCTGACCTTTTCTTCGCTTACACAGCAATTTCAACGCAAAAATTAAAGAATTTAATTAAGATAGAAAAAATGAATAAGTTTGCACCTAAACCAGTAACAGTAATCACAGGTTTTCTCGGAAGCGGCAAAACAACTTTGCTATCTGCTTTGCTTAAAAAAGAAGAAATGAAAAATGTCGCAGTAATAATTAATGAATTTGGTGAGGTTGGACTAGACCATGCTTTGGTAGAACGAAGCGATGAGAATATTGTCGAGCTACAAAATGGTTGTATTTGCTGTACTATTCAAGGCGATCTCCAGAAAACAATGCTCGATTTAATCGATAAAATGTCGAAAGGAGACATCTCTTATTTTGATAAAGTCATAATAGAAACGACGGGACTAGCTGACCCAGTTCCCATTATTCACACTTTGATTAGTTCTATAGATTTACAAAGAATTTATACTCTTGATGGTGTAATCACAGTAGTCGATGCCACAAATGGAGAAAAAACATTAGACTTGCAGCCAGAAGCAGTCAAACAAGCGGCCCTGGCCGAACGCATTATAATCAGTAAAATTGATCTAATAGAAAAAGATAAAGAAATATCTTTGGAAAATCGTTTAAGAGCAATAAATCCTTCGACAAAAATTATCAAATGTAGCTTTGGCAAAGTTTCAATTTCAGACCTAATTAATTTGGACGCATACGATCCTTTTAGCAAGTCTAGAGATGTAAAGGAATGGCTTGCTGCAGAGAGTATGGACTCCCATCACCACCACGATCATGACCATCATGTTAATGTAAATCGGCACGATGAAAATATTGAAGCATTTTCTATGACTAGTGATCAACCCGTCAACATGATGGCATTTGGTTTGTTTAAGGACTTATTAATGGCACAAATGGGACCAGACTTACTCAGGTTAAAGGGAATAATAAATATCGAGGATAAAGATCGACCAGCAGTTATTCACGGCGTCCAACATATTTTTCATCCTGTTCATTGGTTGGAAAAATGGCCTGACGGCGATAAACAAACAAAGCTCGTTTTTATCACAAGAAATGTAAAGAAAGAACAAATAGAGGGTTTTTTTAATGCGTTAATGGGGCTTGTTGGGGATAAAGGCATGCCTGAGGAAATTGCTGATTTGCTGTGATTTTTATAAATTAGCTCAGGGTTTTTGAGTTATAAAAGCCAAGTTATTCGCCGGCATTTTATTAGTACTTAAATGAACCAATCCTGCTTCACAAAATAAACCCAACATATCTACGTCATTTTTGTATCCCAAGTCGGGGTCAGAAGTAATTAAACTATGGTGAAACTCCATATCATTTTTACTAATTAGCTTTCCCTTACGCATAAAAGGTCCATAGATAATTGAAACTCCCTTAGGGACTAGCGCCTTAGATACTTCCTTAACCAATATTTTTGTCTCCTCGAAGCTAATCAAATGCAACAAGTTTACTAGGAGAATGAGATCTTGGCCGTAATGATCAGCAGCCCAACCTTCCTCCGTTGCATCTAAGAGGCATGGAGGCTTCAGGTTTGTTAAATGATGGTCATTACTCCAGCATCGAATACTTTTAATACGAGTTTCGTCTACGTCAGAGGGTTGCCAATCTAGAAGTGGCAAGGCGGCGGCGAGTTTTACAACATGCTGGCCAGTACCACTTGCTATCTCCAGTGCGTTTCCTGATTTGATCGCAGTATTTCTTACTAATTCTACAATATGTTCGGCGTTTCTAACGGCAGACGGTGCATTGAGGCGACCGTCTCCTTCAATATTTGTGACACAGGCAGACGTCGGAAGATTTTTTCGATGGTTCATCGGGGGATAATGTTACAAAAGTAAAAAAAATCAACAGCTAAAAGAAAACCAGATACTTTAGAGACTCAATCCAAGCAAGTAGACAGTGAAGAAAGTACTTTAAAAAAATAATGACCTCGTTGTAACTAAGGTCTTGTTTATTATGGTGAGCCCGACAGGGTTCGAACCTGTGACCCACTGATTAAAAGTTAGTCGCTCATATGTTATCATAGATCATTATGCCTTTCATATGTATTTAAAAATATTGTTATTTTATTGGTATTTTTGTATAATATGAAACATACGTTATCACTTAATGAAATGCAATATTACAATAAATGTTTCCCCAGAGTTTCCCTATATGTCCAAAGAAGTAAACTTTACTGAAATATGGTTGAAGAAAATAAAAGCACCCGAAATCGGTCGAGAAGAATACAAAGATAAGGGATGTAAAGGGCTTATTCTGCGTGTTACAGCAAATGATGTTAAAACATTTTCTTATCCCTTTCGCTTGGGGGGAAAGACTGGAAGAGTGACGCTTGGAAGATATCCAGACTATGGATTGCGTACCGCACGTTTAAAAACAGAGGAACTTCGAGGACAAATAGCAAGTGGCGTAAATCCTCTAACAATCAAAAAAAATTCAAGAAGGGCAGAAGAATTAACTGTTCAAAGAATGGCGAAAGAGTTCATTGAACTCTACTCGAAGCCTAGGAATAAAAGCTGGAAGCAAGCCGACAGTAACCTAAAACTTTATTTGATTTCTGTTCTTGGCAAAAGACCTATTCATGAGGTGAGAAGACGAGATATCCATTCAATTCTAGACGATTTAACGGCGGAAAAAAAGTTTACAACCTGTAATCGTGCATTAGCCCACATGAAGAGATTCTTTGGGTGGCTTGTCGAAAGAGAGTATTTAGAGCACTCTCCTGTAGATCGTATCAAGCCTAGACACGTGGAACAGCCCAGAGAAAGGGTGCTGTCAGATGACGAGATAAAAGCTATCTGGGAGTCACTAGATTATATGAGTGTACCCTATAGAGAGTGGATTAAACTCCTATTTCTTTGCGGTCAAAGAGAAGAAGAAACCGCTGGATTAAGAAGAGGGCAATTGGAAAAAGATATCTGGGTATTAGGCTCAGAAGATACAAAGAATAAGACACAAAGCACAGTGCCGCTTACTAGCCAGTCAAAGGCTATAATTGATTCCTTAAGCAGCTGTAATCAGAATTTTTTGCTAAGCACAGGCAGGAATGGAGATAGACCTATAAACGGGTTTTCCAGAGCAAAAAGAAAGATTGATCGACTGAGTGGAATTGAAGGCTGGAGGTGGCATGACATAAGACGAACAGTCAGCACCAACCTGGCAAAACTAGGGTATGATATTCCCCTCATTAAAAGAATAATTAATCACAAAGATACCGGTGTAACAGCTATCTATAATAGATACTCCTACCTTGAAGAAAAGCGAAGTGCACTACAAGCTTGGGCAAATAAGTTAGATGACATCACAAAACAATAACGACATAAAAATATTAGCTTCCAAATTAGATGAAGCTCAGAAACAGATAAATCTCAATACTGAAGAAGGCCGGTTTGAAGGAGTTTTTAATACGATTACCGAGATAATAAATTTTCTAAAATCTACTGAACCCAATTTAAATACAAAGACACTACACCTATTGCTTGCTGAAATAACAAACATTTACAATGGTGCTAAACCCTCTCTACTTAAAAGAACCGAAGAGCTCGGTCCAGGTAGACCCATTTCTACACCTGATAACTCTTACAAAGCTCTGAAAATTGCTGCCATCGAATTGATGATTGATAGTGGCATTAAACCAAACGAGGCTATAAAGAAAGCAGCCAGCATAACTAAAGAGTCTGCGAACTCATTAAGGTCCCAGAGAAAAGAATTGAAGTCGAATAAATTCGATCCCGAAATTACTAAGCTTATGTATCGTTTTAAGAAAAAGTACGCAGGTCAAGATGGAATAAACTTATTAAAGGTTTATAAAGCTTTTCCAAAAATAGTTGGTTAATCCCTCTATTAACCAACCAAAATAAAAGTGACGCTTATGTTTGAAACATAACAGACATAGGAGTTAAAAAATGAAGTTACTCAAAGCTAAAGAAGTTGCAGCTAAAACAAGCTTCTCAATCCCACACATACATAGGCTTGCAAGAGATGGCAAATTTCCAAAGCCTGTAAAAATTAGCGAAAGTCGAAATGGTTGGCTGGAAGAAGATGTAAATAATTGGATTGAAAAATGTGTTCGTTCCCATTCAGCAATCAGAGAAGAAAAAGATGTTTGATAATGACGATAGCAACTTTAAGAGAGAGTTTCCTAATATAAAGACTTTATCTGAAATACTCTCTTTAGACTTACCTCCTCAAGAGTGGCTCATTAAAGACTTTCTTCCGGTTGGTACGACGTTATTGGTTGGTCCCCCTAAAATTGGAAAGTCTTATTTTGTTTTGTATTTAATGAGTAGGATATTAGAACAAGATAAAGGAGCGTTTTATTATGCAGGAGAAGACGATGCTAGAAGACTTAAACTACGACTTACTCAATTAGGGCTTGAGAACGGAGAGGCACTTTTTCATCCAGGTAGAACCGCACCATTGGGCACTAATCCTATTGCTACAATAAAAAGTATTTTGTCACAAAAAGATAACGTCAAGGCAGCATTTATAGACACCATGCATCACATTTTACCTAGGTTAAATAAAAGTAGAGATTATGAAAGCTATGTTCATGATTTGAAGCCTTGGTCTGAACTAGCTGTTTCTTTGAATAAAAGTCTTCTTATGGTTCATCATACTCGAAAAGAGAACAATGAAGCAGAAAATAACCCATACAATTCAATCCTCGGCAGCCAGGGAATAATGGCTAGCTTTGATACAATAATGATTATGAAAAAGTCTTCTGATGGCAAAGGTACTGTTCTGAATGTAATAGGTAAGGATGTGGAGGAAAAAGAGTATAGGTTGAAGAAGATGCATGTGGGTTGGGAAATAGAAGGGTTGGAAAGTGAGGCATCTCTGGGCGATACTCAGACAAAAGTATTTGCTCTTATAAAATCTAGTTCTGGGTTATCCCGCTCTCAAATAAGGGATGAGCTAACACTAGACGGGAGTTATCTTACCAAAATAATCAAGAAGTTGCTGTACAAGAACTTGATAGAAGAGGTTGAGGAGAGGTTTTATCCTATAAAATAATACCCTGTCCACCTTATCCACTCTGTCCATATCATACAAATAGTGGACACTATGGATAGCATGGACAGGGGTCAATTCGAGAGTTTATCTGAATAAGAAATGTAGCAAACCCAAGTTTCAGATACCTCTATATAAAACTCTATTCAAAACATATAAATTATTTACAATGCTACGGGTGAAGCATTTGACCAATAGGAAAAGTTTAATTGATTGAAGAAGTTATGAGTTACGAATCAACCAATGGGCACACCTATTCAGCCTATGTAATACCAGGTGGAAGTCTTTATATGATTTATCGAGATGGTACGTTGATGGGTCAGACACATGGAAAAGAAAAGCTTGATGAGTTATTTGAGCATATGACAATCCGAGACTCAATTGAAGGAAGTAAAAATAATGTATGATCAAACCTTCAAAAATATCGATAATTCTTTGAGAAAAGATGACGGGTGCGCAACAGAGTTAGACTACACCGAGCAGACCTCGTGGATATTGTTTTTAAAATATCTTAATGACTTTGAAGAGGAGCAGAAAAGATCAGCTCAACTCAGTAACAGAGAGCACAATTATCTCCTTGAAAAAGAATACAGATGGAATGTCTGGGCAGCTCCTAAGAAAGAAGATGGTACTAACGATTTAAATGAAGCCATCACGGGAAATGATCTTTTGGAGTTTATCAATGTAAAACTCTTTCCTTATCTAAAATCTTTTAAGTTGAAAGCAGAAAATACGAATACGCTTCAGTACAAAATTGGAGAAATTTTTAACGAAATACGAAGTAAGTTTGAGAGTGGTTATATATTACGTGACGTATTAGAACTTGTCGATGAGCTGGAGTTCTTAGCTGATGAAAATCAGTTTGAACTGAGTTCTCTGTATGAAAATAAAATTAAAAACATGGGTAATTCTGGGCGAAATGGTGGAGAGTATTACACCCCCCGTCCTTTGATAAAATCTATAGTCAAGATAATCAATCCAGCTTTAGGGGAAACTGTATACGATGGCGCAGTGGGTAGCGCTGGTTTCCTATGTGAAGCCTACAGGCACATCAAATCAAGTAGAGAATTATCAGTTCAAGAGTTTGAGCAACTGCAAAATGAAACACTCTATGGTAAGGAAAAAAAATCTCTCGCTTATGTCATTGGCATAATGAATATGATTTTGCATGGCATTCAATCCCCAAACCTCGTTCGTTCAAATACACTCAATGAAAATGTCATGAATATACAGGATAAAGACAGGTTTGATATTGTCTTAACCAACCCTCCTTTTGGGGGACAAACAGAGGGAACCCAAGTTCAAATAAATTTTCCCATAAAAACGAGTGAAACAGCATATATGTTTCTCCAACACTTTATAAAGATTCTTAAAAACGGTGGTAGATGCGGTGTTGTAATAAAGAATACCTTTTTAAGTAACACAGACAATCCAAGCATAGCACTAAGAAAACAATTACTTGCAGACTGTAATCTATTCTCTATCTTGGATCTTCCAGGAGGAGCTTTCCTGGGAGCTGGGGTAAAAACAGTTGTTCTATTTTTTACCAAAGGGAGACCAACAGAAAAGATTTGGTATTACCAGTTGAATGCAGGCAGAAATATGGGAAAGACAAATCCTCTGAATGAACAGGATTTGGCTGAGTTTGTCGAGATGTCAAAATCGCAAGAACTTAGTGAAAATAGCTGGCTTGTGAATGTTGCAGACATCAACAAAGACACTTGGGATTTGACAGTTAATAATCCCAACCGTGTTGAGGAAGTGGACAACCGGACACCAGCAGAAATCATCGCTGAGATTGAAGAGTTGGATGTGCAAGCGGCTGAAGCTTTACGGGCAATTAAGGAATTGCTGTGATGTGGAAGAATATGCCATTTGAAAAATGCATTCAAAAGACAAATGTGCCCCACAAGCTTTCCAAAAAAAAGTATTTAAAAAGTGGCAAATTTCCAGTTGTTTCGCAGGAGGCAACGCTAATCAGCGGCTATCACAACGACCTCGCACACGTCTTTAATATCTCAAAGCCAGTAGTGATATTTGGGGATCATACCCAAGTTTTGAAGTACGTTGATTTTGATTTTGTGGTTGGTGCTGATGGTGTGAAAATTTTAATTCCTATTGAAGGAATAGATACAAAATATTTTTACTATTTACTACAGGCACTGATGCCAAAAGGAAAAGGATATGCGAGGCATTATAAGTTTTTAAAAGAGCTCAATTTATCGTTTCCCCCTCACACAGAGCAGCAGCGTATCGCAGCCAAACTTGATGCCGCCTTTGCTAAGATTGACTGTATGCTTAAATCCTCACAATTAAAACGTGATGAAGTTAAAAGTTTGCCAACCAAAATAGTAAAGAAAATGCTTGAAGATGAGACATATGACTGGACATCAGAAAGGCTCTCCACCATCGCTGAAAATTTAGATGCGCAAAGGATACCGATTACAAAATCAAAGCGTATTGAAGGTGATATTCCGTATTACGGTGCAAGCGGGATTGTTGACTATGTGGAAAATTTTATTTTTGACGAAGAACTTCTTTTGATTTCAGAAGATGGGGCAAATTTATTAGCAAGAACGTACCCTATAGCGTTTTCTATAAAAGGAAAAACATGGGTGAATAATCATGCGCACGTTCTTAAGTTTGATAATAAAATATTACAGAAGTGGGTAGAGTATTATTTAAATTCTACCAACATTGAAGCGTTTATCTCTGGTATGGCTCAACCAAAGCTTAACCAGAAGAAGCTAAATGAAATTCCAATACCCTGTCCTAAGCCGAATTTATTGCCTAAGCTTCTATCAAATTTAGAGCAAATAGCAGCTCAAAATGAAATTATATTTGAGTTAGAGACACAGAAAACTGAGCAAATAAAAAAACTCAAATCAGCCATCCTCGCACAAGAATTACGAAGCGAGGCAGCATGAACGAGGCTGATACAAAAGCTGAACTAATAGAAAGAAGACAGTTCAAAGACGCTGGTTGGGTTACCGAAGGTGAAGTAAGAATCCAGCGTGAATACCATATCAACGCCGGTGAGATAACTATAAGCGGACAGCGTAAAAAGGCTCTTATTGCAGATTATGTGCTTAGCTATAAAAACCGAAAGCTTGCCGTTGTTGAGGCTAAAAGTGAAGAGCTAGCGGTTGGAGAAGGCGTTGCGCAAGCTAAAATATACGCACAGAAACTTGAGTTGGATACCAGTTTTTCTTCAAATGGAAGAGAGATTTATCAGATATGCCATAAGACAGGTAAAGAGGGTCTGATTGAAAAATTCCCTACTCCCGATGAGCTATGGAGTAAAACGTTCGAGACTTCAAACGGATGGAGAGATAAGTTCAACGCCGTTCCATTTGAAGACATAGGTGGTACCAAAGTTCCAAGATATTTTGGTGAGCTTGCAGTGAATAAGGTTACAGATGCAATTGCCAATAATAAAAAAAGAGTGCTTCTTACTCTGGCAACAGGTACGGGAAAAACATTTATAGCCTTTCAAATTGCTTGGAAATTATTTAATTCAAAATGGAACATTCAATTAGATGGAAAACGTTCCCCTCGAATATTGTTTTTAGCAGATCGCAATATTTTAGCTGACCAAGCTTTTCAGGAGTTCAGCCCATTTCAAGATGGGGCACTGGTTAGAATAAATCCTGGTCAAATAAGTAAAGCAGGCAGAGTGCCTACTAATGGCACTGTCTTTTTCACTATTTTTCAAACCTTCATGTCCGGACCAGAAGGTAAGCCTTATTTCGGGCAATATGATTCTGACTTTTTTGACCTCGTCATTATTGATGAGTGCCATAGAGGAGGAGCTAATGACGAGAGCTCATGGAGAGATATATTAAATCACTTTAATAGTGCAGTTCATTTAGGTTTAACAGCAACACCAAAGCGAACAAATAATGTTGATACATATGACTACTTCGGAGAACCAGTCCACGTGTACAGCCTTAAGGAAGGCATACAAGATGGTTTTCTTACTCCCTTTAAAGTTAATAGGTTTCAGTCTTCGATGGACGAGTATGTATATAGCGAAGAGGATAGAGTAATTGCTGGTGAAATTGTAGAGGGGCAAACATATACTGTTGATGACTTCAACAATACTCTTGTAATTGTCGCTCGTGATAGGGCTCTTGTAAAAGAGATGCTAAGAAATATTGGCCAGTCCGAAAAAACTCTGGTTTTCTGTGTTGACCAAGAACATGCTGCAACTATCCGTGACCTTATTAATCAAGAAAAATCAAACACCAATCTGGATTATTGCGTACGAGTAACGGCAAATGACCATCAAATTGGTGATGATTACCTTAATTTATTTAGAGACAATGAAAAAGATATACCGACAATTCTAACTACAAGTAGAAAACTTACTACAGGTGTTGATGCTCTGAATGTAAGACACATTGTTTTATTTAGACCTGTGAATAATATGATTGAGTTTAAGCAAATTATTGGTCGTGGTACTCGCCTTTACCAAGGAAAATCTTATTTTACGATACATGATTTTGTAGATGCTTATAATAACTTTAATGACGATGAATGGGATGGTGAGCCAATTGATCCCCCTCCTCCCCAACCGCCAAAACCACCAAGACCTCCGGGACCTCCGGGACCGCCAAGACCTCCAAAAATTCGAATAGAGCTTGGTGATGGCAGAGAAAGAGAAATAAGTATTACAAGAGAAACCCATTTTCTTCTCGATGGAAACCCCGTAACCGTAGAAAAATTTATAGCAAAATTATTTGATACTCTTAATCTTCCGGATTTCATGAGAGATGAAGAAGAGCTTCGTAGGCTATGGTCAGAGCCAGATACAAGAAAAAACCTATTGAATAAACTAAATGATAGAGGCTTCTCAAAGGAAAATCTCGTAAATCTGAAATCAATTATAGAGGCCGAGGAAAGCGATTTGTTTGATGTAATCCAATACATTAGCTTTGCTAAGGCACCTATAACAAGAGAAGACCGGGTGTCATCAGCAAAGTCGAAAATATATAATTTAGTAAATGATAATCAGAGGATTTTTATCGATTTCTTACTTGATAATTATGTCAGGGATGGAGAAGAAGAGTTGGAACTTGAAAAACTACCCACTGCATTAAACATTAAATATGGTAATCTGCGAAACGCTGAAAGAGATATTGGTAATCTAGAAAGCATTAGAGAAATTTTTATAAACTTTCAAAAATTTTTATACCTAGAGAATGTCGCTTGATGAATTAAAAACTATTTTTAATCACCTTTTTTTAAAAAAATGCTAGACCTATAGCCATTGCTATTTATGGGTCTTAATTTTTAGCCCCTACCCCTTTCCCCTAGAACAGAGACCACTCTTCATCCCTGGGAATAGACACCAAACATTTCAATGCTTTAGAAAGTTTCGCAAAAGTATCAGGTAAATCTACATTATATACAATTACCTTCTTTTTATTTTTAAAGGTGATGTGAACGTCACCCCAAAAACCATCCAATATGTCTCTATCAAAATAGTTATCACCCAGGTCCCAAAAATCAATCTTCTCTAACTTAGCCCAAAACTCTAACCAATCTTTTTTTAGAGGTCGAATAATGGGCAAAGCAAAGTCATCCGGCCTTTGTTTGACTTTTATACCGTATGCCTCTTTGTGATACTCAATCGACAAACTGTTCACCGGATAACTGTCTTGTTTGACGTAAAGCTTTCTAGGAAGAGGCTTAGAAATCAAGTATGTGTCAACAAGTTCGATAAAGTGTTTCTCAGAAATTTCTGAACCTAGATGAATGGTTTGACTAGAAATAAAGCCAAAACTATTTGACACAAATTCTTTCCAATTCCTTCTATTTTTTTTTACTTCATGGATAGGACCAAAGTTCATTGTGGTTTCGATGAAGTGAAGAGACCACTCAATTAAATCGTCGCCATGCTCTGGTGGAGGGATATCCATTAATTAACCTTGAGATAATTTGCGTTAAATACTCTTATCTGAAATAAATAATATATGAGAAAAGAAATTGAAGCCATAGCCCTAAGTAATAGGGAGTATTTTACCATCCAAAGAGGCATAGCAATAAATCCTAACTCAGATATGTTTTGGCGTGAGGGCATAAGACCACATAAAAGCCTTCCGTTCGTTACACCACCAGACATAAATAGCTTCGAAATTCTTACATCTAATTCAAGCACGCGGAAGAATCTAAATGATGAAGGGGTTAAGCATGTTCAAGGCAAGGTTATTCCACCTTTTTCAATCATTTGTATTAATGCGGGACCTAATTGTGGAAAGGTTTGCTTTACTAAAGTATCTTGCGCTATTTCTCACTATTTTTTCGCCATTGTAGTCAATGACAAGAATAAACTTTTGCCACGTTATGTTTTTTATATGTTTAAAGCTGCGCTAGATCAAATCAGGTTAATGACCAAAGGAGCGGCCGTCCAGCATATTTTAAGAAGCGAACTAGCTTCTCTATCTATACCCTTGTTGAATATTGAAAGACAAACAGAGATAATTGAAAAAGGTTCTAATGCTTAGTTCTTTTAATTTACTTAAAGTCCTTCAAAATGTTGTTTTAAATATTCCTTAGCTGCTTTTATTATTTCAGCGTCACTGGGCATAGGAATATCTTCCTCCTCAAAGGCAGCTTCGAGAAAATGTTTATTTTCATAGTAAATCGATTCTACCTCTGATATTTCGCAAGACTCTCCCATTTCAACAAATCCAGCGAATATAGTTTCTGCAGCCCATCCTATTGGATCATCAAGACTTTCCCTAAGTCCGTCCATTAATTATGCTCGGGTATTTGGAGCTGCATCTTCTAAACCTTCCCAACTTTTAATGTATCAAGTCTTTGAAGTTTGTCATTGCCATCGATAGTGAAACGTTCAACTTCAACCTTAAACAAGTCTTTTTTTCTTGTAGAGGCTACCTCTTCATATGTTGTAGGGTCTTCCTTGAGAAAATTTATTAATATTCCATGATTTACTTTTTTTAGGACGCTCTTTGGATTTCTTTTAATTGATAGAAGATACATGCGAAGTTGTTGTCTATTGGCATTTGCCAGGCCTGCCCCCAATTTTACTTCAATAATGGTAGGTGGTCTTTCGGAACTTAGAAAAAAATCAGGTGCCCCTAATTTTAATGGCACATCCTTATAATAGAGTTCGATATGTGTTTCTCTTAAATATTCTATCCCTACTTTTTCCAGCTCGTAGCCTAAAGCAAGCTGAAAATCTTTTTCATCAAAATTCATTGCTCCAAGATGATCAAAAATTTCAAGACTTAGATTTGCTAGCAGTTTAACAAGTTTATTGGTTGCCATCCTTCAAAAATAAAGTAAAAATTTCAAAATAGTAAGTGCTTAAAATTTTATATTTAGGGAGCCTTAGTTTTGGATTTATCAGTAGCCGCTATCTTAGACAGAATAGATTCACATCAATTCTTTGTTCCTGCGTTTCAACGGGAATATGTATGGAAAAAAGAAAACGCCAAAGAGTTAATGGACACTTTAATAAAGGGTTATCCCTTTGGGACTATGCTTACCTGGGAAACGCTAGATCCACCAAAACTTAAGGGCAATTTTGAGTATAATGAGAGGTTGGGAGCGGTTCATATAATTCTTGATGGTCAACAGAGAATAACTACTTTGTATCTCTTAGTGAGAGGGAAAATTCCCCCCTATTACTCGAGCGACGATATAAATGATGATGTTACAGAATTATATGTGAACGTAAAATCCCTGGAACTTTCATATAAAAAAAGTTCTATTATGGATAAAGATCCTTTTTGGATTCAATTAACTAGTATTTTTAAAAAAGAGACAAACGTATTCAGAATAAAAGCGAGCTACGAAGAAGCTAATAGTACAGAATTAGCAACTGAAGATTTAGAGAATATAAATGATAATATTAAGAAAATAGAGAACATATTAGATAGGAAGTTTCCACAGCAAATTATCCCCGTTCATGCCACAACGAATGAAGCAATTGATATTTTTTATAAAGTAAATGATGGAGGTATTAAGCTAACTGACGCAGAGCTTGCACTAGCGCAAATAAGTGGATACTGGCCCGACGCTCGTGATATTTTTAAACAGAAGCTTGAAACTCTAAAAAAAAATGGCTTTGTTCTAAGACTAGATCATATTATCTACATGCTTCTCGGCTGTGTATACTTCATGGCGTCAGATATGAAAAAGCTGCACTCCCCCTCAAATGAAGCTAAAATTAAGGAAGTTTGGAAAGAGTTAGATGAGACAATCATTGACTATGTTTTTAATATATTAAGGTCTAGAGCGTTCATTGACCATTCCAATGAAATCAATGGAATCTACGCAATAATTCCAATGATACTGCACCGATATTTAAAAAAATCAGACTGGGATGAAATCGAGATTAAAAAAATTACTAAGTGGTTTTATTACTCCCAATTGAGACAAAGATATGTCCATCAATTTCAGCAGAAGTTAGATTATGACCTCAAGATTATAAAAGAATCTTCACAACCCTTTGACGATTTATTGTCTGTAATTAGTCAGGATAGCCGATTAGAAATATCGCCAGAAGAATTTGAAAGAAGGAATATTAGACACCCATTATGGAATCTAATGAAATGTTATTTTAAAAGTAAGAAAGCGATTTGTCTTACTACGGGCGTAAGCATTCAGAAAAATATGGGCTCAAAGTACCAACTAGAATGGGACCATATTTTTGCGTGGTCAAAACTTCGGTTGATGGGTTATAACGTTGAAAATGTGAGCAAGTATCAACTTGCTCAAGAAATAACAAACAGAGCCATTATTACCCAATTAGCCAACAGGAGAAAGTCAGACCAGCCAGCAATCACTTATTTGGAAGCAGTAAAAGAACGTTTTCCCAATGCACTGAGCTTGCAAGTGATTCCTGAAGATAAAAACCTTTGGGCTATCGAAAATTATGAACTTTTCCTTCAAAAAAGAAGAGAAATGTTGGCTGAGGAGCTGAACGCCTTTCTAACAAATATTACTGAAACAGAATCCGTGCGAGAAACATACAGTATTGAAGACATTATCAGCAACGGGGAAACGGAAGATACAGAGTTTAAACAAACATTTCGGTATAACATTTTTAAAGCTGAATATGATAGGTCAAGAGAAGATGATATAATCAAATGTATCGCTGCTTTTGGGAACTCAGAAACAGGTGGGGATCTTTTTATAGGAGTCTCTGACGACGGAGAAGTTTTGGGGCTTGAGGATGATTTTCAAAACCTAAGAAAAAATGGTCCGGTAGATAAAGATGGCTTTGAACTATTATTGCGTGAGTGTATTAGCGGTGCATTTGGAGAGGTATTTACTGCAACCAAGATAGATATTTCTTTCCCAAAAATTGAAGGAAAAGAAATCTGTCTGGTTAGCGTGCGGCCAGTATCAACTCCAAAAGACTTACTCATAGTCAAAAAAAACAAGAATGGCCAAGAGCAACAGATTATATATTTAAGAAGTGGCAATAGCTCTCGAACTATTCCGCCTGAAGAATATAGTAGCTTCATTGAAACGAGGTTTTAATTTTCTGTAAATGTTTCCCCGGCGTTTCCCCGGACGCAAACAAGATTTAGTATAATAGCGCTAAGCTCCTGTTAACAATGGTGAGCCCGACAGGGTTCGAACCTGTGACCCACTGATTAAAAGTCAGTTGCTCTACCAACTGAGCTACGGGCCCACACTTGAGTTTTATTATTTACTTACTATTTGGTCAAGTCTTCAATTATATTAAATGACGTTAAAGCAAAATTAGGTTACTTATAGGTTAGAACATTACGGGGAAGTGATTGAAACTAAAATTCACCAAAATGCACGGTTGTGGAAATGATTTTGTAATTATTGATAATCGCGATCAAAAATTGGAACTAAATAATGATGAAATTAAACTGCTCTGTGACCGACATTATGGTATTGGATGTGATCAGCTTGTTGTTATAGATAATAACAATAAAAATAATGTCTCCGCTTATGCTCTTTTTTGGAATTCAGATGGCTCTGTTTCTGCTACTTGTGGAAATGCTACAAGGTGTATAGCTACCATCCTATTTGCGGAGACCAGAACAGAAACACTTTATATTGAAACTCAAAATGGAATTATAGAGTGTCATAAAAAAAATAATGAATTGATATCGGTTAATATTGGTCAACCAAAGATAGCTTGGGATGAAATACCGTTGTCTAAGGAAGTCTCGACTTTAAATCTTCCAATCGAAGGAGAGCCAACTGGAACAAACTTTGGCAACCCTCATTGCACTTTTTTTGTTGATGACTTGAATAAAATAGATGTTCAAAGTATAGGTCCGAATGTTGAGAATAATGCTTTGTTTCCTGAAAAAACAAACGTGCAATTTGTAAAAATCTTAGATAGAACTCATATAAAATTAAAGGTGTGGGAGCGTGGGTCAGGTATCACATTAGCATCTGGATCTTCCTCTTGTGCAGCAGTTGATGCAGGCATCAGAAGAGACCTACTTGACAATAGAGTTAAGGTAGAACTTGATGGAGGAATCGTCGAGGTGGAGAAAAAAGTAACGGGTGTGTGGTTGACTGGACCGACCAAGCATGTATTTTCTGGCATCTACAATTTGATTCGGAACTGATTAGCAATGAAATTTAAAACTCTTGGATGCCGCCTAAATACTTTTGAGACTGAAACAATAAAGTCAATAACAGAAAAGTTAGATTTTAAAAATCTTACTTTCGTTAATACCTGTTCAGTAACAAAGGAAGCCTCCAAGAATAGTAAGAAATATGTTCGCCAGCTTAAAAAATCCTCCCCGCACAATACCGTTATTGTTTCAGGATGTGATGCGCATATTGAAAAAGAAACCTACATGAAAATGCCTGAAGTTGATGTAGTTATTGGAAATAATGTTAAACTCGATGAGGCAATTTGGGGTGAAATTAAAAAAAGTGGGAGATCAGGTTTTTTGGGAGAATCGGTCAGGAGACTTAAAAAAGAGAAGACAAACACTCTTCCCAATTTCACAAAGAGATCTAGAGCCTATTTGGAAATTCAAAATGGATGCAACCACTCTTGTACTTTTTGTATTATTCCTCAAGGCAGAGGTCTTTCAAAATCTGTTCCCATGGACACGATTTTAGAAAAAATACGTAATCTCGTTAATAAAGGATTTAACGAAATCGTTTTAACAGGTGTTGACATTACGTGTTGGGGTTCGGATATCGCTGGAAATGATAAGCTTGGCGATTTAGTAAATAATATCTTAAATGAAACACCTAACTTACCTCGCCTGAGGCTTTCATCTTTAGATGTTAGTGAAATGGATGACAATCTCCTACATGTTTTTAAAACCAATAAACGGATGATGCCACATCTCCACCTTTCTCTGCAATCAGGTAACAACCTAATACTAAAACGAATGAAAAGAAGGCATTCTAGAGAGCAGGCAATTGATTTATGCAGAAACCTAAAGGCCGCTAGACCTGAGCTGACATTCGGTGCGGACCTAATTGCAGGCTTTCCTACAGAAAGCGATGCAATGTTTTTAGATACTATTAAACTTGTAGATGAGTGCGATATAAGCTGGCTTCACATCTTTCCGTACTCTGGACGTCCAAACACCCCTGCGAGTCGGATGCCACAAGTCAATAATCATGAAATATCTAAGCGCTCAAAGGCCCTAAGAGATCTAGCTCAGAGAAAAAAAGTACAGCATTTTGCAAAACTGAAAGAAAAGAAGCTATCAGTTCTGATGGAGTCTGAATTCAAAGGACGGGCTGAAGATTTTACTGAAATTACTACGAGCACCCCTCTCAAAACAGGCGAAATATATACACTAAAAGTACATGACTACAGTGCTGACAGCCTTATTGCAAGAAACTAGAGCGATAGACAGAGATATTTCATCTCCAGATACTCCTCAATCCCATGGTGCGATCCCTCGCGACCAAGTCCAGACTGCTTTACTCCTCCAAAGGGTGCCACTTCTGTAGAAATTAATCCCGTATTTATACCTACCATACCGTATTCTAAAGCTTCTGCTACTTTCCAAACACGCTTGAGATCTGAGGCATAAAAATACGAGGCCAGACCGAATATAGTATTATTAGCTTGTTCTATAACATCGTCTTCATCATTAAATCGGAATAAAGGTGCAACAGGCCCAAAAGTTTCTTCTTCCGCAATTAACATCGACTTATCAACATTAGTTAATACCGTTGGTTCAAAGAACGTGCCGCCAATGCTATGTCTCTTTCCACCGCATTGAGCTGTGGCACCTTTATCTAAGGCATCCTTAATGTGCTCCTCAACCTTTTTGAGGGCTTCGTTCGTGATCAAAGGACCAAGGGTGCTCGATGTAGCAAAACCGTCCCCTACCACCATCTTTGAAACGGCCTCTTCGAGCTTCTTGGCAAACATATCATACACTCCATCCTGCACGTAGATTCGATTTGCGCACACGCAAGTTTGACCATTATTTCTAAATTTAGAAATAATTGCCCCTTCAACCGCTTTATCAATATCTGCATCATCAAATACAATAAATGGTGCGTTACCACCTAACTCCATAGACATCTTTAAAACTTGGTCTGCTCCTTGTTTTAACAGTTTTTTTCCAACCTCTGTTGATCCAGTAAAAGTTAGTTTTCGAATTTTATCATTTGAGCACAGTTCTTTGCCTATTTCGACTGGATCAGAAGTAGTTAGAACAGAGAATACTCCTTTTGGAATTCCTGCTTCTTCTGCAAGATCGCAAAGGGCCAAAGCGGATAATGGAGTGTCTTCTGGAGCTTTTGCTACAAAACAGCAACCTGCAGCCAGTGCTGGGCCCAATTTTCTAGTAATCATCGCATTAGGAAAATTCCAAGGCGTTATAGCAGCGACGACCCCCACCGGCTGCTTCAGTACTATTATTCTTTTGTCTTCTTGGTGTCCAGGAATGGTTTCTCCGTATATTCTTTTTCCTTCTTCGGCAAACCACTCAATAAAACTTGCACCATAAGTAATTTCTCCCTTAGCTTCTGCCAATGGTTTTCCCATTTCAGCGGTGAGGATTGCAGCTAGATCATTGGCATTTTCTAACATTAGTTTGCAGAATTTATTTAGAATTATACTTCTCTCTTTCGCAGTCTTTTTACTCCAACTAGGGAAAGCTTCGTACGCAGCATCAATTGCAATTCGAGCATCGTTAACATCTAAATCGGGAACAGTTACTATTGAATTTCCATTAGAGGGGTTAACCACTTCAAAAGTTTTTCCACTTTTTGCATCTACCCAAGCACCGTTAATGTATGCTTTGTTTTTGAGAAGGTTTTTGTTTTTTAGCATAACACTAAGATTTGTTTGATCTAACATATTTACGATTCCACTTTCAATTTGTTCTTACTGTCATATAACCACTAAGTTATACAACATTACAAGTCCCTAGTTTGTCTTAGAGCTTCTGATAAAACCATCACACAACTGACCACAACATTTAAAGACCGTCCTTTGCCTGGCATCTCTATGGTAACAGCGTCATCCACCGATTCGTGAACATATTCAGGAACGCCGGCGCTTTCTCTACCTATCATTAGTCTGTCATTTTTCTGAAATCTAAAATCTAAATAATTTTTTTTACTTTTCGTTGTCAGAAGAATCACTCTTGAACTCGGGTTTTCCTCTTGTTGCTGTTTCTTAAATGCTTGATAATCAATAAAAGTCCTAAAGTCTGCATAGTTAATATAGTCCATCGCGGTCCTCTTCAATTTCTTTTCAGAAAAAGCAAATCCACATGGCTCAATTATGTCCAATGGCACATCAAGACAGGCAGAAACCCTAAGAAGTGCGCCTAAATTTTGAGGTATATCTGGTTGAAAAATAGAAATTCTCATATATACACTGTACATAAATTTTTAAAATATAGTGCGTCTTAAAGTCCAATAGACAATCTATTGAAAAATATTAAATTACCATATATAAGCTCTAGGGAATACTGGGAAATTGAACGGAAATTACATGGAAGACAACAAAGAGAATAAAAAGAGCGATAGGCGTGATTTTCTTTATATTTCAACCGCTGCTGTTGGGGCAATAACGGTTGGAGCAGCAACATGGCCTCTAATCAACCAAATGAATCCTTCAGCTGATGTAGCGGCCCTGTCATCTATAGAAGTAGATGTAAATGATTTAGAGCCAGGATCACAGTTGACAGTAAAATGGTTGGGAAAACCCGTTTTTATCAGAAGGCGTACAGAAGAAGAAATTTCTGCTGCAAGAGAGGTGAACTTGGAAGATTTGCCTGATAAAAGCGCACAAAACGCTAATCTAAAAGACGGTGATGCATCGGATAAGTTCAGGACACTTGATGAAAACGGCGAGTGGCTAGTGATGATGGGAGTATGTACACATCTGGGTTGCGTCCCGCTTGGTGATGCCGGCGATTTTGGGGGATGGTTTTGCCCCTGTCATGGATCTCATTACGACACAGCTGGTAGAATTAGAAGAGGACCGGCTCCCACAAATTTACCCATTCCTGTTGCATCGTTGTCCGATGACGGAATATTAAAACTAGGTTAAGAAGACAAAGGAAAGAAAAATGGGCGGCATACCACACGATAAATATGAACCAAAAAAAGGATTTGAAACTTGGTTGGATAAGAGACTTCCTGTGGGGAGACTTGTTTATGACACCTTAATGATTCCAACTCCGAAGAATTTGAACTGGATGTGGATATGGGGGATAGTTCTAACTTTTTGTCTTGTCCTTCAAATAATCACCGGTATTATTTTAGTGATGCACTACACGCCCCATGTGGATCACGCCTTTGACAGTGTTGAGCATATAATGCGTGATGTGAATGGTGGATGGGCCATTAGGTACATTCACGCTAATGGTGCTTCTCTGTTTTTTATAGCTGTCTACATGCATATCTTCAGGGGTTTATATTATGGTTCTTACAAAGAACCGAGGGAAGTAACTTGGATAATAGGTATGTTGATTTATTTGGCGATGATGGCAACAGCCTTTATGGGCTATGTGCTTCCTTGGGGTCAAATGTCTTTCTGGGGGGCTACAGTTATTACCGGTTTGTTTGGAGCTATCCCGTTTGTAGGAGAATCACTTCAGACGTGGCTATTAGGAGGCCCAGCAGTAGATAATGCAACGTTAACTCGATTTTTCAGCTTACATTACTTGCTACCATTCGTTATTCTTGGATTAGTTGCTACACACATATGGGCTTTTCATACTACTGGAAATAATAACCCAACCGGCGTAGAGGTTAGGCGGGGATCCAAAGAAGAGGCAGAGAAAGACACTCTTCCATTTTTTCCTTATTTCGTGATGAAAGACCTTGTTGCACTTGCGATTATTTTGGCGATCTTTGCTGCTATAGTGGGATTTATTCCAAATTATCTTGGGCACCCTGATAACTATATTGAAGCTGATCCTCTTGTAACACCAGCCCACATTGTTCCGGAATGGTACTTTTTGCCATTCTATGCGATTCTTCGTGCTTTCACTGCTGATGTGTGGATCGTACAATTCACTTCATTCATATCAGGGGGCATAATCGACGCAAAATTTTTTGGAGTTCTCGCTATGTTTGGCGCAATTGCAGTAATGGCGCTTGCTCCATGGCTAGACACGTCTTCTGTTCGCTCCGGAAGATATCGACCTCAATTCAAGTGGTGGTTTGCGTTATTAGTTTTAGATTTTTTTGTTCTGACCTGGGTAGGCGCTAAACCCGCAGAACAACCCTACTCCACAATATCCCTTATAGGATCCAGTTATTGGTTTGCTTACTTTTTAATTATACTTCCCTTGCTAGGGATCACTGAAACCCCAGATGAGCAACCCAAAACAATAGAGGAAGATTGGAACAAGAAATTGGAGAAAAGTGAAACAAAGGAAAGTTCACCCAATGGAGGTGTGTATGAACCTGCAGAATAAGACTTTCATAAAGGGCGTCATTTGTAACTTTGTCCTGGTAACTCAACTAATCTTTGTAAGTCAGGCCTATTCCGCTGGAACAGTTGGAAAAATAGATAACGTCGATTTTTCATTTGAAGGAGTCTTTGGGACATATGATAAAAAGCAATTACAGCGTGGACTTCAAGTCTTCACTGAGGTATGCGCAGGGTGTCATGGGCTGACACATGTGGCTTATCGTAATCTTGGTGACAAGGGTGGACCTGAACTACCTCCTGAGCAAGTCAAAGCGTATGCTGCTCAGTTTGATATTTATGACCCTGACATTGACGATGATAGAAGCGCAGTACCCTCTGATTACTTTAGCGGATCAATGGTGGAAAACGCTCCAAATTTAAGCCTAATGGCTAAAGCGCGCGTGGGAGGAGCGGAATATATCGTATCACTTTTGAAAAGTTATACCGAAGAAGAGAAAGAGCAAGCAGGCTCTGTTTTATATGGAAACAAATTGTATCCTGGTGGATGGATTGCTATGTCTCAGCCTCTTTGGGGTGACGACGTAGAATATATGGATGGGACTGAAGCTACTCTCCAGCAAGAAGCTGAAGATGTAGCGGCATTTTTAATGTGGGCTGCAGAGCCGAAGCTGAACGTGAGAAAGGAAACGGGCTTTAGGGCGGTACTACTCCTATTGCTTCTTTCTGTATTATTATATTTTACGAATAAAAAGCTTTGGGCACCACACAAGTACAAAAAAGTTTAATTTAGTAGGCAGCAAGCTTTTTTCATCTATTATTGATTTATTTACTGACAAAAATCTAAATAGAAAGATTGTTGGAAATGTCGATTAATTCATTTGGCCACTTGTTTAAAGTAACTACTTGGGGGGAAAGCCATGGGAGTGCAATTGGAGCAACAATTGATGGGTGCCCGCCCGGCGTAGAACTTAGTGAAGCCGATATACAACCTTGGTTAGACAGAAGAAGGCCGGGCCAAAGCAAATATACGACCCAAAGAAAAGAATTAGATAAGGTTAAGATACTCTCAGGAACATTTGAAGGCGTAACCACAGGCACTCCTATTCAACTATTCATTGAAAATCAAGATCAAAGATCAAAGGACTATAGTGAAATTGCCAATACATTTAGACCAGGTCACGCAGACCTTACATATCACCTCAAATATGGAATAAGAGACTATAGAGGAGGCGGAAGATCTTCAGCAAGAGAAACAGCATCCAGAGTAGCGGCTGGAGGAATAGCTAGAAAGATACTAGCAGATATCGCTCCAGACATAGAGATAACAGGCTATCTGATCCGAATTGGAAAATTGGAAATTGATAGAGAAAATTTTTCTGAAACTACAATTCAAGAAAATGACTTTTGGTGTCCTGACAAAACTATGGTTCCAAATTGGGAGAAATATATAAAAGAACTTCGTAAAAGTGGTAATTCTGTTGGTGCAATGATTGAAATCATTGCTAAGGGCGTACCCGCAGGGCTAGGAGCGCCCTTATACGCAAAGATGGATTCAGATCTAGCAAGTGGTCTGATGTCCATAAATGCTGTGAAAGGTGTTGAAATAGGCATTGGTATGCAAGCTGCTGAGATCGAAGGAATAGAGAATGCTGATGAAATCTTTTTGGAGGACGATAAAATCTCTTTTACATCCAATAATGCGGGAGGTATTTTGGGTGGTATAACTTCGGGTCAGGATATTGTTACAAGATTTGCTGTCAAGCCGACTTCATCAATTTTAAGCGAGAGAAAGTCTATTACTAAAGCTGGATCTTCAACCACGGTTTCGACAAGAGGAAGACATGACCCGTGTGTAGGAATAAGAGCAGTGCCAGTAGGAGAAGCTATGGTAGCTTGTATTATTTTGGATCATTTTTTACTACATAGGGGCCAAATTGGGCCCAATTCTGGCACCATATTATAGCAATCAGCACTTTTTTAAATGTACGAAAATTTCCTGATTGCCTTTTTTTCCAGTGATATACGCTTTTCTGCACTTTACAAAATATAAACTACTCTTTTCCAAGGATTTAAGGAAATGACCGAGTATTTTCTGAGTATCTGTCTCCTTTTTCACTACGCCAATTTTTGAAATATTCTGTTTTCCAACTTCGAATTGAGGTTTATATAATAAAATAATATCCCCCTCTTTTCTTGCAACAGATTCTATATCTTTAATAATTTTTGATAATGAAATAAAGGCAACATCTACAACAACTAGGTCAAAGGAATCTTTTAGTCTTGATGAAATGTCTCTTATATCCGTTTGCTCTAATAAAGAAATCCGTGCATCACTTCTTAGACTTGAATGAAGCTGATCTGTTCCAACGTCAACTGATGTAATTTTTTCTGCTCCCTCATAAAGCAGAACTTGTGTAAAGCCTCCCGTGGACGAGCCTACATCCAAGGCCGTTTTCCCATCAACCTTCACCTCAAAACTTTTTAGAGCTTCAAACAATTTTTTTCCTGCTCGACTTACCCACTGATGTTGTTCAACTATAGAAACACTTGATCCTGTTGTTATTTCTTTTGCAGGTTTGTTACATATTTTTCCATTTAGTAAAACAAATCCTTCCTTTATCAGCTCCTGGGCCCTATTTCTTGACCCTGCCAGACCCAATTCCATAATATGTTGATCTAATCTTATTTTCATTTATCTAAAAGTACTTCGTATGCTATCTTATTAATAGCATTGTCTTTTAAAGATTAAAAAATTTGGGAATATGATGATAGGTCAGCAACAAAAAGATCAGGCAGAAAATTGGTTCAAAAATTTAAGAGATAAAATTTGCAAAGAGTTTGAAATATTAGAAGAAGATCACTTAAAATTGTCTCCCAAGAGTGATGTGGCAGCAAAAAAATTTGAGAGAAAGAGTACAATAAGAGAAACAGACGACAAAGAAGATGGCGGTGGGGGCGTCATGGCAACGCTTAAGGGTGGTAGAATATTTGAGAAAGTAGGCGTAAATGTTTCTGCAGTATATGGAAACCTTGCACCAGAAGCACAAAAGAGTATAACAGCTAGAAAAGCTATCCCCGAGCTCAAAGATGACCCCAGATTTTGGGCCTCAGGAATCAGCCTCGTAGCGCATATGCGAAATCCTCATACACCTGCCATACACCTTAATACAAGAATGTTTTGGACACCTCATGCGTGGTGGTTTGGAGGAGGTACCGACTTGAATCCTTCAATCGAAAATGACGATGACACAAATTTCTTTCATCAAACTCTGAAAAAGAAATGTGATAAGCATAATCAAAGTTACTACAAAAAATTTAAGGAATGGGCTGATGAATATTTTTTCATACCACATAGAAAAGTTGCAAGAGGAGTAGGCGGAATATTTTTTGATGATCTCTGCACTGGTGCCTGGGAAAAGGATTTTTCTTTCACTAGAGATGTTGGAGAAGCATTTCTTGAAGCTTATATACCAATAGTAAAAAAACACTATTTGAAAGACTGGACACCACAGGATAAGAAAATTCAAGAACAAAAGAGGGGCCTTTACGCTGAATTTAACTTAGTTTACGACAGAGGCACAAAGTTTGGCTTACAGACAGGACACAATATAGATGCGGTATTAATGAGCTTACCTCCGACAGCAGAGTGGGTTTAGCTCAGCAAACTTAGTAACTTTTCCTTGGATGCTTTGAACCCAGAACCTATCCAAAATGTTTCCATTAGATCTACTTTTTCTTTAGTTGTATTTAAGTTTTTCGTCAAAGGATGAACATCTGAAAATTTTATCGGAAAAATTTTTCTAGATGCTTTTTTTATTTTCTCTATATCTTTGGTCGTTATGATAAATCCTTCTTTAACTTCTCTTATTATGAGAAAATCTATGCTGGCTTTTTCACCCAATTTGTACCCCAAATAATCAAGATTATGGTCCAGACCCAATAGATTATTTAATTGATTGAAATATTTTTTTTCTTTTTTTATCATAAGAGGGATAAAGGTTTTCATCTCGAGAGCTAATAATCTCCTTACCAAAGATGGTGTCAAATTAAACCTTTTCTCCAATTTTTCTAATTTAAGGAGTGCGGATTGAGAGTAATTTCCAAACAATTTTTTATAAAGGTCCACTTTATTCATGAGCTTCAAAGAAAAAAATGGAGACCTAGCAAGAAGTATTTTTCTAATCTCTGAAGCCACCCTTTCATAACTCAGGTCACTTATTCCATTTATATGCTTCTTGATAATCGGTAAATTGTTTGAAACAACATTTTCACCTTTTAAGTCTAAGACTGCAACAAACCGAAAGAATCTTAATATCCTTAAATAATCTTCTTTTATTCTAAACTCAGGATCACCTATAAAGTCTAACTTTATTTTATTTAAATCTTCTAAATTTCCTAATGGATCGATTATTTGCCCACTATAGGAACAATAAATAGCGTTAATAGTAAAGTCACGTCGTTTTGCATCCTCTTCAATATTTTCAACAAACTCAATATCAGCCGCCCTACCGAAAGTTCGGATGTCTTTCCTAAAAGATGTTATTTGGAAGTTTCTTTTTTTATTTCTAACTGTCAAGCAACCGTACTTTAGTGCTCTGTCATCAAACCTTATTTGGTTTTGATCAAAAATTTGTTTTAGTTGCTCAACGCTCAAAGAAGTAGTTAGGTCTATATCTTTAAATTTTCTATGCCCAAGTAATAAATCCCTAACTGCTCCTCCAACAATATAGCATTCCTTTCCTGATGAACTCAGTAGATGCATAAGTTCCTTTAGCTCTGAACCGAAAACCTTTTCTACATTCACTCTTTTCATATTATATCTCTAACTTGAGAAAATTTTTGAGAAATTATAAAGAATTCTTGCTGTCGCACCCCAAATATAATACGGCCCATAAGGAACCGCCAAAAATGATCTTGAATCTCCATTCCAAGTAAAAGAATGCTCCGAATACCTTTTACTATCCAATAAAAACTCAAGTGGTACTTTAAATACTTCGGAGACCTCCTCTGAGCTATTTATTTGAATTTCATATCCACTTACAATTCCAATAAACGGAAATATCCTGAAACCAGTAACTGTTTCATGTGATGGTAAAGAACCTATTAGAGATACATTTGGCGAGCTTAAACCGATTTCTTCAAAAGCTTCTCTTATCGCTGTAACGTCAAGACTTTTATCTTTATCATCAAACTTGCCTCCCGGAAAAGAAATTTGTCCCGAATGCTTTTTCATATTCGTTGAACGGCGAGTGAGAATAACTTGCCACATAGAATTTTCAAATTGTAAAGGAAGAAGGACTGAAGCGGGGTGTAAATTTATATTTGTCCTGTTTTGCTTAAGATGTACATCAAAAGTGGTATCCGCTTTTCTCGTAAAATCATTATGATAGTCAGTAGGATTGATAACACCTCTTATTTTTTCTATTAATTCTTCTTTTTTTGAAAAATCAACTTTCATAATAATCAGAAATTTGTTTTAGTGAAAACTGGAATTTTCGTCCACAGAATTGACAGTTAGCAGAAATTTTTTCCTTCTTATCACACATATCTTCTAACTGCGCTTTTGGATATTTAGATAAAGTATGGAGTAGTGTTTTTCGTTTGCAAGAGCATCCAAATTTTACTTTTGTCTCTTTAAATACTGTTAACGCACTGTTTTGAAAAATATTATCCAAAAATCGGTATTGATCGAACTCTTCACTCATTGAGTCTTTTGTTTGTTCAGTTATTCTTTCCTTTAAAATATTCCAGCTTTTGTCATCAATATATTTTTTATCATGCTCGTCTGGCAATGCTTGCAACATAAACCCTGAGGCAATCCAATTTCTTCCACTTTTTTCACTGTGCTTCTTAGTTATATTTAAGTCGAAAAAAGTTTTAATTTGTTCTGACTGAAAAAAATAATTTTCGGCTGATTTTCTAAGGCTGCCCTCAATAATTGGGGTTATGCCCTGATATGGCTCCATGTTTTTCCCTTGATCAATAGTAATTGCGAATAATCCTGTATCGAGATTTAAATGCGTAGCTTCCTTATCATAATCTGCATATGCTCTTATATTTGCAGGCTTTCCCTGATCCTTTGGGGCATAGTAATCTGTTGCCAACAACTTGATACTCTCATTACCTCTTATCTGTAATGAAAGTCTCCATCTTATTTTAATCATCTCTCCTATTAAAATAGTAAGTAGTAGTGCTTCAAATAGAAGTTTGCAAACTTTATCAGGGAAGCGATGATGTTTTATTATATCAGAAGCTAACCTCTCTATGCGTGCAAAGCGACCTCTTAGATTTTTATCATCAATCTGAAAGGGTAAAATTGAGTCTAAAAAATTATTTTTCATATACTTCGTTTTTATTTGGCGTTTATTGATGTTTATTTAATATTAAATGCGAAAACAACAACAATTCGGTAGTAAGCATTGAAGCTGTTTGGTGAAAGAGTTAATTACAAAATTAAATACCAGAGAAGAGTTGGTGCCTATGGTATTATTTTGCGAAAGAATGACTTAATTTTAACAGAGCAAATAACTAAAGAGAATGATATAGAGCTTCAATTACCTGGAGGGGGCTCGAATGAGAATGAGTCCCTCATTCGTGCTCTTTATCGAGAGGTAATAGAGGAAACCGGTTGGGGCATTAAAGTTCTCAAAAAAGAAGGGATATTCCAACGTTTTACGTACATGCCGGAATATAAAATTTGGGCCCATAAAATATGCCATATTTACCGATGTGCCGCAACGATGAAAAAAACAGAACACCTTGAGAAAAATCATCGCTCTGTAATTATGAACAAAAAAAATGCTTTGGAAAAAGTTGTAGATACTGGGTTCAAATATTTTATTCAAAACATTTAGCTAATTTATTAGAAGCTTTCTTAGGAGCTCTTTTGTTGGCCAACTGTCTGCTGAAAGTCCAAATTCTAATTGAACCGACCTAACAGCCTGTCTAGTCTTTGCACCTAATATTCCGTCTACTTTTCCGACATCATACCCTTTAGATCTTAGAACATTTTGTAATTTTATCATTGCTTCAATCTCTAAAATATCAGATGGGTTGTTATGCTTATATTTTTTTGCTCCACCAAGTCTTTTAGCTAAGTGAGCAGCTGTAACGGTATAGATGAAGCTATCGTTCCATTTCAAATAAACTTCAAAATTTTTAAATGCCAGAAATGCTGGACCATTCTTTCCTTGGGGCAATAAGAGCGTTGAATAAAGGTTTTTATCTATTTTCAATTTTTCTCCTCTTAATTTTAGGCCTAAGTTTTCCCAATCTTTAAGAGCTCTTCCCCTTCCAAATCCCGCTAATTCCCAATAAAAGTCTTTCGGTAATATCACTTCTTCTAACCAAGCCTCCCCCTTTTCCCAACCCATATGGTTTATCAAGTTGGCTGCTGTTAAAATGGCATCTTCAGGCGTTTCCTTTAAAGAAATCTGGCCGTCCTTGTTACCGTCAATACCAAATTCCAAGATATCCTGCGGTAACATCTGAACTTGCCCTATTTCTCCTGCCCAAGCTCCTATTGTATCGTAATCAATATCGCCACGCTCAATCAATTGCATTGCTGCAATGAATTCAGGCTGAAAGAGCTCGGGTCGTCTACAATCAAATGCCAGGGAAGCTAAGGAATTAAGAGTATTAAAATTTCCTTGAACGGCTCCAAAATCAGTCTCCATAGCCCAAAAAGCCGTAATCACTTCTCTTGGCACTCCATATATAGCTAAGGCTTTATTAAAAACAGTTTGATATTTTTTGAATTGTTTTTTCCCGTTTACCAATCTGTAATCATTTATTGCTCTTTTGGAGAAATCAAGGAAGCTCAATTTGAAACTTCTTTGTTTTCTATCAAGTTTAATAATGGCCGGGTTAAATTCTGCTCGTCTAATGGTTTTTTTTACTACTTCAGTACTTATACCGATACCAGTTGCATACCTTTCTGTTTCTTTTAAAAAAACACTAAAATCCCCTCCACAATTAGTAAACGTGTTGCCCAATACAACTGACGGCAAGCTAAATATCAGAAAAAAAACTAAAGTTTTAAGATTGGGTTTCATGTATTTAACTACCTCAAATTTAAAACATTTAACATGTCATAGAGACCCGGGGCCTTTTCTTTAGACCACAAGGCTGCTTTTATTGCTCCGTTTACAAATATATCTCTGGAGAATGCTTCATGTTTAATAGATATTCGTTCCGAGTCAGATGTAAAAGAAACTTCGTGTTCACCAACTACGCCACCACCCCTAAGGGAAGCAAAACCTATTGAGCCTTTTTCTCTACCATCTGATATTCCATCACGCAACCCTACTCTCAATTCTGGCAGGCCTTTTCCTTTGCCTCTAGCTGCCGCTTCACCTAGCATTAAAGCAGTTCCAGAAGGTGCATCAACCTTATCTCGATGATGCATTTCCAAAATTTCTATATCAAAGTCTAGGTCTAGAGACGATGAAATCTTCTCGACTAAACTGGTTAATACATTTATTCCTAAGCTCATATTTCCTGCCTTAACAATCACTACTCTCTCTGCATACTCACTGAGTTGATTTTCTTGTCCTAGGTCAAAGCCAGTTGTACCAATTACATGAGCAGTATCGGTCTGTGCGCAAAGCTTGACACACTCCAATGAGGTATCTGGCGTGCTAAAATCGATAACAGCTTCCGCACCCTCTAAAGCCAATTTTAAATCATCCGTTATCAAAATATTATTAGGTTTACCTAGAAGTTTTTCTCCACAATCTTGTCCTATCCAACCATGCCCTTTATGCTCCACACCAAAGTGTAGGTCTATGGTGGAAGATTCAGTAATTTTTTTTATTATTTTAGATCCCATTCGACCTGAAGCTCCTAAAACACTTACCTTGAAACGATTTTTCATATTTTTCCTCAACAAATAATTGAATAATCTTCAATTTAATTTTAGTAGTTAGTATAGACCAATCGTTATACTGGATGAAGCTAATATGCAAAAAAGAAAAAATAAAGGTAGGTTTGGAGATGAGGCTTCACAAAGACAACTGAGGGTTTCCGAATTAATTAAAAGAAACATTGCAAAAATATTAATTGACTCTAACTTTTACGATCAAGATAGGAAGATTTATTCAGCATCGGTTACTGAGGTACGTTGCTCAGCAGACCTCAAAATAGCAACAGTATACGTTCTTCCCTTGGATGATATAAACGCTCATGACCTAACTGCTTTTCTTGGCAAAAATAAAAATGCCATCAGGCACGCTCTTGGGAAAGAGGTATCTTTGAAATATTTACCAGATTTAAGGTTTAAAGAAGACACACTTTTTGAACAAATAGAAAAAACTAACAAAATTTTTAGAGCTCTTGAAAAAGATTAGGTAGGCAGTGAACAAGAATATATTCAACGGATGGCTCTTAGTGAATAAACCGGCTGGCATTACATCTGCCGACGTCGTTAGAGTTTTAAAAAGAAAAATGAACCCAACAAAGATTGGTCATGCTGGAACTCTGGATCCTGACGCTACGGGATTGATACCATTAGCATTAGGTGAAGCCACTAAGGCCATTCCATATCTTCTTAAATCAAAAAAAAAGTATGAAGCTACTTTTTTGTATGGTGTTAAAACTGACACAGATGACGCTTCAGGAAACGCTCTCAAAGCCTCATTCTACGTTCCAAGAAAAAATGAAATATTGGATGCACTTAACTATTATTCAAAGGTCATCTTTCAAATCCCCCCTAAAGTCTCAGCCGTAAAAGTTGAGGGAAAAAGAGCTTACAAACGTTTTAAAGCCAACGAGAATTTCCAGCTTTCTGCAAGAAGTATAAAGGTATATGAGCTTTCATTACAATCTTACGATGAAAGTGGTAAAGCCATTGTTCACTTTGAATGTAGCAAGGGTGGGTATGTAAGATCCATTGCAAGAGATATAGGTGATTTCATTGGGTGTTTCGGATACGTAAGCAACTTGAGTCGCCTAGAGTATGGTCCTTTTAAAGTTACAGAGGCATGTCATCTGTCCAAATTATTAGATTTTTCTATAGAGAGTTTAGAGTCAAATTTAAAGGCCATCGAGATAGGCATCCCAAACCTAAAAATTTTTGAATGTCCTATGGATGATTTAAAACAGCTGGAAAATGGTCATCCAATAGAATGTCCAACGACCGTCAGTCTAATCGAAGGAGAAGAGCTCATCGCAAAATATAAAGGAAGGGTTGCAGCCATTCTTTTCAAGGATGGATCATTTTTGAAAGTAAGAAGAAAACTTAACACTTAATCATTACAAAAAAAAATTTTCACAGGTAATTCAGTATTATTTATTTTTTTCTTTATTTTTTTGTAAAATCACACTAATAACTATCCAAACAACTAAACCTAACTGGACGACATCCTGGTAGGATAGACAAATGGAGAATAACGATGTCGATTACGCAAGAAGATAAAAAAACTTTAATTAAAGACTACGCAACAAAAAAGGGAGATACTGGCTCACCTGAAGTTCAGGTAGCTATATTGACCAAGAGAATTGTCAATTTAACAGAGCATTTTAAAACTCATAAAAAAGATAATCATTCTAGAAGAGGCCTTTTGAAAATGGTTTCTTTAAGACGCAAACTTTTGGACTATGTGCGAGAGAAAGACGAGAATCGCTACAAGGAACTAATTAAAAGACTAGAAATTAGAAGATAAAACATCCCGTTTTTTGTCCGTAAAATTTACCAAAACAAAGGCATGATATGTTTAATGAAATAAAAAAGACTATTGAGTGGGGACACGATAAGTTAACACTAGAAACTGGCAAGATCGCTAGACAAGCAGACTCGACCGTAATAGCAACATATGGTGAAACAGTAGTTATGGCTGCCGTTGTATACTCAAAGGAGTCAAAGGCTGACCAAGATTTCTTTCCCTTAACCGTTAATTATCAAGAAAAGTATTATGCTGCGGGGAAAATTCCTGGAGGGTTTTTCAAAAGAGAAGCTAGACCGACAGAAAAAGAAACTTTGACCAGTCGTTTGATCGATAGGCCGATACGACCGTTATTTGTCGAGGGGTTTAAAAACGAAGTACAAGTGACATGTACCGTTCTCAGTCATGACCTGGAGAACGACCCCGATATAGTCGCAATGATAGCAGCCTCTGCTGCCTTAACACTTTCAGGAGCTCCTTTTCTTGGTCCAATTGGAGCTGCTAGAGTAGGTTTTGTTAATGACTCTTATGTTCTCAATCCTTCAGTAGATGATATGGATAATTTAAAAGAAAACAATGAGCAAAGACTTGATCTTGTAGTTGCTGGAACCAAAGATGCGGTAATGATGGTAGAATCCGAAGCTTACGAATTATCGGAAAAAGAAATGTTAGGAGCGGTAAAGTTCGGACATGAACAGATGGCATCAGTAATTGACATGATAATTGATCTGGCAAAAGAGGCTGCAAACGAACCCTTTTCTTTTGAGTATCAGCTTAATGACAAATTATATAACAAGATATCCAAAGCGGGAGCCAAAGATCTAAAGAAAGCTTTTGAAATATCTGAAAAAAAGGGACGACAAGATTCAGTGGCGTCAGCGGTAGAGAAAATCAAAAGGTCCCTGTCTGATGAAGAAAATGAAGGTAATGAAGTAAATGAACTCATAAAAAAACTAGAGTCCGAGGTTGTTAGAAACAATATTCTAGATAATGGTACTCGAATAGATGGTAGAGACTTAACAACGGTTAGATCGATAGAGACGGAAACTCGTTTATTGCCACGAGCACACGGTTCTTCACTATTTACTAGGGGTGAAACTCAAGGACTAGTAGTCACAACGCTGGGCGCCGGGGATTCTGAACAGATAATTGATGCATTACATAAAGAAGGTAGGCTGAATTTTATGCTACACTACAATTTTCCACCATACTCGGTCGGAGAATGCGGTCGAATAGCTGGCCCAGGCCGTAGAGAAATTGGGCATGGAAAACTTGCTTGGAGAGCTTTACAAGCGGTATTACCTTCGTCTGATGAGTTCCCTTATACTGTAAGAGTCGTATCTGAAATTACTGAATCCAATGGATCTTCTTCAATGGCAACCGTTTGTGGGTCATCTCTATCAATGATGGATGCTGGGGTACCCCTTAAAGCACCCGTAGCTGGTGTCGCTATGGGATTAATACTAGAAGGAAAAAAGTTTGCTGTTCTAACAGATATTTTGGGGGATGAAGATCATCTTGGTGACATGGACTTTAAAGTAGCTGGAACAGAGACTGGGATAACGTCTTTGCAAATGGATATAAAAGTTGCAGGCATTACTCCTCAAATTATGGAAAAGGCTCTAGATCAAGCAAAGGAAGCTCGTTTGCATATATTAGGCGAAATGGCTAAATCTTTGTCGGCTCCATCTGAGTTTTCAAAATATGCACCTAAAATTGAGTCACTAACTGTACCAAGCGATAAAATTCGCGAAGTTATTGGAAGTGGAGGAAAAGTGATAAAGGAAATCGTCGAGGTTTCGGGCGCTAAAGTTGATATAAATGATGAAGGATTAGTAAGAATAGCATGTCAAAACAAAGAGAGCCTAGATACAGCTAGAAAAATGATAAGTGAAATCGTTGAAGACCCTATTGTTGGTCAAGTCTACGAAGGAAAAGTTGTGAAGCTGATGGACTTCGGAGCTTTTGTTAACTTCTATGGAAAACGGGACGGTCTTGTTCATGTAAGCCAAATTTCGGAAGAAAGAGTAAACCACCCAAAAGATGTTTTGACTGAAGGACAGAGTGTAAAAGTTAAGTTAATGGGTATTGATGACAGGGGTAAAAGCAAACTATCGATGAAAGTTATAGATCAAAGCACAGGAAAAGAAGTAGAAAAGGAAGCTTAGGCTATATCCAACCAAGCAACTCATTTTTGATTATGTTGAAAAACATATCGATATGGATTTCTTCATCGTTAAGACATGGGATGTATAAAAAGTTTTTTCCGCCAGCCTCCATAAAACTCTCTGAAATCTCGCCACATATCTCTTCTAACGTTTCAACACAATCGGAAGAAAATGAGGGAGCTATGACTGCAATATTTTTCTTACCAGATTGCGCTAGATCTGCCACAAGATCAACAGTCGCTGGTCCCACCCACTTTTCGGGACCAAATTTAGACTGAAATGCTGTTGTAAGTTCGCTCTCTTTCCATTTGAGCTTTTCCCTAATAAGCCTGGTTGTTTTTTGGCATTGACAGTGGTAGGGATCTCCATTCATTAGATATCTTTCGGGAACACCATGATAAGATATAACTAGATGCTCAGGCTTTATTTTTGACTTTTTATAAGCGGTCGTTATGGAATCTGAAATGGCATTGATAAAATTAGAGTTATCAAAATATGGAGATACTGTTCTTATAGAAGGCTGCCAATTAAGATTCATTAGTGATCTAAATACTTGATCATTAGCAGTAGCAGTTGTTGGGGCTGCATACTGTGGATAAAGTGGAAAAAAAAGAATTTTCGTACATCCTTTGGATACCATTTTTTTTACCACGCTATCTGTAGAAGGATTTCCATATCTCATACAAAAATCTACTAAAACTTTATCACCATATGCTTTATCGAACCTAGCTCTCAGTTTTTTTGTTTGAGCCTTTGTAATTGTCAGCAGTGGGCTTTCATTTTCTTCGTTATTCCAAATCTCTTTATATGCCTCACCAGAGGAGAATGGTCTTCTTAGCAAAATTAAGTTTAATATTGGTTTCCATACCCAAGGAGAGTAATCAATTACTCTCCTATCAGAAAGAAATTCTTTAAGATATCTTCTCATAGACCAGTAGTCTGTGGCATCAGGTGTACCCAGATTACCAATAATTACTCCCACTTTTTGTTCTAAAATCTGAGGATGTTCTTTTGGAATATTTGACTTTTTTACATTCATTTCAATTTCTTTCGATACGAATTAACTAAGCTATACCTCAAAAATATCAAATCATTTTCAATCTTAATTCTGCTATTTCCTTCCATATAAGAAAATTATTTCAAAAGTTGCACTTATGGTATAAGTATCCTTTCTTGATTTTTTATCTGTATAATTTTTAAAGTAAAATTTTTCAACCTCCTGAACTAGATTTTTTGTCGTTAAACTTTTACGACGCTCAAGAATTGCGTTTGTCTCACCCATTGCTTTGATATCCAAAAACAAGTCTAGTATGCTCTTATAACTGACCTTAATTATATCTCTATCGACTACACAGTTATTGAGACCAACCTTTGCAGCCAGATTACCTACATCTCGTATTTCAGGTAATGGAGAAATTCTTGGGCTCGCTGCTCCAAATAATTTCATTTCGGCTTTGAAAAAAGAATCCCTGAGTTCATTGAGCGTCTCTGATCCAAATAAGCAACACATAAAGTGGCCTTCAGTTTTTAGAAATTTAACTTTTTCAAAAAAATCGCTATATGGATCATTAGACCAATGTAGTTGCATTAGATTTGCGTACAAATCAAGTGATTGAGTTTCAGTAGTATTGTGGCTAAGTTCCGAGATGGTTACTTTTTTTATTTTGCTTAACTCTTTAAGGTCATTTTTTCTGCATCCTTCGATCAGACCACACTTCCAACCCTGAGGTAAATCTAAGATACGATTTTCAAGATCACCGAATACTCTCTTTAAAAGAAAGCTTTTTGACCTTGATTCTCTTGATCTGATTTTATTTTCTTTAACTCGATTTATATCAAATAACATTGATTGTTTATCCGAAAATATTTTATGATGAAGATACCAACTTTTTCTTAACAACCATTAGCGTGTTTTTATGCTAGAATTCAACAATAAAGATATGAATTTATTAATTCTACTTAGTGAGATAGCCACCATAGAACAATTAGCTCGAAACAAGCTTGATAATGCTCTACCTAAGGACTTAAATATATCTAGCTTTTCTGTTTTAAATCATTTTTCTGGCTCGAAAGCAGAAAAAACTCCATTGCAATTGGCAAGAAGTTTTCATGTTACTAAAGGAGCTATGACTAATACATTAAACAAACTAGAAAAGCTAGGATACATCCATGTTCGCCCAGACTGGAATGATGCCAGGAAAAAACGTATTTCAATAAGTCAAAGTGGAATAGATGCTAGGAATTATGCCATGAAATCCATAAAGCCTATATTAGATGAAATAATTCAGGGAACCGATCACTTAACCAAGAAAAGTTTATTAGGCGACTTAAGAAGCTTTCGAGAATCAATCGAAAAAAATAGAGTTTAGGAGGTGCCCTTTTGCTTGTCCTAATAATTGGAAGCGCCCCAGACGCTTTAGAGGCCCAAAATTTGAAGAGAGCGCTTCTTGGGACGATAGTAGCTATAAATAATGCTTGGAATATAAGAAATGATTGGGATTTTTGTATATTTCCTGATGATTTTCCAGAAAACAGAAGACCAACTAAAAATAAGGACAAAAGACTAATTGGTTCAAATCAATATGTCCCAATACAAAACAAGTATGGAGGATTCGTTTATTCTGGTGGAACCATGTCTTTTACCGCGGGATATTGGGCTCTAGGGTATTTCCAACCCAAAGCGATAGCATATATAGGTTGCGATATGATTTATGATGGGAAAGTTACGCATTTTTATGGAAGAGGTAAGCCAGACCCCCTTAGAAAAGACCCAACTTTAAAAAATTTAAAGGCCAAGTCTGCTCGCTTAGAGGCTATTGCTACATCTCAAGGTTGCGCGATTTTCAATCTTTCCAAAGTACCCAGCAGTAACTTAGTTTTTAGACGTAGTAGTTTAGAAAATATAACTAAAGACTGCTCACCAAGAGGGATTAACACGAAGTTACTAAAAAGAGCACTCCAGTTGGAAGAAAAGTTAGATTATTTTGTTGAAAATGGTAAATATTGGGAACACTTAGCTAAGTTTGATCAAGAAAAAATTGATATTTTGGATGATCTCTGGAATAGAGTTATCGAGCTAGATTAGAGTATCATTTTGTAGCACAAACAGCATAATTGACTGAAAAGTCGCTTTTTGATAGTTCCCATCCCCAAGATATTGGATTAAATACAAACCCTTTTGTGTCTTTTACTTTTAGGCCGGAATTAAAAAATAACTTTTTTAATTCATTTGGTTTGATGAATTTATTCCAATCGTGCGTTCCTTTTGGTAGCCATTGCATTACATATTCAGCACCCAGGATCGCAAAAAGGTAACTTTTTAAATTCTTATTTATCGTTGAACAAAACATTAGGCCACCACTATCAAGAAGATTTGAGCACATCTCTATAAAAAAACCCGGATTTTCTACATGCTCAATGACTTCCATATTGAGAATCACATCGAATGCCATCTTCTCTCTTAAGAGGTCTTCAGCAGAGATATGGCGATATTTAATGTTAAGATTCATCTTTTTTGCATGCAACGATGCAACCTTAATATTTTTTTCAACTACATCAATGCCAAGGACCTCTGCCCCCATTCTGGCCATTGGCTCGCACAACAATCCGCCACCACAACCTATGTCTAAAACTTTAACTCCCTTCAAAGGCGCTTTTTCAAGGACCATATCTTTATGAAAATAGAGAGATAAGTGATCTGTTATAAATTCTAATCTACATGGGTTCAACATATGAAGTGGTTTGAACTTACCCTCTGCGTCCCACCACTCGTTTGCTAATTTCTCGAACTTTGCAACTTCTTCTGCGTTAATTGATGATGCTCTTTTCATTGAATTGTTCCTATACACATGACATAGTAGATATATACTTTTTTTTTTTAGTCTCAAGAATGCCTGAACAAAATATTTCCCGACCCAACAAACAAAGAGCCCATTTGTTTCCTGAAATAGAGCCATTTAGAAAAGGTTTTCTTGATAGTGGTGATGGGCACAAGGTTTATTATGAAGAATGCGGTAACCCTAACGGAATACCTGTTTTGGTTGTGCATGGCGGACCAGGTGGCGGCTGTAGCCCTACAATGCGTAGGTTTTTCGATCCTGACGCATACTACATTGTTCTTTTTGATCAAAGGGGTTGCGGAAGATCCAAGCCCTATGCTTCTGTAGAGAATAACACTACATGGCATCTTGTATCAGACATGGAGGCTATAAGAAAAAAGCTCGGTATAAGTAAATTGGTTCTGTTTGGAGGTAGCTGGGGCGCGGCCCTGTCTCTAGTTTATGCTCAAACTCATCCTGCAATGGTTAGCAAAATTATCCTCAGAGGAGTATTTACTATGACGTTATCTGAGTTAGACTGGTTTTACAAAGAAGGTGGAGCAAGCATTTTTTGGCCTGAAGCATGGCGAGCTTTTAGGGACATGCTCCCTCCGAAAGAGCAGAAAAATATAATTAAAGGATATCACTCAAGATTGTTTGGATCTTCCCCTACAGAACAAGGTCGATTTGCAAGAGCTTGGACAGCTTGGGAGAATGCTCTTGCAAATCTCGAAAGCCCTGGATTTGGTTCTAGTCCCTCAACTGATTATGCAAGAGCTTTTGCGAGGATTGAAAACCATTATTTCAAGAATCTTGGGTTTTTAAGCAAATCACAACAAATCAAAGACAATATGCATAAGATATTGGACATACCATCGATAATAGTTCAGGGACGATATGACATGATCTGTCCTCCTAAAACAGCTGAGTTGATCCACAGATTATGGCCAAATTCAAATTTAGTTATGGTGTCAAAAGCAGGTCATGCAATGTCTGAGCCGGGAATTACAGCAGCCTTGGTAAAGGCAACTGAACAATTTAAGAACTAAGTTTGCTTAATTTTTTAATAAAGCTCTCAAATGAAGAATATGTATTTTTCCTTGGCTCATGAAAAGATACGATTGTCATTACTACTACTTTGTTATCTACTAAGAAAAAATATTTTCTAACAAACTCTTTCCGTTTTGAAGCACTAACCATCTGAAAGTTCACATAGAAAAATTTATTTTGTAACTTCTTTTCACCGTAGATCAGCTTCTTGTTGCTAAATGAAGCAGTAAATTTCCTGAACTCAATTTTATCAGCAATTGCCGCTAAATATTTTTTTTGAGAAATATTTTTTGGAACTCTCGACTGGGTGAATGTGATATTAACTATCGTGTCAACCGGTCTGCGACTAAAATATAGTTTATCACCATTATTTACTTCTATACAATTAGTGACCACTAATGTTTCTCGCAACCCAGTAGAGTTATTAGCACTTCGATCCAAACAAAAACCCCTTGGCAGTTTATGTTTTACCTTATATTGACCTGCAGGTATAGAAATAGAATTTGTCAGTGGTCCTGACCCAATTGATAAGCATCCACTCAAAAACATAAAAAGAGAAAAACCTGCGAGCATTCTGCTTAAATTTTTCAAGACCAAATCTCCGATATAACCAGTTGAGTGTACCCTCTATTTATCTTAGAAAAAACAGTTGGTTTATTTTTATTTTGTATAATGTTATTTTTTAGTTTAGCAATAGTGATTATATAAAAAAACGGTATGTAAAATGAATTGGATCTCTAACTTTGTTAGGCCAAAAATCAATGCGATATTTTCACGTAAAGGTAGCTCTGAGACATTGTGGGTTAAATGCGAGAGCTGTAACTCGATGATATTTCATAAAGAATTTAGCCAAAATCTCAATGTGTGTCCAAGTTGTAACTATCACATGTACATGTCTCCTGAGGACCGCTTCAGATCATTATTCGACGACAGCTTATACTCGGTGATTGACTATGACGCTCCAGAACAGGATCCTCTGAATTTCAAAGATACAAAAAAATATACTGATAGAATAAAAGATGCACAAAAAAGCACTGGTCAAAAGGAAGCAATTTCAATTTCTGAAGGTCAATTAGGAGGTATGAAAACGATTATAGCCTGTCAAGACTTTAAGTTCATGGGAGGCTCTATGGGTATGGCCGTAGGAAACGCAATTTTGGAAGGGGTAAAAAGAGCAGTGAAAAATAAATCTCCCTTTATTTTATTTGCTGCTGCTGGGGGTGCCAGAATGCAAGAAAGTGTTCTATCACTTATCCAAATGCCCAGAACAACAGTCGCAATTGAAATGCTAAGAGATGCCAAACTTCCCTATATAGTTGTATTAACAAACCCAACCACAGGAGGAGTTACAGCGTCTTATGCAATGCTGGGAGATGTGCAAATAGCAGAACCAAATGCACTTATTTGCTTTGCTGGACCAAGAGTGATAGAGCAAACAATTAGGGAAAGACTACCAGAGGGATTTCAGAGATCAGAGTATTTGTTAGACCACGGAATGCTCGATAAAGTGGTATCGAGAAAATTTTTGAGAGAAGAGCTAATCAAAATAATCTATCTGTTAAAAAATCAACCTCCACCTATAAGGGGAAATATTACAGAGTCTGATGGGCCTAATGGACGAGATTCTTAAAAGGCTGGAATTACTTCACCCCAAAATAATCGATCTTAAATTAGACAGAGTAAAAAAACTTTTGAGGAAGTTGGGCAATCCCGAAAAGTCGATACCTCCTGTAATACATGTCGCAGGAACTAATGGAAAAGGTTCCACTATTGCTATGATTAAAGCCGGGTTGCAAAGAAGTGGGTTTAGGACACATACCTATACTTCACCACATTTGGTGAGCTTTAATGAGAGAATTGAGATAGGGGACAAAAGAATAAGTGAAGATGCATTGAAAGAGGTTCTTAAAGAATGCGAAAAAGTAAATAACTCGCAGCCAATAACATTTTTTGAAATAACTACCTGTGCTGCTTTTCTTGCATTTTCAAGAGCATCTGCTGACTATACACTTTTAGAGGTTGGACTGGGCGGAGAGTTTGACGCTACTAACGTTATTCAGAACCCCGTAGCCTCAATTATTACTCCAATATCCTTCGATCATAAGGAGTATTTGGGAAGTTCAATAAAAAAGATTGCTGCCGCTAAAGCTGGCATAATTAAGAAAAACACTACCACTATAATCTCCAACCAATCTCCAATAGTAAAAAGAATACTTGATGCAAAATGCGTGTCAAATAATAGTAATGTTATCTGGTCGGCGGAAAGTTTCACCGTTTCTAGTTCAAGAAAATTGATTATTCAAAAACTCAGCAAAAAAAGTATCGAATATCCTTTTCCTAACTTAATTGGCACACACCAAATCGGCAATGCAATGACTGCCATTTCCACACTTACTTATTTAAAGATCCCCGAAAAACACATATGTGAGGGGTTAACATCTACTTACTGGCCAGCTAGGCTTCAAGAGATAAACAACGGAAATCTATATGAATTGATAAAAAAATATAATATTAACAACAAATTATGGATCGATGGAGGCCATAATGAAGACGCTAGCATTCAACTAAGTAAGAGTGTGGGTTTTATGAATAAAAAAAACCTCCATGTCATTTTTGGTTGCCTTGAACATAAAGATCATAGATCTTTTCTAAGAAACTTAGTGGGTGTAGCCTCATCTCTGAGTATAGTTGAAATTGATAATCAACCCTCATCACTAATTAAAACAGTTGGCGTTTCAATTGCTCAAGAAGTAGGTTGGAAAAACATCTATTCAGCGAATAGCATTCGAGATGCTATTAAAAATATTTGTTCCCAAGATGAAGCTTCATACCCAACAGTTTCAATTTTAATATGTGGTTCCTTATACTTGGCGGGACAAGCTTTGAAAGAAAATGGGGTTGAAATCTAGGTACTCTCGTCAATCCAATTTTTTAAATCTGTCTTAGGTGCCGCCCCAATTTTAGATGAGATCATTTCTCCATCTTTAAATATAAATAGCGCTGGAATGCCTCTAACACCTAATCTGCTTGGGCTATTTGGGTTTTCATCAACATTGATTTTTGCAATCTTAACTTTTTCTCCATATTCCTCAGACAACTCTTCCAAAGCTGGTCCTATTTGTTTACATGGCCCGCACCACTCCGCCCAAAAATCGATTACTACAGGAACCGAGCTCTTTATCACTTGCTCTTCAAAAGTCTCATCCGTTACGTTAAATGTTGCCATGGTTTACTCCTTGTTTTTTATCTTTTTTGATAATAAGTTTCTTTAAAATAATTTCTGATATCTCTAAGCTCAAAAACAAATTCCCTGAGTTTAGTATTAGAGTCGTTTTCAATAATTTCAATCTCTTTGTCAAAATCGTCGCAAGTTTTCCATTTTTCTTTATTAGTACTTGTTAATTGATCTTCAACCGAGCGCTCAATTTTGTCTCTTACACTTAATGGTAAGGTTTGAGGGCACTCCTCATAAATAAGCCTTAGCCCAAAATAAGAAAAACGTTTATCAGAAAATTCCTGGCATAAATTATATCTATTTGACCAATTCTCATTCCTAAACTGTTGTTTCAGTTTTTGGTCCTTATGGCTCGGAAATCCACCAATATATAATGTTTCCTCTGCCATAATATCTTCTTGTGATCCGCTTAATTCTTTCTCTTGTTTATTCTCCTCTGCGATATTCAAAAGCATTGACGCTATATTTTGTTTTAAGGAAGAAGCATTCTCTAAGACCTCAGATCTTTTTTGAAATTCATTTATATTTATTGAATCGAAAAACCAACTATCCTCAACTTGCTTTTTTTTCAGCAATATTGGACCTTTGTTTGGTTTTACAAATTTAAGAAATTTTTGACCAGAAATATAAATATCTCTTAAATCCTTTAAATTTAATTCAATTAAATCCTGAGGGTCGTAATTTAGATCGAAGAGAACTGGGAAATTATAAGCGGGATGACTAAACAGAAAAGTTCCTGAGATTGGCGTTGTTTTCCCGTAAAATGTTTGGCATAGAAATACTATTTTCTCTTCGGACAGGGTATTGTACACCCGTGACTTATTTGCGCCATCTAAAAATGATCGCCAAAAACTAGGTTTTCTTTTGGATATAAGTTGTGCCAGTTGTTTTGTAGCCATAACATCACCAAAAGCATCATGGGCAAGGTGATTAATGGCATTTGCTGGTGCTATTTGGTCTAGCTTAAAAGTCTTCTTCTTTTTTTCGTTAATAGGGACATTAATTGTATTCGGGAAAAAAAAATCAACCGTTCGTAATAGCTCCAGCAAGTCCGCCCTATGGTTATTATTCCTACTTGTCAAATATGGGTCAAGAAGCGCTCTGAATAATGAGTGTCTTAAGAATTCCTCATCAAAATTTATGCTGTTATAGCCTATAAATATGGAAGGTGACCATTTAATAAACTTTTCTTCCAGTTTCCGAAGCATCTCGTAGTGCGAAAATTCCGTTTTTATTAGTTTGGCATAATCGGTGTTGTTTACTTTGAGAGCAAAAGGACTTGGGATTAGTCCGGGCTTCAATCTACATCTATATTCAAATGCCTCTATCTCGTTGAACTCTTTGGAGACTTTAGTTGCCCCGACCTGAAGAATTTGATCCCAAACTGGGTCCCTACCAGTTGTCTCAAAGTCATAAAAAATTAAATCCATGTTTTCTTATTCTAAATATTTTCATTATTAAAATGTCTACTAACCAGTAAAGGGCCAATCAAATCATCCCACCCATCTCCAAAAAAAGCAACTTCAACGTCTCTATACTCTTTGAGCTTTTTTGTTTCTAGTATATTTATGCTTACATACCGTGATAGGCTTCTTTTTTCTAAAATTTCTGGCCATTCTAAAATAGTAATCTGACTATCAAAGACATCTGGGATCCCCAACTCAAATAGCTCCAACTCACTTTTAACCTTGTAAAGGTCAATGTGTGAAATTTTACGGCACTTAAATTCGTAGCTTTGAACCAAAGAAAATGTTGGTGACGAAATCTCCTCAATACCTATATTTTCTTTTTTCGCATATGCTTTAATTATCAGTCTAGCAAACTCCGTCTTTCCAGAGCCGACCTTGCCAGAAAGAAGTAGCAAGTCACTATTTTCTGTATTTTCTGCAAAAATTTTTGCTATCTCAGCTAAATCGAGGAGTTCCAAATCAAATGACCGTAATATAATAGAGGGCTCAGCTAACATTTCTTGGGTTCTCCTTCATTTTTGCTTTCTTATCCCGTTGCAAGACTTCGATAGATGACCTTTCCCATGAGATCTCGACTTTTGCCCCCGTTATTCGCTTTTTACCATCATTGTCAATTTGTTTAATATTTGAGAATTTCAACCGGCCATTTGTTTTCTCCAATAAAATATTTGCAATGAATAAACCAAGACCCATTCCTTCTTCGGATGTTCTATTTTTAACCTCCATTAAAGAGAAATTACTTCTCTTTAGAAATGGTTCTCCAATAACACTTGTAATATCATTAGGAAACCCTTCACCATCATCAGTTATCTCTAAATTTATTTTTTTGGAGTTAGTTATTAAGTTTATATCCACATTGAATTTAGAAAATTTAAGTGCATTGTGAACGATATTTCTTATACCATGTATAAGTTCAGGTTCTCTTTTAATCAAAGGTATCATTTTTTCTTTTATTGAAATACCATCATGACTTTGAATCACCCCGTTAAGTCTGAAAATTATTTTCTTCTTAAAGTTTTTATAAGGCTGACTAGCTTCAAAAAGAAGTGTGAAAAAATCAATGATTTTGACGTACTGATCATCTTTTCCAAGTGACCCCATGTCCGAAATTATAGTCTTACATCTCTCAATTTGTTCGTATATTAGTTTTATATCTTGGTATATCGGGTTTTCGCTATCAATTTCGCTAAGAAGCTCCGATGAGGCCAATTTAATCGTTGCGAGCGGAGAACCCAATTCGTGGCCCAAAGCGGCAACTACACCTGTCAGGGCCGTTAGTTTTCTTTCTCTCTCCAAAGCAACTTGAGTGGCCTGAAGCGCTTTATTCATATTTGAATTATCCAAAAATATTCTTCTCACATAACTGCCTAAAAATGTCATTGTAATTATCAACGAAGTTGAGAAACCGACTAATAAAATTTCTGGAGGCATTAATACATCTCCAAAGCTGTCAAGAATAGAAAAATTTTCAAAGCTCAATACTAATATGCATAGAAATGTCATTACACCAAGAGCAATAAGGTAACCTACTGGCAAAGAAGATGCAGATACAACAGCCGGTACAATTATAAGCATCGAAAATGGATTGCTTATTCCACCGGAAAAATAAAGTAATAACGAAATTTGGGTCAAGTCAAAAGAAAGAAATAAAAATGTCTTTAAAGCCGATAATCTCTTTTCTGTTTTGAAGTAAATGCTACATGTAAGGTTAATGATACAAGAAAATAAAATTATTGTAAGACATGCCTCAACATTAAACGTAAGGCCAAGAACCAAATCAGTAACTGCTATTGCAACACCTTGTCCAACTATCGCCAGCCAGCGTAAATTTACTAGAGTTTTAGGCTTAATCCAACTTTCATTTAAATAGATTTGCCTTTTCATTGAATTCATCATTTTCAAAGCTGAAGTACTGAATACTAAATAATGTCTAACATACTTTTTATCAAATTATTGTAAAATTAATTAGTGTTATTAAATGCGCTGTAAGAATACTCAGGAAAATGTTTGACGGGAAGTAATTTTGGAACATATTATCCACAAAGAAGGACGTTTGTAGATGTTAGATGAAACTAATTACAAAATAGACGAGAACAATTCTCTACTTATCTTGGATGATGACCAACCATTCTTGAAAAGATTGAGTGTGGCGATGGAAAAACGAGGTTTTAACGTATTTCCAGCCAGTTCTATGGCAGACTTTAGCAGAATCATAGAAAGTGACTGTCCAAACTACGCGATAATTGACCTTAGGCTTAGCGATGGAACTGGATTAGATGCTGTTGAAAGTATAAGAAATATAAACCCAGAGTCAAAAATCATAGTGCTTACCGGTTATGGTGCAATAGCCACAGCGGTTGCTGCAGTCAAAATAGGCGCAATTGATTATTTGTCGAAGCCAGCAGACGCAAACGATATTTTAAACGCCCTCGTTTTTAGTGACAAGAGTAAACCTCCTCCGCCAGTCAATCCGATGTCGGCAGATAGGGTAAAGTGGGAGCATATTCAAAGGATATTTGAACTATGCAATAGAAATGTATCTGAGACTGCTAGGAGATTGAACATGCATAGAAGGACATTACAAAGAATCTTAGCAAAAAGAAGCCCTAGATAATTCTTTATTGTTTAAGCAGCCTAGGAAGATTTCCATACTCACCTGCAGCTTCCTTTACAAAAAAACTCTTTAAGAGATCAGATCTATCAAGTGCGTTCATACCCAGCTCTCTCAAAGTTTTAAAGTAAAAATTATTATTCGAGAAAAGTGTGTTTATAAAATCCGTATAAGTTGCTAGGGATATCCTGTCGAATGATCTCCATGATTCATATTGTTTTAAGAGATCATTGCTTCCAAGATCTAAACCTAATTTTTTACCTTTCAAAAGGATATCAACCAAAGAGGCAACATCTCTTAAACCTAGATTCAGGCCCTGTCCAGCGAGTGGGTGTATTGCTTGAGCTGAGTCTCCAATAAAAACTTTTCTATTATCAATAGTGTCTCTTAAAAACCTTAGATAAAGTGGGAATATTTTTTTTTCACCTATCAATGAAGGGTTTGTTAAGATGTCTCCAATGTTATCCTGTAAATAGTTTATAAATTTTTCATCCTTGGATTTGCTTATTTTATTTCCAATTTCTATTGGCAGACTCCAAACAAAAGTCGACCGTTTTCCTTGCAGAGGAAGTATTGCTAACGGGCCACCTGACAAAAATAATTGATGAGCGACGGATTTGTGCTCGTTTTGATGGGACAAGTTTCCAACGATCGCTAACTGGTTATAACTTTTTTTGAAAAAAATTTTATTCAGGCGTTTTGCAAAGCCCGACTCTCTACCATCACTAATAATAAATATTTCAGTGCTAATCAACGATTTGTCAGAAAGCATGATCTTAGTTTCGAAACTATTTGTATGATCCTCAATTACTTCTTTGGAGTTAATCAATTGGATTTTTTTGTTTCTATTAAGCTCTGAACCAAGCACTTTTCTCAAATAAAAGTCCTCTATCATGTAGCTAGAAGGGTCAACCTCACGGGTTTCTTTATTAAACTCTAATAAATGTCTTATCGTGTCACTAGAATTCTTTCTTGTCGAAAGCATAATATTTTCTATAGGGCTCACGTTTAATCTTTTCGGGTCCCATAGGCCAATATTAACTAATAAATTCTTTGAGGTTCTTGATAGAGCATAGGTTCGTCCCTTATTTCTCTTTATTCGATCCTCCTCTGAAGTTCCATCAACAACGGTTACATCCAATCCTTTTGATGCAAGCGCTATCGCCATTGTACTTCCAATCAAACCCGCACCTGCAATAACAATTTGTCTTTTTTTTGTACTTTTCATGAGCAAAGCAGCGATTAATTGAATTTAAAAATAATATATTTAGTAAATAATTTATCTAGTTTATTATATCAAAAAGTAAATAAAACCAACCAACAATAAAAATGGACTTTGAGAATTTAAATAATAAAAAAATTAAGGATGTCAGTGGGTTAATTGAGAACGGGCAGATATGCCCGGAGGAACTCACTCGTTTTTATTTGCAAAAAATATCGAATGACCCTAGGTCGGAAGAAGTCTTTACTGAAGTCTATAAAAAATCTGCACTAGCGTCAGCTAAGGAGTCAAAAAAAAGAGCCAAAGTCGGGTTAAGAAAAGGAGTTCTTGATGGAATTCCAATATCAGTAAAGGACCTAGCCGATATTAAGGGAAAACTAACAGGCGGTGGATCGTCTCTAACTAGTAAAGAAAAAGCGAGGAATAACGCTACTTTTGTTGATAATTTACAATCTCAGGGAGTAATCATTTTGGGTAAGACACATATGACTGAGCTTGCTTTTTCAGGCCTTGGTCTAAATCCCATCACCGCGACCCCTGCGAACCCATTTAATGAGAAACTTGTTTCTGGAGGATCTTCCTCGGGATCGGCGGTATCTGTTTCTAGAAATTATTGTTTTGCATCAATTGGATCAGATACTGGTGGGTCTGTTAGAATCCCTGCAGCTTGGAATAATCTAGTAGGATTGAAAACAACTCATAATCTTATTGACTTAACTGGTGTTTTGAACCTTTGTCCTAGCTTTGATACCCTTGGGCCCATTTGCAGAAATGTTGACGACACCAATTTGCTTTTTAACGGCATGATTAATAGAAAGCTTCAAAAACTCAGAAAATGTAGCCCTGACAATTTCAAGTTTTTAGTTATAAAAGATATGTTTTTTGAAGGTATAGATAGCGACATAAATGATAGCTTTAATGTCGGCATCGAAAAGATAATAAAAAGCGGTGCACATGTAAAATATAAGAACATCTCAGAAATTGATAGCGCATTTGAAATAAGCAAAACTGTTTTTCCAGCTGAGGCTTATGGCATGTGGCAACATGAAATTGAAAAAAACCCTGAAAAAATGTTTGCCCCCATTCGGGAAAGGTTTCGTAGTGGAAAAAATATCTTAGCACATGACTATGTATATTCCCTCCAAAGATTATTTGAATTGAGGATGAGTTTTCTAAAGAAAGTTATTGGATTCGACGCTATATTGGCACCAACCTCACCCATAAAACCCCCAAGCATTAGACAATTATTAGATAGTCATAAATTCTTTACAGAAATGAATTTATTAGCTTTACGAAATACTCGAATGGCGAACTCTTTAAATTTATGTGCGTTAACATTGCCAACTGAAACAGATTTTTCTGGTTTAATGCTTATGGGACGTCCTAATAATGAATATGATCTAATGAATATCGGATTAGCTATTGAGAAAATAAAATAATCAAATAAAAGTCTAATCTTTACCTAGATGACAAAAAAAAGTACTATAAGAAAAAATATATCTTGAAATAACCAAGAAAAAACGAGCAGAAAAAATGTCTTTTTTAGAAAAAGTTGACTATCCAGAATCAGCTGCGAAGGAGTATTCAAAAAAGTTTTTACAATTCATCTTTGTAAAAACTCTTGGAATTTTATTATTTTTTTCATCAGTCTTCATATTACTATCTGTGATCACATACTCCAAAAATGATCCTAGCTTCCGAAATGCAAACGACGGAGAGATTGCAAATCTATTTGGTAAATTTGGCTCTTATTTAGCGGACTCCCTTCACGTAGCAATCGGAGTTACTATGCTTGCATTACCTATATTCCTATTTGCATGGTCGAGTAGATTTCTCTTTAGTAGCACTCCAATTTATCTTTTCAAAAGAATAATTTTGCTACCTTTGTTTGTTGGCTTTTTCTCGGTATTTTTATCAACAAATACTCCCCCCAACCACTGGTCTTTTGAGTATGGTCTGGGAGGAGTATTTGGTGATACATTTTTGAAGAAACTACTAATTTATCAGCCCATCGAAATAAATCAGTGGCTTCAATCGATTGCAGTAATCTGTCTAGCCTTTTCTATTTTTTTGTTTTTTCTTGTTGCTGGTTTCAAAAAGCATGAGGTTAACTCTTTAACAAGAAATAGAGTTCGGCATTTAAAGATTTTATTAGTGGGATCATTTAGAGCTATTAATATTCTCCTAAAAAACATATCTCAATCAGGTAAAGAGAGTTTTAAGACAGATGACCATAAGAATACTTCAGTAAAGCTATGCGACCCCGCAACAAAAAATAACGCCTATCACGATACAAATATCAATTTTTCTGCTTCTAAGGAAAATGAAAAAGATCTTTTAAATAGAGTTTATAGTAGACCCCCAATAAGTATTTTTGGTAATGGAAGGATAAAAACAAGATCAAACAAAATTAAGAGTAGTAGTAGGGCCGCTTCCGAAGCGCAGCCTTCACTAGATTTAACTCAAAATAAAGAAAAATACCATTATCCCCCATTAGCTCTGCTGAGTGATTATACATATCAATCAGTTAGCTCTGTAAGCTCTGCTTCATTAAATGAAAATGCAAAAATGCTTGAAGCCGTATTAGAAGATTATGGAGTAAAAGGTAATATTATTTCCGTTAAACCCGGTCCTGTAGTAACTCTTTACGAGCTAGAGCCAGCTGCGGGTTTGAAAGCTAGCCGAGTAATTTCTTTATCTGAAGATATTGCAAGGTCAATGTCTGCTTTGGCAACCAGAGTCTCTACAATACCAGGTAGATCCGTTATAGGAATTGAATTACCAAACTCAAGCAGAGAAAAAGTTTTTTTGAAAGAACTTTTGTCATCAAAAAGTTATGAAGATTGCCGTTTCCAACTACCACTGGCCTTGGGTAAAGATATAGGCGGAGAGCCCGTGATAGCAAATCTGGCGAAAATGCCCCATCTCTTGATAGCAGGAACAACTGGGTCAGGAAAATCAGTTGGGATCAATACAATGATTCTATCCCTTTTGTACAGGCTTACTCCAGATCAATGTAGACTGATAATGATTGATCCTAAAATGTTAGAACTCTCTGTTTATGATGGTATACCTCATCTGCTTAGTCCGGTGGTTACTGACCCCAAGAAAGCAGTAGTAGCCCTCAAGTGGGCGGTATTAGAAATGGAAGATAGATATAAAAAGATGTCACGGATGGGAGTTCGAAATATAGAAAGCTTTAACTTAAAGGTAAGCGAAGCAATCAAAAACGGAGAGACTTTCTCAAGAACTGTTCAAGTAGGGTTTGATCAAAATACAGGTGAGCCGCTTTATGAAGAACAGAGCGAAGAACCCAAAGCATTACCATTTATAGTTATTATAGTTGATGAAATGGCGGACTTAATGATGGTTGCAGGAAAAGAGATAGAGGGTTGCATCCAAAGATTGGCACAAATGGCAAGAGCGGCAGGTATACATCTCATTATGGCTACTCAAAGGCCCTCAGTAGATGTTATTACTGGAACGATAAAGGCAAACTTTCCTACGAGAATTTCTTTCCAAGTAACCTCAAAAATAGATAGTAGAACAATTTTGGGAGAGATGGGCGCTGAACAACTTCTTGGAATGGGCGATATGCTTTATATGGCTAATGGGGGTAAAGTTACTCGAGTCCACGGTCCTTTCGTATCCGACGCAGAGGTTGAAGAAATTGTGTCTCATTTAAAGGGACAAGGCGTGCCTGAGTACCGAGAAGAAATATTGGACCCAAAAAATATTGAAAGTAACGATAGCTTTTTTGATCCATCAACTACGAGTGGTAATGGCGATGAGGAAGATCTTCTTGAAAACGCATTAGAAATTGTTAGAAGAGATAGGAAGTGCTCAACATCATATATTCAAAGAAAATTATCAATTGGATATAACAGAGCAGCAAAGATAGTAGAAGCGTTGGAAGAAAAAGGTTTCGTGTCCCCCGCAAACCATGTTGGGAAACGTGATGTATTAATTCCTGAAAACAACATATGATGCAAATGGGGGGCTTTAGAAAGAAATTTTTTAGAACAATTTTCAGTATTTCTATTATTTTCATCTTTTCAACTGATGTTGTGCTTCCCAAAAACGATACCTTAAAACTAGTTAAAGACTATCTTGGAGACATTAGGACACTTCAAGCAAGATTCTCTCAAACCGATGATATGGGAGAAATTATGACAGGTGACCTGTTCTTAAAAAAACCAGGAAAAATTCGTTTTTCGTATGATCCTCCTCATTACTTACAAATTGTTTCAAAACAACAGGCAGTATTGATATTTGATCCCAAAAACAGCGGTAACGGTCCCCTATCATATCCCCTGTCTTATACTCCTCTGGGCTTCTTAATCGAAAATGACTTGAGCTCATTAATAGGTGAAAATGGTGAGAGTTTTGAGCTCAATGATCTGATCTTCTTGAATATTCGAAATCCGCAATACCAACTAAGCATTGAATTCAATAAAAATCCTGTATCCATAATTGGATGGGAATTCAAAAATCAAATGGGAGAAATGATAAGAATAAGATTAAAGGATATACGGAAAAATAATTACATATCGGATGAAATTTTTAAAACTGAAAAAGATTATGAACAATTCAAAAAATAGAAAGTATCGGAACGTGATCAGAAGGTCTTTCCCAGTCTCTAGCTTCTGAAAAAATTTGGACTTTGCTTAATTTAGATTTTAGATCTTGGCTTGCCCATATATGATCCAAGCGTCTTCCGCGATTTGAAACCTTCCAGTCTCGTGATCTATATGACCACCAGCTATATAATTTTCCAGACGGTTTCATTTCTCTAAATGTGTCAATCCAGTTTCCACTTTTTTTTATCTCTGATAAAAGGTCTGTTTCTATTTTTGTATGTGAAACAACGTTTAAAAGAGCTTTATGGCTCCAAACGTCATCTGGTAAAGGGGCTATATTGAAATCTCCAACGAGTATAGTTTTCTTTTTAGTCCCTTTAAAAAATTTATTCTTAATTTCGGAGAGGAAATTTATTTTATGATCAAATTTAGGATTTAATTTTGTATCGGGTAAATCCCCACCTGCTGGAATATAAAGATTGTGCACCTTTACACCGTCTTCAAGCTCAATTCCAATGTGTCGAGCATCGTCTTTACCACAAAAATTGAATTTCTCAATTTTCACTATTTTACGTTTTGATAAAATTAAGACACCATTATACGACTTTTCCCCCCTAAAAGCTGCGAATTTATAACCCAACTTTTCAAAGTTTTCCAAGGGGAGCTTCTCGTCAATACATTTTGTTTCCTGGAGACAAATTATATCTGGGCAAGCCAGGTTTAAAAATCTCAACACCAGTTCTTCTCTAAGCCTGACAGAGTTTATATTCCATGATGCTACTGAAAGTGAATTCAATTTTTCTCGCCCGTAAGTTTGTGATTTAAATAAAACCTGCCCCCTTTATTAATTATGAAATCGTTGAGAATAAGGCCTTCTTTGATTTTTTTCCTTAATCTGTAAAGGTGTGTTTCGAAAGTATGTGTTTCAATATTGGGATTTAACATCCAAACTTTTGACATTACTTCCTCTTTCGTTATTCCTCTATCCTCAGAGTTCAGCAAAGAAACAAATATGTCACTTTCTTTTTCGGTTAACAAAACGGCCTGTTTATCTTTATAAACTAATTTTCTATCAGAAATTATGAAGCTTATATATCCAAGAACTTTGTTGTTCTCTCTTCGACTTTTAATACTTTCGAATATTGGTTGCAATGCTTCGACCAAATCAACAATCCTGAATGGCCGTTTTAGGTAGATATTACCCTTTGGCAATAAATTCAACCTCTTTTGAGTAATTAATATTTTTTCTATCCCAGTAAGTTTATTTTTTTGTATTTTTGTATTTGATAGAAACTTTTTGAATTTAGTGGAATCATAATCACTTACTAAAACATCGAGCTCTTCGATGTTTTCCAAAGTAAAATCTTTCACAACGATAGATCTCCCTTTTCTGAATTTATAATTTTCCAATAAAGTCTTTAAGCTCTCTCTAAATAACAAATTTGATGTTATAATTGCCAAATTCACGTTTTTTACCTTAAGTGACTAAAAATTATAAGATATACATCTATTAAAAATTTCCTTAGCATCAATCTAACATAAAAATTGAAATTCTAAACCAATTGACACAATAAATGTTTTTAAGCTCATCTGAAATATCTTCGAGGTTGGTATCAGATTTACGATTAGGACTGCCAATCATCTTATATGATGAAAAAACATATTTTTTAACCGCAGCGATAGAAACATTATATTCAGAAAAACTAGATAAAATAATGGAGATTGCGGAAAACCAAAATTTTGAGATAGCTATAACTAATAGAAGAGCAAAGGTATTGAACGTTAGGATATATAATGAATCAGTTACTAGAATTTCGATAAGAGAAAAAGTAAGCATACAACTCCTTCAAGCTATCGCAGATCCTTCAAAGGATTTAGACTATCCACTTAAGGGCCCATTCCAAAGCGAGAGAAATGGTAAATTCGACGTTGCCAGTGTATCACTATCACTTTGTAAGAAAGCAAGACTTTTGCCAGCATCAATAATTGTAAATATACCAAAAAGCATACGGGACGAGTTGGTATCTTCCCAAATATCTGAGTCTGATATAGGTGATTTTAAGATTAAAACTGAGGAGACCAAGTTTTTGCCGAATTTGAGCTCGGCCCAATTACCTATCAGCGGACAACAAAATATAAGCCTATCTGTTTTCAGAGAAGTAACAGATATAAGTGAACATTATGCGATAGTATTTGGAAATCCAAAAATTAATCAACCTGCTTTAACACGCATACATTCGGCTTGTTTTACAGGTGATTTACTTGGCTCAGAAAAATGTGATTGTGGGGAGCAATTTAGTGTCTCAATGTCAAAAATGAGAAATGAGGGAAATGGCATTTTGTTATATTTAAACCAGGAAGGTAGAGGTATTGGCTTGGCTAACAAAATGAGAGCATATCATCTCCAAAATATTGGTTTTGATACAGTCGATGCTAATCATAGACTTGGTTTTGAAGATGACGAAAGAGACCTAGAGATTGCTGCAAAGATTTTAAAATCTTTAGGTGTAAGTGACATAAAGCTAATGACTAATAACCCCAAAAAAATCGAACTTTTAACTGATAATGGGATCACCGTTAAAGAAAGAGTTCCTTTGATAGTAAGCATGAATCCTAATAATGAAAATTACCTGAAAACAAAAGCTAAAAAAAGTGGGCACCTTTTCTAACCTTACTGCCTTAAACCAAAAATAGCCGTGCCGACACGTACAAATGTTGCACCACAGTTTATAGCTGCCATGTAATCTGAACTCATACCCATTGATAATTCTAGAAGACCATTTTCATCAGCTAACTTTTTCAGAAGCTTAAAATGTGTTTCTGGTGCTTCGTTAATGGGTGGGATACACATTAAACCTATAATGTTTAGATCCATAAACTTTTGGATTGTATTCATAAACTCATTTAGCTTTTCAGGCTCAATACCGGCTTTTTGTTGCTCTAAACCTGTATTAACTTGAATAAAAATTTTTGGACAGAATCCTTTTTTTTGAGCTTCGTCTGATATCTTCTCGGCTAATGAGTTTCTATCTAAGCTGTGTATATAATCAAATAAGCCGAACACCTTTTTCACTTTATTTGACTGTAATGGACCTAAGAGGTGCAAATTTATGACGTTATTTTCCTTTTTTAATTCCTGCCACTTGAAAACTGCTTCTTGAACTTTATTTTCACCAAAGTGAGAATGGCCCTCGTCTATAACAGGTTTTATTTGATCCATGGGCTTTGTTTTGGATACAGCAATCAGGTTAACAGAGCCTTTTTTTCGACCTGCTTCGATTTCCTGTGATGCGATTTGGTTATTAATTATTTCTAATTTACTTATTTGTGTCACTGAATTCATCCCTGTATATATCCCTGAGCACATTTTTCTGTACTTTTCCCATTGAGTTTCTTGGCAATTCTTTAATAACATGTATTTTTTTTGGCAACTTAAAAGCAGCCAGGTTTTTTCGAAGAGTTTCATTGAGAATATCGATGTTAATGCTATGTCCTTTTTTCTTAACTATTATTGCTAAAATACCTTCACCAAAGTCTGGATGTGACACTCCAACAACCGCAGACTCTTCAACGTTATTATCCCGGTCGATAACTGTCTCGATTTCTTTTGGATAAACATTTAAACCTCCTGTAATTATGAGGTCCTTATTTCTTCCCACTATTGTGAGGTAGTTATCTTGATCTAAGAAACCCATATCACCAGTAATAAAATAACCGTCGTCTCTAAATTCACATTTTGTTTTCTCTGGTTTTTTCCAGTACCCCTTGAATACATTAGGGCCTTTTACCTCCACAACGCCTATATCCCCATTTTTTTTAAATTCGTCTTCAATCTCCAAGTCTGCTATTCTTATCTCAACATCTTCAAGAACGATGCCGACAGTCCCTGCTTTTCTTTCACCAATATATGGATTTGAAGTTATCATGTTTGTTTCTGTCATTCCGTACCGTTCTAAAATTTTATGCCCAGTACGATTCTCAAATTCTTTGTGCGTTTCTGTCAATAAAGGCGCACTTCCCGAAATAAAAAGGCGTATGTTTTTAGTTATTTCCTTATTAAATTTTATATTTGCTAACAATCGAGTGTAGAATGTTGGAACTCCCATCATTACCGTTGTTGAGGTAAGATTTAATATAATGTCATCTACATCAAACTTTTTAAGAAATCGAATTTGACTACCTGAAACTAAGGCAATATTTGTTGCTACAAAAAGACCATGTGTATGGTAAATGGGTAGAGCATGTAACAATATATCTGAAGGAGTAAATTCCCACGCCTTTGAGAGGGTTAGGGCGTTTGAAAGCAAGTTTTTTTGAGAGAGCATAGCGCCCTTCGATTGACCAGTCGTTCCTGAGGTGTAAAGAATTGCTGCTGTATCATCTTCATCTAGTCCTTCAATAAACTCTAGAGGTTCATTTTCATTAAAATTTGAAAAAAAACTTCCTTTATAATCAGCATCTATTGTTTCTATATTGAAGCTTCTTTGTCTTTCTAATGAATCCAATTCCTTCAGCATTTTTGTAGTGGTTATAAAAATTTTACATTCGCTATCATTTAGGAAATATTTAACTTCAATCCCCGTATAGTCCGTATTTAAAGGTATAAATATTATACCTAGTTGAACACAGGCACCGTAAATTGTAAAAACGTGATGAGATTTTTCTATTTGAAGAACTAAACAGTCCCCCTTTTCCAAACCAAACTTCTTTAGACAATTTGCCGTACACTTTATTTCATTTAGAAATTTATCGTATGTAAGCGTCTTATTCAGGTCAGTAAAACTTAGAAAAATTTTTGAACCTTGGTTCTTCGTAAACAACTGTTCGAATAGCGGGTTCATAGGTTAGGGCTTCTCATTGATGTCGCTCAATGCTGACTTCCACTTACTTAGCCACCAGCGATACTGCTGTGGCCATTCCTTGAAGTCCTTATTTTGATTTGCGATTTCTCTTGCCTGATTTGTCCAAAACGGATTAAAAAGATGCTGTCTTCCCAAAGCGATCAAATCTGCTTTTTCTTCTCGTAAGATGGTATTTGCAAAATCATAGGTTCTAATCAACCCCACAGCTTGTGTCTTAATACCTACCTCTTTCTTAATTTTTGCTGCAAAGGGAACTTGGAAACCAGACTTTCTTTTTTGCCCAGAAGCGGTTGCCCCTTTAGAGGAATTGCCACCTGAAGAGCAGTCGACAACATCTACTCCCTTTTCCTTTAAAAGATGGCAAAAATTAATGCTATCTTCGATAGTCCATCCTCCATCTAATCCATCTTCAGCAGATATACGAACAAAAAGAGGAACGTTTTCTCCTATTGTTTCTCTAACTTTTTTAACCACTTCCAAAGGAAAACGCATTCTGTTCTCTATTGACCCACCATACTCGTCATTTCTTGAATTAGATAATGGAGACAGAAAGCTATGAAGAAGGTATCCATGTGCCATATGAATTTCTATAACCTCAAACCCTGCCTCTATCGACCTCTCAGATGCCTTTACAAATGCGTCTCTAACTTCACCCAACTCTTTTCTTTCCATTTTTCTTGGCTTTAACCATCCCTCATCTAAAGGCCGATCCATAGGCGCAATTGGTTCCCATATAATATCACCTCTATCAGTGTCGATCGTTGTTTGCGGACCGTTGCCATGCCACGGTCTTTGCATGCTCGCTTTTTGTCCTGCATGACCTAATTGGATGGCTGGAATTGATCCTAATACCTTAATCGATTGAGTAATTTCTTTTAATCCTTTTATTTGCTTATCATCCCAAATGCCTAAGCACCCATTAGTTATTCGTCCTTGAGCAGTAACTCCTGTAGCTTCAAGAAAAATGAGGCCCGCTCCACCCATAGCGAGTTGGCCGTAATGTGTTTTATGGTGCGTTTGAATGTAACCGTCTTTAGCCGAATATTGGCACATTGGAGACACAACCACACGATTTTTAAGGTTTACATCACGTATCTTTAAATTTTCAAAAAGCATTTGCTCTCCTTATCTTTGTATCAAATAATTTATTCTCTTTTTAAGACAATTAATAGTATTCCAGGTGTGATCATAAATAGGCTCAACCATCCAGAAAGTCCTAAAAGTTCGCCGAGTATCAGTAACCCTAAAACCGACCCAATTGGTGGAACAGAGGATAATATAGCTGATATTGAAGCAGATCCGATTTTTTGTGAGGCATAGGTTATAAAAAATATTCCTATAAGATTAGGAACAAAACCTTGATATATCATTTGTAGCACTAATATTTCGTTTGGTACTTCCGCCAAACCCTTAGGAAGAAATATGAAGTAAATGGGGAGATACAAGATTGCATTTATCACCGATCCACAAAAGAGCAATTGGGTCATTGTAACATTCCACAACCTACTTAAAACAACGTAAATAGAAAAAAATATCGCTCCTATGATAAAAAATATATCTCCAATCCAGGTATTTGAAAAATTCAGTTCTAATCCATCATAAACAGCTAGACAAGCTCCGAACAAAATTATTGCCGCTCCAACCATTTGCTGAATGAATATTTTTTGTTTCAGAAGAAAAAATCCAAATATCAAGGTAAAGAACGGCATGAGTCCGTTCATAAATATGCCTCCGTGAGACGCTGGTGCATAAATAAACCCACTAAAAACGCAAAGAATGTAAATTGGTCCAAGTAAAAAAGTAATTACTATTACTCTTAGAAAACTCATGGTTTGCCAGGGTTTAAAATATAATACAACGGGTAATGCTATTAATGAAGACAACCCATAACGAAATGCTGCGAAATCGTAAATAGTTAAAGTGGAACTAACGCCAGATCTTGTAACTACCAACCAAAATGACCAGATAAAAACAACTGAGATACCAGCAATTAACCCTAACAAATATTCGCCTTTGATGTTGATCGAAGGTTTAACTATCAAAATAAACTCTTTCTTAAACAAACTTTACTGCAGTTACTTGACTGTCTTACTTTTAACTGAAAAGCAACTAAAAATTATTATTTTAAAAGCATATCATTTTGCCTATACTCATTTTTTGAAAAGAGATTCTTTTTTTGCAAAAAAGAACAAACTTGGGAGAAAGAAATGAAAAAAATTTTTGCAACACTCCTGGCTTTATGTCTTTTAAATACAGCGTCTTTCTCTGACGTCAAATTGGGCATAATACTAGGTTTCACTGGACCTATTGAAAGTCTCACCCCAGACATGGCAGCTGGTGCTGAGCTAGCAATAGATGAAGTTAACAAAGCCGGAAATTTCTCTATGGGGAAAGTTTCTGGGGTAAGAGCCGACTCTACCTGCATAGATTCTTCAGCTGCCACGGCTGCTGCAGAAAGATTAATTACTTCAGATAAAGTTAATGGGATTATGGGAGCTGACTGCTCCGGCGTTACAACTGCTATTCTTCAGCAAGTAGCGATGGCCAATGGTGTTGTTATGATATCACCGTCAGCTACGTCTCCTGCTCTTTCAACTGTCGAAGATAATAATCTTTTCTTCAGAACTGCTCCTTCTGATGCTAGACAAGGTCAAGTTGTCGCCGACATATTGAAGGAAAAAGGCTTGAAAAAAGTAGCTATTTCTTATGTAAATAACGATTATGGAAAAGGTTTAGCGGCAAGTATTGAAGAAAATCACAAGGCTGCTGGGGGGACAGTAACAATCAGTGCTCCACATGAGGATGATAAAGGTGATTATAGTGCTGAAGTTGGCGCCCTTGCCCAGGCAGGTGGAGATATTTTAATCGTCGCCGGTTATTTAAACTCTGGAGGAAAAGGTATTATTCAGGCCTCTCTTGACTCTGGAGCTTTTGATCTGTTCTTTCTACCAGATGGTATGATTGGAGAGTCATTACCTAAAGATATTGGTTCTGGTTTAAACGGATCTATCGGCACAGTCCCTGGAACAGATAGCCCAGGCGCTGCTAAATTTGGTGACATGGCAACCGCTGCCGGTTTCAAGAGTGGCCCATTTGCAATGGAGTCATATGATGCCGCTGCATTGATGCTACTAGCAATGGAGGCTGCTAAGTCTTCAGACAGCCAAGCCTACAAAGGAAAAATTATGGATATCGCCAACGCTCCAGGCGAAAAAATATTTCCTGGCGATTTGAAAAAAGCTCTTAAACTAATTAGCGAAGGAAAGGACGTCGATTACGTCGGAGCCTCTGCTGTTGAGTTAATTGGCGGCGGTGAAAGCGCCGGAAACTATGCTCAAATCGAAGTTAAGAGTGGAGTAAACGAAACTGTAGCTTACAGATAAGTTGATATCAACGAGCAATGCCCTAGCCTTTTGAAAAGCTGGGGCATTGTTTTTAGAAATATGATTGAACTTAAAAACGTTTCTAAACATTTTGGTGGCATAAAAGCTGTCGAAGATGTTTCTCTGAATATACGAGAAGGGTCTATAACTGGTTTAATTGGCCCTAATGGTGCAGGAAAAACAACGCTTTTCAACATTATTGCTGGATTTTATACTCCTGATTTTGGTGAAATAAAGTTTGAAGGAAGTAATATTAGTGGCCTGCGATCTGATGAACTTTTTCAAAAAGGTATCCTTAGAACCTTTCAAATTGCCCACGAATTTGAAAATTTAACCGTTAGAGAAAACCTGATGATGGTACCAGGCAGCCAAATTGGAGAAAGCATTCTACATACTTGGATCGCTAGAAATAGAATAAAGATTCAAGAAAAAGAAAATCACACAAAAGCCACTAAGGTTATGAAATTTCTTGATCTCGACCATTTAGAAAGTGAAAAGGCGGGAAGTTTATCAGGTGGTCAAAAGAAACTATTGGAATTGGGTCGAACTATGATGGTTGATGCAAAAATAGTACTTCTGGATGAGGTTGGAGCAGGGGTGAATAAAACACTTCTTAAGAAAATTGGAGAATCAATAAAGAAACTCAATAAGGAATTAGGCTACACATTTTTTATGATTGAACATGACATTGATTTTATATCATCGCTCTGTGATCCTGTTATCGTTATGACTGACGGATCAGTATTGACGCAAGGTACCGTTAACGAAATAAAAAACGATGATAGAGTTATCGAAGCTTATTTAGGAAATTAAGAGAATTAAATGTTCCTTAGTGCAGAAAACATGTTGGGTGGATACGGCGAGACAACGATTCTCAACGATTGCTCAATAAGTGTTAAAAAAGGTGAAATTGCTGTTATCGTTGGCCCCAATGGGGCTGGAAAATCAACGGCCATGAAAGCTATATTTGGAATGCTTGATTTAAAAGCAGGAAATATAATTTTTGATGGCAAGGATATTACCGATCTAAAACCGCAAGAAAGAGTAAAAAGCGGAATGGGCTTCGTTCCTCAGACACATAACGTTTTCACATCGATGACTGTTATGGAGAATTTGGAGATAGGAGGTTTTACAAACCAAGCAAATTTGTCAAAAAATATCAGTGAGGTTTTTAAGTTATTTCCTGTGCTAAAAGAAAAACAAAAACAGCTAGTTGGAGAGTTATCTGGGGGGCAGAGGCAACAAGTTGCTGTTGGAAGAGCTCTTATGACTAACCCAAAACTTCTTATGCTAGACGAACCGACAGCTGGCGTATCACCATTGGTAGTCAAAGAGCTATTTGAAAAAATAATCTCGATAGCAAAAACAGGAATAGCCATTTTAATGGTAGAACAGAATGCTAGGCAAGCTCTAGAGATAGCAGATAATGGTTTTGTTTTAGTACAAGGTGAAAATAAATATACAGATAAAGGTTCTAAACTCCTTTCAAATAAAGAAGTAAGAAAGGCGTTTTTAGGTGGATAAATGGATTTTTTAAACGCTCTCGCTTTAATAACAAATTATATATTATTACCTGGCTTTACCTATGGAAGTCAGTTGGCTCTTGGAGCTTTGGGTGTCACGTTGATTTACGCAGTACTGCGTTTTTCTAATTTTGCGCATGGAGAGCTTATGTCATTTGGTGCAATGATTTGTATTCTGTTTACTTGGCTTGGCCAAAGCTATGGAATTAGCTTTGGCGTTTTGCCAACTGCACTAATATTTCTGCCGATTGCAATTGGCTTTACTGCGATTTATTGTTTCTTCATAGAAAAGTTTGTTTTTGCTTATTATCGCAGAAAAAAATCAGACCCTATCATTTTTCTTATTGCGTCGATTGGAGTAATGTTTTTTACAGCCGGGTTAATTAGATTTATTATAGGACCTAGTGATCAAAACTTTAATGACGGTGTTCGCTTTATATTTAATGTGAGAGAATTTAAAGCATTCACAGGATTGGATGAAGGTTTTGGACTGAAGACATCTCAAGCTATAACTATATTAACGACTATAATACTCTGCTCAGTTTTGTTTGTTTTTCTTAATAAAACGCGCACCGGAAAATCCATGAGAGCTTTTTCCGACAATGAAGATTTGGCTCTACTTTCGGGAATTGACCCCAATAAGGTTGTTTTATTAACATGGGTTATTGCAGGTGGTTTGGCAACTTTTGCAGGGGTTTTATATGGCTTAGATAAAATTTATAAACCGTTTATATTTTTGCAAATGTTGCTACCAATTTTTTCTGCTGCTATCGTAGGTGGTGTAGGAAACCCAATTGGAGCTGTCGTTGGGGGTTACGTTATTGCACTTTCAGAGTTATTTGTGACTTTTGCTTACAGAAAAGTTCTAGCCTACTTATTGCCCGAGAGTATGGAACCAGCAGGAATGATGCAGTTTTTATCCACCGATTATAAATTTGCAGTTTCCTTTATTATATTAGTCATTGTATTGATTGTAAGGCCAACAGGAATCTTTAGAGGAAAAACTATATGAATGATGTAATGCGCAGATCTTTAGTTTTTTCAACATTTGCTGTAGCAATTGTATTTATAGGTTTCATTCAGAGTTGGAATGTAGCTTTAGGAATTTTTAATCTGTGTCTTATTTCAGCTACAATGGCCCTGGGCGTGAATATTCAACTTGGCTATGCTGGAATATTTAATGCCGGTGTTATGGGCTTTGCGGCTCTAGGCGGACTTTCGGCTGTTATAATATCCTATAAACCCGTATCTGAAACAATCAGTTTAGGGGGGCTTGGTATATTAATATGTATTCTAATCTTACTTTTAGGGACAGTATTGGGAGTTATTGTTTATAAGTCGAACCTTAGTCAAGCTTATAAAAAAATACTTTTTCCACTTATAATCATTGTTGTACTTCTTTTACTAAATTTAATCGGTGCACCTGCAGTTGAAAGGATCGAAGCTTTTGAGCCAGCGGCATCTGGGTTTCTGGGGGGTTTCGGCTTGCCTATTATTTTATCTTGGATAGTTGGGGGTGTAATAGCCGGTCTTGTAGCTTATCTTATTGGAAAAATTACACTTGGTTTAAGGAGTGATTACTTGGCTATTGCTACACTGGGTATAGCAGAAGTGATTATTTATATTTTGAAAAATGAAGATTGGCTTACTAGAGGAGTTAAAAATGTAAATGGTCTTCCAAGACCTGTTCCCTACGAAATTGATTTACAAGAAAGTACATGGTTCATAGAGCTATGCCAAAATTTTGGTTTTCCTTTAGTGGAGACCTCTTCGATAGTTGTGAAATTAAGCTATTGCTTTTTATTTTCGATTGTAGTGCTAACGCTATTTATTTTATCTGAAGTAGCACTGAAATCTCCATGGGGGCGGATGATGCGTGCAATTAGAGACAACGAAATCTCAGCTAGAGCTATGGGGAAAAATGTAAAAGCTCGACATCTGGAAATTTTTATCCTTGGCTCGGCTATTATAGGGCTTGCGGGGGCAATGCTTACTACTCTGGAAGGACAGTTTACGCCAACTACATATCAGCCCCTAAGATTTACTTTTACAGTCTGGGTCATGGTAATTATCGGAGGCACGGGAAATAACTATGGGTCTTTGATAGGTGGATTTCTTGTTTGGTTTTTATGGGTTGAAGCAGAGCCATTAGGTCTATATTTGGTAGAATTAATTACATCACCATTGAGTGAAACAAACCCTCTTAGGACACAGCTAATAACTAACGCCGCACATATGCGGTACATGATGATGGGCCTATTGTTATTATTAGTTTTAAGGTTTGCTCCAAAAGGTATTTTTCCAGAAGGCAGATAGGATATTAAATGCAAAAAAAAATTATACTTCTTGATGGTGGAATGGGACAAGAACTTATAAAAAATTCAAAGTCAAAACCTCATCCACTTTGGTCAACATATGTTATGTCAGAGGAACCTGAACTTGTAAAAAAAGCACATATAGATTTTATCGAAGCGGGAGCCAGTGTTATTACACTTAATACCTATTCGACAACTCCTGAGAGATTAGAGGCTAATGATTTATCAGATAAATTCAGTTTTTTTCATAAGAAAGCTATTGATTTGGCCATGGAGGCAATTGAACACACGCAAAAAAATGTACTTATTGCAGGGTGTCTTCCTCCTTTAGTATGGAGTTATCGGCCAGATAAAGCTCCTGATTATGAAAGATGTGTTGACTTATATTTACAAATAGTTAGGGAGCAAAAAGACTATGTAGATCTTTTCATTTGCGAAACCATGGCATCGTTAAAAGAGGCGAAGGCTGCAGTTTCGGCCGCAAAGACCAGCGGAAAACCTGTTTGGTGCGGATTAACACTTGAGGATAATGAAAATTGTGAATTGAGATCAGGTGAAAGATTACTGGACAGTGTAATTGCGTTACAGTCTTTTGGACAAGAAGAGTTTTTACTTAATTGCTCATTTCCTGAAGTCATCAACAAGGGCATTGACATTCTAAGCAAAAACACTAACTTTTTCGGAGGCTATGCAAATGGTTTTACATCAATAGAACCCTTAAAGACAGCCAGCAATGTATCCGTATTATCAGCTAGAACTGATTTAGGGCCTGAAGAGTACTCTAAATACGCATTAAATTGGGCTAACCAAGGCGCGTCCGTTGTTGGAGGTTGTTGTGAGATCGGACCAACCCACATAAAATATTTACATGATATTTTAATCGAAAAAGACTTTGAGATCGTTACTTCTTTAAGCTGAAATTCTCGTTCTTCCTATCGCTTTTTTCCAACCCTCATATTTCTTATCGCGTTCGTCTGGAGAAAGTTTGGGAGAAAATTTCTCCTTGAGAGTCCACTCTTCTTCAAACGCTTCCAACTGATTATATAGACCTATTTTCATACCTGCCAACCATGCTACCCCTTTTGCGGTAGACTCCTGTATATCAGGTGTATTGATCTCTACTCCTGTAAGGTTAGCCAAGATTTTCATCGTTAAACTTGATTGGGTCATCCCACCATCTACGCGCAACTTTATATGCCCTCTTTCCATCCCATCTACATCTTTTATCATGGCTTCTAGTAAGTCTCTCGTTTGAAAGCCAACACTCTCGAGAGCTGCCAAAGCAATCTCTTCTCTCCCTGTATCTCTCAATAATCCAAAAATCGCCCCACGTGCATTTGGGTCCCAATACGGTGCGCCCAACCCCGTAAAAGCTGGAACAAAATAAATTTCTTGATCTTTTGCTTCCGATGCGAGCTTACCCACTTGGTCTGCTTTATCTATAATTTTAATCGAGTCTCTAAGCCATTGGACAACGGCACCGGCAATGAATATTGACCCTTCTAGAGCATAACAAATCCTCCCGCCTATTTTATACGCTATAGTTGACAAAAGCTTATTTTTACTCAGTACAAATTGATCTCCTGTGTTTAGTAGCGCAAAACATCCTGTTCCATAAGTAGATTTAATCATGCCCTTTTGAAAACATGCTTGGCCTATTGTTGCGGCTTGTTGATCACCAGCAACTCCTTTAATCGGTATTGGAGAACCAAGTATTTCTGACGCCATAACTCCAAAATCATCAGCACATTCTTTTACATTTGGAAGAATTTTTTTGGGCACATCTAGATCACTGAGAATATCGCTGTCCCATTCTAAACTCTTGATATTAAATAACATGGTTCTGGATGCATTGGTTATATCAGTTGAATGACTTTTTTTATTGGTAAGTCTCCAAATCAAATAGCAATCAATCGTACCAAATAATAATTTTCCAGAATTTGCCATAGTTCGTTCAGGGTCATACTTATCTAGAAGCCACTTAACTTTTGTTGCGGAAAAATAGGGGTCGATTAGTAAGCCCGTCTTTTGTTGATAAACTCTCTCTTTCCCAATTTTTTTTAGTTCATCGCAAAATTCAGAAGTACGCCTATCCTGCCATACTATTGCTTTAGAAAGCGCTTGACCCGTTTCAGCATTCCATATAGCTGTAGTTTCTCTTTGGTTTGTAATCCCAATACTTAAAATATCTTGCGAAGATATTTTCGCTCCTTTTACAGCATCACGTACTGTAGCAATGACAGTTGCATAAATTTCTTCTAGATCATGCTCCACCCAACCAGCAAAAGGAAAAAATTGCTCTATTTCCTTTTGAGATGACGCCACTATTTGTAAATATTTGTCGAAGACTATAGCTCTAGTTGATGTTGTCCCTTGGTCAATCGCTAGAACGTAACTCATAGTAAGACTTTCTCTAATTTAATTTTTTTATGTAGGAACTAAGGTCCCTTATCTGCTTACTCGACAATCGTAACCCAAGCTTACTTCTTCTCCAAATCAAATCCTCAACACATCTAGCATGCTCTTGATTAATATACCAAAGTACTTCCCTTTCCGTTAGATCAGATCCGAAATTCCTACCTAAGTCTTTTTTTGTCTTAGCCTTGCCTAAAACTTTTTCAACATCTGTCCCAAATGTTTTAAATAATCTTTCTGCCCAGTTTCTATTTAAGAACTTGTATTTTTTCAATATACCTACAATAAGTTTCTCTTTATCCTCTAATTTGAAACCACCACCCGGTAAGTGTTTTGTCGCAGTCCATTCCTTTCTTTTTAAATTTAATAATGCTGTGATTTTAGAAACAGCTTTTTCAGCCAGTTTTCGATATGTTGTGATTTTCCCTCCATAAACGATAAGGAGTACTGCTCCTTTCTTTTCTTCAAGTTGAAAGGAATAATCTCTACTGGCATTTCGTGCCTCTACATTCTTGTTTTCGTACAAAGCCCTCACTCCAGAGTAATCCCAAACAATGTCTTTTTTTGTTAATTTTCTTTGAAAATAACCCGAAGCAAAATTACACAAATAATCTTTTTCCTCATCGGAACACTTAACTTCGTTACCCATTTTGTGCTCAACTTCAGTTGTTCCAATTAGGGTAAAATCGTTTTCATAGGGTATGCTAAATATTATTCTTCCATCTTTTCCTTGGAATATATATGCACTATTGTGATTAAAAAGCTTTCTTACAACTATGTGGCTTCCCTTTATTAGTCTTACCATTACTTGATTATTTTTATTTTTTTCCAGTTGACTCAAAGAATTGACCCAAGGACCCATAGTATTTATTAAGACCCTAGTTTTTACCTCGAATGACCTATCCTTTGATTTAATAGAAACAAGCCAATAACCATTTTTTCTTTGAACGTTAGTTACTCTGGAATAAGAGAATGCTTTTGCTCCTTTTTTTTCTGCATCCAAAATATTTAGTAGAACTAATCGCGAATCTTCCACCCAGCAATCTGTATACGCTAGTCCTCTTGTGAAAGATTTGTCCAAACAACTACCAACTGTATTATTTCGCAAATTGATACCAACACTTTTTGAAAGTTTCGTTGAACCCGCCAAGAGATCATAGATATATAATCCAAGCCGTAAAATCCAATAGGGTCTCAGGTTTTTGTTGTGGGGAAGTATAAATTTTACTGGCCAGCTAATATGAGGCATGAGATTAAGGAGCAAGTCACGTTCACGAAGAGACTCTTTTACAAGCCTAAACTGATAAGATTCTAAGTATCTCAATCCACCATGAAATAATTTTGTGGATGAAGAGGACGTCGCTGAGCCAAAATCACCCATATCAGCCAACCCACACTTATACCCACGGCCTGCGGCGTCTCTTAAAATTCCTGCACCATTTACTCCGCCACCTATAACAAAAATGTCAAAGTCGTTTTCATCCAATGTTTTTTTCTTCATAAATCTTAGAGAATATGTAAAAGCTCAAACCAACCATCAACAAGCATCTTTACGGTTAGATAGACCAGGAAAATAAGTCCGATCCACGAAAGCCATGGGAACTTCGTCATTACACGCATTATAATAGTTGCAAAAAACGCCATCAGTACTATGGCTAAAACGAGTCCAAACACTAATAATGCCGTATCTTCTCTTGCTATGGCAGCAACAGCTACAACATTATCTAAAGACATTGAAATATCAGCGACCGCAATTGTGAATAACGCTTGTGAAAATTGTTGCTTTTCAGTCAGCTTTTCTGACAAATTGGACTTAATTTCTGGATCAGTTTTTTGGCCAGTATGACGGATTTCTTTAAAAAACCGCCAACAAACAAAAGCCAAAAGTAGTCCGCCGAAAATTAATATTCCAGGTATTTGAATTAAAAAAGATGCTATAGCTGCAAAGATAATTCTGAACCCTGCTGCTAATGCTAACCCCCAGAAAATTACCCTCTTTCTAAACTTCTCTGATAAGCCAGCTGCAGCCATACCTATAATAATTGCATTATCGCCAGATAAAAATATATCAGCTAAAATGACTTGAGCCAGCTCGACTAGAGAAAAGTTCATTGTGAATTAATTTTATTTATTGCTTTTGACACCTTCGGTTTAGTAGCTTATCGTCAATATTTCAAATAAAATCTTCTACAAACACAAAATTTTATGAAAAAAAGCTCTATACATAGTATGCAAGATGCTCGTCTCCTAGCAAAGAAAAGACTTCCTGCAATGATCTTTGATTATGTCGATGGAGTAGCACTTGAGGCAGACGGTTACTATTCCAATGCTGAGTACTTTAAATCACTTAAACTATCACAAAATGTGCTGGCTGGTGGCGGTGCTAAAGAAATTTCCAAACGAATATTGGGTAAATCATATGACCTACCTTTTGGTGTAGCGCCGATGGGTATGTGTAATCTTGTCAATTCAAAAGCGGATTATGCAATTGGAAAATTAGCAAAAAAGTTTAATATTCCTGTTTGCTATTCTACAATGGCTTCCACATCACTAGAGAAAACTCTCAAGATCACTGGTGATTTAGGCTGGTTTCAACTCTATGTTTATGATGATTTAAAATCAGGGTTACTTTTAGCTAAAAGAGCACAAATCGCTGGTTACAAAACATTGATACTGACAGTTGATGTACCTGAATTGGGTCGACGACCAAGAGAGCTAAAACATAATTTTTCAGCAAAGTTTAGACCAAATTACAAACAAATTATTGATTGCGCGATACATCCCAAATGGAGTTTAGATCTTTTGGCAAATGGTATTCCCAGACCCCAAAACTTTGATAAGGATTTGAAGATAGACAGAAATAAACCAAGGGGAGCAGCCGATTGGGAATTTCTTAAAGACTTGAGAGCACTTTGGAAAGGTAAATTAATTATCAAAGGAATCCTTAACCCGAAAGATGCAAGAAAGGCAGAAAGTCTTGGAGTGGATGCCATTTATGTATCCGGCCATGGCTCAAGACAGTTTGATAGTAGCCCAATCCCCGTACATCAAATATCGAAAATACGTAAGTCTATAAATAAAAATACCGTCTTGATATATGATACTGGGATAAGAAATGGAGAAGATATTCTTAAAGCGCTTTGTTTGGGGGCAGACTTCGTAATGATTGGGAAACATGCACTTTTTTCTATAGCAGCTGAAGGATTTGATGGCCTAGTCCAAATGACTAACAATCTAAAAAAAGAAATAGAAATAGCGATGGCTCAAATGGGCAATTTTGACATTAACAAGCTAAATTCTAAATATTTAAATGACTTCTAAAAGATGATTTACAATTTTCGTGCAGAAATGTTTAGTCCAAAGAAAGACCCACTTTTATTTGGATTTTAGAGCCTATCTCATAATAACGCCCTGTTAAGCTGGAACCTGTAAATCCATTCCAACTATATATCACTCTGTAGCTTTCTACAGAGCTTCGCTGACTGACCAGCTGGACAACCTCACATCTCTGTTCTGTATTGTAACCAACAACCTTTGTTGTTGCTTTCTTTTGTTGTTCGGCTGCTACGACCCCTCCCATAACAGCTCCAACCCCAGCGGCATTGTTATCGTTTGTTAAGGCTTTACCAATAAGAGCTCCAACCACCATTCCTCCTAACACATCAGCGCCTGACGCGCCATTACCACTGACAACCTTTCCGTATACTGGTACCTTTACATTTCTGCAACGTGTCTCAGGTGTGTAAATATTCGTACTTGAATAAACTGGTTCAATTGATTGCACAGTACCTGTCACATAATAAGTCTCCGCAAATAAATTTGAGAAAGAAAATAGCGCTAGGATTGCTATGATTAATTTTAACATTCTGGTCTCCATTGGTAGTTATTCTATTTAACAATATAACAAAAAAATTAAAAAAAAAAGCCGAACAAAAATTTGCTCGGCTTTAGTCAACAGGGAGGTATGAACATGAAAAAATTTCATGCTTTACCTAATTTGCAATTCGCGTACCAATTTAAATTAACAATTGAAAATATAAGTCAACTGCCCTTAACTACTTTATCACTTAGCAATTTATCAACTTCCAATTCTGTAAAGCCTAATCCTGAAAGAACTGACTTAGTATGCTGACCAAGTGTTGGAGCTGACAAATTGTCATCTTTATTGGTTACAGAAAAGCTAGCCGCTAACTTAGACTGCCGTATCTTTCCTGCAATAGGGTGTTCAGAAATTTTTATAATATCATTTGCTACTACTTGCTCATTCTTTATCATTTCTTTTCTCGTCAAAACGGGTGCGCAAGGAACATCTTTAGCCGTTAGCAATTTCAACCATTCATCGGATGTTTTTTTCTTAAGCTCAGTTTGTATCAATTCTAGCCTTTCATTTATATTCTGATGCCTTAATTCCGCTGTCAAAAACCTAGGATCACTTAACCACTCTTTCTTATTAAATGCATCGCAAATATTAAACCATTCTTTATCGGACTGAACTGCAACAGATATGAAGCCCTCTTTAGTTTCATATATTAAATCAATAAAACTCTGTGCGGTCTCCTTTTCAAGTTCGTCTCCAACAAAGGTATGCCCTCCCATATCGGAACCCCACAAAAAAGAAATCACAGCATCTAGCATTGATATTTTGACTTCCTGACCCTCACCTGTTTTTGCCTTGTGGAACAGTGCCGCTGTTATTGCCTGAGCGGTAGCGAACCCAGTAAGCTTATCAGGAAGTATCGTTCGCATAAGCCTCGGTCTCTCTTCATCTGATCCTGCTTGTACAGTGGTTAGACCGGATAGCGCTTGAATAAGAGGATCGTAAACTGGTTTGTTCTTATAAGGGCCAGTAAAACCGAAGCCACTTATGGAAACATATATAATGTTAGGACTTATCGCGCGAACATCGCTATATCCGAAACCTAACCTATCCATTACCCCTGGTCTGAAGTTTTGTACTAAAACGTCTGCCGTTCTAATGAGCTTTTTAAGGATATTTTTTCCTTCCTCCGCTTTTAGATCAATACACACAGATTTCTTATTTCTATTGTTGTTAAGGTAAGCGGCTGAAATTCCAGATCTCTGGGTGCTGACAAGCCTGGTGTAATCTCCAACTGAAGTATTTTCAATTTTTATGATTTCAGCATCCTGGTCTCCTAGTATCATAGTTGCACTTGGACCTGAAATCATCGAGGTTAAATCGATTATTCTTATCCCTTTTAAAGCACCAGCCATAAAAACCTCCAGAAAAATATTTACACTAAAATATGAGCTGTTAACCTTGAAGATGCAACTTAAATTTAAGAAGCTTAAAAGAAGATTTTCATAAGAGTTTTAATATGACACCAGAAGAAATTTTATCTTTTCCACCCAAAATCTTAACTCAGGAGCAGAGGGAACATTATTTTGAGTTTGGGTTCGTAGGAATAAAAGACTTAGTTCCGTCTGAGACACTAAAACTTATCAAAAAAGTTACAAGTGAGTTCGTTGAAAAAAGTCGCGAGGTCACGGAGTCAAATAATGTTTTTGATATCGGTCCAGGACATTCTTACGAGAATCCGGTACTTAGAAGATTAAAGAGTCCAGATGAGAATCATGAAGAGTATTGGAATTTCTCAAAGGGTCTTATGGCTGACGTTGCTAGTGACCTTGTTGGTCCAAATGTGACATTTCATCACTCAAAACTAAACTTTAAGTGGTATGACGAAAGTGACACCGTTAAGTGGCATCAGGATATCCAATTCTTTCCCCATACAAATTACAACGTTTTGACAATTGGGTGTTATTTAGAGGACACTGATATGAATAATGGGCCTTTAGCCGTGTTAAAAGGTTCACATAAAAATGACCTATATGATCAGTACGACAAAAATGGTAATTGGACAGGAATGTTAAGCGATGAAGACGCAGATACTGTTGATATGTCGATGGTTGACTATCTTACGGGGAATGCTGGATCTATAACAATACATAACGCAAGAGCACTTCATTTCTCACCATCTTCGAAATCTAAAAATCCCAGACCACTTTTGCTTAATTGTTATACATCTGCTGACGCTAAAGCCTACACACCTCACCCACAACCAACTGTGAACACTTATAAAATTGTAAGGGGAGAGCAGGTAAAATGGGCACACCATGATCCAAGACCTTGCCAGATGCCCCCCGACTGGTCAGGAGGGTACACTTCTATTTACGCGGCCCAAGCAGGCGAAGATAAAGCTTAAGTGCATAGTTCGTCCAAAAAGTCCTTGAAAAGCACGAAAGACCTACGAGTCTCAATTAAATCTGTTTCGAGCTGAAAATCATGCCATAGGTCTTTCCAGGTTTTTGTTACCACTTTGACTCTTTGCTTTTTTAGTCGTTTTAAAAACTGTCCAATCTGGACTGAAAGAATCTCATTTTCTGTATATTGGATCATAATTGGTGGTGAATTTTTAAAGTCGCCAAATAAAGGTGAAATGAAGGGGTTTTTATGATCTGATGGATTGCAATAGAGATAGGATAAAGGACCAGAACCTGTTTCTTTTGCACGTTTTATAAATGGTCCTATTAGTACATCACTTTGACAGCAACTATCTGGATATTCTGCCATTATAGCAGTTGGATAAACCCAGGGAGAAATACAGAATATTCCTTTTGGTTTTTTTGATTTTTCTTTTTTCAGTGCTAAGAATAATGCTAGTGCTAAATTGCCGCCAGCTGAATCACCAGCAAGGATAATATTGGATTTTTCTTTTTTTCCTAAAAGAAAAGAGTATGCTTTTTTCGCATCTTCTAATTGGCGTGGATACCTTGACTCAGGACTGAGTTTATATTCAACAAATATAATTTCTCTGCCAAGGATCTCCGCTAAAAAAGATGCATAACTTCGATAAATTTTGAAGTTACCAACAAAAAACCCACCCCCATGAAAAAATAAGATCTTTAGTTTATCAGAAATCTTATTTGGTATAATCCGATATAGCTCAAGCTGTTCTAAAGATATTTTTTTCACGACGACATTGTTTACGTTTGCTCTTCTAAAGGATGCAAATAAAACAAGCAATCGCATTATTCTAATTTGAAAATAGCTGAGGCTTCCAGGTTTAATTAAAGTCACGAGTCTCATGGCAAAAGATATGACTTTTTTTCTGTTTCTAGCCTTTCTACTTATCATAAATTATTGAGATATTTATCGTCTATATATTAATTTTCGCGATGAACGTATTGAACTTACTTGCTTTTCTCTTAATGATACAAAAATACCGGAACAGATTATCAAAATTATGCCTAAAAGAGAAAGTCTATCTGGGATTTCGTTCCAAATTAAATAGGTAGAAATAACTGCAATAACTAAAGCCCCATATTCAAATGGCGCTAAAAAAGATGCCTCATGATTCTTATATGCATAAGAAACAAGAATACCTCCTATCGATATTGGGAAGGCTATACCTACAAAAATGTGTAACAAATCAAAAGTATTGACTGAAACCCATGAGCCCGTCAAAAATATCAAAGCATTGCTCTGTCCAACATTAAGATCAGCTTTGTAAAATCCTCCAGCAAATGTAAGGCTTGTGACAAGAAAACATATTTGGATATAAAAACCCATTGTGATCGGGTTTTCTTGCGCCCCATACTTTCTAGTTATTATATGTAGAGCTGTATAAAAAAAAGCAGCGATTAAAGGAAATAATGAAATTAATTCAAACGAAATTGTACCTGGCTTTATTACGAATAGCATGCCCAAAAATCCGATAAAGCAGGCCAAGCTTCTACGTATACCCACTTTCTCTTTCAAAAAAAATACAGCAAAAATTGTAATCAAAACTGGTGCGATAAAAAATATTGCTGTTGCCTCTGCCAACGAAAGCTCAGCTATGGATATGAAGAAGAAAGTATTCGCCCCAACAACAGATAATCCCCTAAACACATGAAAAGTAGGGTTATTCGTATTAAGGTATTTAAAGCCACCGTAAAAAGGTAGAACGATAAAAAGTAAAATTGAAATGGCAAAAATAGCTCGGAAAAACATGAGCTGATGTAGTGGCATATCAGTACTAAAAAGCTTTACCGATATGTCATTTATTGAGAAACAAATTGTACCCAAAACGATTGCCAATATTCCTATATAATTATTATTCATGCATAGCCCAAAAAAACTTCAATTAACCTCCAATTGCTTTAATATCAATTGGAGTAAATTACAAATTCTTTTATGGATAGATAAAAATGGACATAACGAATAAAAAAGCCCTTGTATTTGGCGGAACTTCTGGAATTGGGCTCTCTACATGTGAGCAATTAATTGAAAAAGGTGCAGACGTTATTGCCATCAGCAGGGACCCAAGCAAAGCGACCAGTGTAAAACATAACAAACTATCCTTTGAAAGCTGTGATGTAAGAATTGAAGAGGAAGTAAAAAATATTTTTGAAAAGCATGCTCCCTTTGAAATCTTGGTAAGTGCTGCGACTGGAGGAAGCAGAGCTGCCGGCCCATTTCTAGAAATGGATATGACTGGATTTAAAAACTCTTTTGACAAATTATGGGGTTACGCGAATGTTGTACGCTATGGCACACACTATTTAAGCTCGGATGGAACAATAGTTTTGGTCAGTGGTGCACCTGCTAGGCGAATGAAGCCTGGACAAATTGCTCTTTCTGCTGTTGGAGGTGCAGTTGAGAACCTGGTCAGAGGTGTTGCAAACGAAATCGCTCCAAAGAGAATAAATGCTGTAGCGCCAGGCTTAATAGATACGCCTATGTTTTCACAAGAAGGTGAGGATCGACGAATATTTCTAAGTTCAGCCACAGCATCTCACTCAATAAAGCGAGCTGGAAAACCGGATGAGGTTGCAAAAGGAATTATCTTTGTTATTGAAAATGATTTTGTTAACGGAACCACTGTTGATGTTGATGGTGGATGGATAAACTCATGAACTTAAGAACAATGAGTCGAGTTATGATAAATAGAGAAAAGGTAGAGATGAAAGGATTCACCGGAAGCTGCTTATGTCGAGCTATAACGTATAACAGTAACACTGCACCATTAAGGACTTTTAACTGTCATTGCGAGGACTGCAGAAAATGTAGTGGTGCCCCTTATCTTACCAATATATTTGTGAAAGAAGGCGATTTATATATTCAAGGGACTTTAAAAAGCTACATACATCAATCAGAAAGTGGCAACAAAATAACTAAAAAGTTTTGCGAACAATGCGGTTGTCAGATGTTCTCCTTAAATGAAGGTAGACCTGGATTAGTGAGGATACATGCAGGAACTGTAAATGAATTAGAGGTGATAAAGCCACAAGGAGACGTTTGGGTATCAAAAAAAATACCCTCGATCGAAATAGATGAAAGTTTAGATCAGTTTCAGAAAAACTTCTCTTAAAATAGGAAGGAATAGACAAAATGGCACAAAAAATTGTAAAACATGTTAAAGATATGGTAGCTGAAGCAAATAAAGAGGTTGAAATAACACCTGTAGTTGATGCCTCAAAATATTTCGAAGATAGTAAGTACGTTTTTGTAGATATAAGAGACCCTAGGGAAATACAAAGAGAAGGAAAAATTCCAAATTCGTTCTCTTGCCCGAGAGGAATGCTCGAATTCTGGATAGACCCTGATAGTCCCTACCACAAAGAAATTTTTAACCAAGACAAGAAATATGTTTTTTATTGTGCTGCAGCTGGCCGATCTGCTCTTGCAGCCAAAGCAGCACAAGACATGGGTCTCAGCCCCGTATCTCATCTAGAGGGAGGATTTGCCGCATGGAAAAAATCTGGAAATCCTATTGAAACGAAAGAATAAACTATGAATGAAACGTGTTGTGGTCCTGGATATTCGTCCCCAGAAGAAGCTGTTAGAGCACCGAGGGAGAAACTTTTATATACAATTGCAATATATACAGGAACAGGAATACAAAAGCCTGACTATTTAGCTACAGTCGATGTTGACCCCGATAGCCCTACTTATTCGAAAGTTATACATAGGTTGGAAATGCCAGGCATTGGTGATGAACTTCATCATATGGGATGGAATGCGTGTTCATCTTGCCATGACGACTCTACCATGACCCGCAAATATCTTTTACTTCCAGGAGTGAGGTCGAATAATATTCACATAGTGGATACTGCGACCAATCCTAGAATGCCCACTCTCCACAAAGTTATTGACGGAGCAGACATTAAATCAAAAACCAACTTAAGTGGCCCACATACCGTCCATTGCCTGGGCTCAGAAATAATTATATCTATGCTGGGTGATGCAAAGGGAGAAGCACCTGGAGGATATTTGCATCTGGATAAGAATTTCGAAATTATAGGAAGATGGGAGAACTCAATGGGAGATATACCATTTGGGTATGATTTTTGGTATCAACCAAGACACAATATAATGGTTTCATCGGAGTGGGCTGCTCCCAACACATTTATGCCGGGCTTTGATCTAGAAGAAGTTGGGCACCTCAAGTATGGAAGACAACTCCATTTCTGGGATTTCAAGGAACGCAAGCCAATTGAAACTATGTATTTGGGTGAAGACGGTCTTGTTCCTTTAGAAGTAAAGTTTCATCATAATCCAGATAGTAGTCATGGGTTTTGCGGTGCAGCACTAAGCGCAAACGTGATACATTGGTGGAAAGACAAAAACGAAAAATGGCAATGGGAAAAAATTATTGATGTAGAAAACCAACCACACCCGGACTGGCCAATTCCTATCCCAGGTGTAATGTCAGCAATTCTCGTTTCAATGGATGATAAATATTTATACCTTAATAATTGGCTGCACGGTGATATGAGGCAATATGATATTTCAGACCCTCACAAACCGAAACTTACTGGTCAAGTTTGGATGGGTGGTCTACTGGGAAGAGCTCCTGAAGTTAATGGTCTTAAAATTGCTGGGGGACCACAAATGTTTCAGCTCAGCCTAGATGGGAAAAGACTGTACGTAACAACTTCTCTATTTTCTACTTGGGACAATCAATTTTATCCAGATATAAGAGAAAAGGGTGGTGTATTGATAATGATTGACTGTGACCCAGTAAACGGAGGGATGAAAATTAATCCTGATTTTATTGTAAACTTTGGGGAAGAACCAAATGGCCCGAGCCGCTGTCATGAAAGTAGGTATCCTGGAGGTGATTGCACTAGTGATATATGGCTGTGAAAATATTTAAGGTTGAAATATCAAATAGACGCGGTAAATCCTATAAAGTTGAAGATAAGCGTCCATTGCTCGATAGCTTAAAGGAACAGGGTGTCGATCTCCCCTATGGTTGCAAATATGGTGGATGTATCACGTGTGCTGCAAAACTTGTTTATGGAGAAGTAGATCAAAGAAGGCAAGTGGCACTTAATAATAGACAGATAAATGATGGATACATTATACTTTGCGTTGCAAGACCTTTGTCAAACCTTATTCTTGAAATTGGTGTTGAGAGTCATGACAAGCTTTATAGAAATCCATTTTTAGATCCATTAAAGCCTCATGAACTAAAGAAAGATATTGCAACGAAAGAAAGAGAGAAGTGATGCCTGAAGCTGATGTAGACCATATATATGATTATCCTAAAGGTTATATAGAAGACATTCTAAAATCTGTAAAAACAATTGCCATGGTTGGAGCTAGTGGGGATAAGACAAAATTTAGCTATGGTGTTTTAAGGGTGCTGCATGAAACTGGATATCAAATGTTACCTGTTAACCCGAACCCCAATATTAAGGAGATTAGAGGTCTTAAAGTCTTTCACAGTTTAAAGGAAATAGATAAGCCCGTTGATATGGTACAGGTATTTAGAAGAAAAGAAGAGTTTTTATCGGTAGCAAAAGAAGCAATTGAAATAAAAGCAAATGTACTTTGGGGTCAAATAGGAGTGTATGATGACGAAGCTGCAGAGATAGCAAAAAATGCAGGTTTAAAAGTTGTCATGAACAGATGTCCTAAAATTGAATTATTTCGTCCTTTTTGGAAGCCGAGATTAGACCTTAAGATTTAAAGAGAGTGTCACATGGAATATCTCACTATTGACGATCTTAAGAACGAAGCAAGAAAAAAAGTTCCTAAAGCATTTCACGAATATGTTCTGTCAGGTTCTTGGACGGAGTCTACTTTAAGAGACAACAGTAACGATTTTAAAAAAATTTCCTTTAGACAGAGAGTTGCTGTCGATATTTCTAATAGAAGTACTAGAAAGAGCTTATTAGGCACAGACTACAAGATGCCAGTTGCTTTAGCTCCGGTAGGTTTGCTCGGCATGCAAAAAGCAAACGGTGAGATATTGGCAGCACAAGCAGCGGAGAGTTTCGGAGTTCCTTTTACACTTTCTACCATGTCGATTTGTTCAATAGAAGAAGTTGCGAGAAATACTTCAAAACCATTTTGGTTTCAGCTCTATGTCATGAGAGATCACGATTTTGCCAAACGATTGGTTGAAAGGGCAAAAGCAGCAGAATGCTCTGCATTGGTGCTTACTTTGGACTTACAAATACTAGGCCAAAGGCACGCCGATATAAGGAATGGTTTATCAGTACCTATCAAGATAAAAATGTCTAATGTTTTTGACTTGATATCAAAACCAAATTGGTGTTTTGAAATGGTAAGATCAAAAAATCGAACCTTCGGAAATATTATGGGTCATGTAAAAGATATCAAAAACCTAACCTCTCTAACTAAATGGGTACAAAGCCAATTTGACCCAAAGCTTAACTGGGATGATGTCAGGAGAATAAAAGACTGGTGGGGAGGCAAGCTAATTATTAAGGGAATCATGGACCCAGATGATGCTAAAATGGCACAGAAATGCGGTGCGGATGCTTTGGTCGTTTCTAATCATGGTGGAAGGCAACTAGATGGAGTTAATAGTTCGATTTCTACGCTTCCGCAAATTAAGAAAGCTGTTTCAGATATAGATGTATTATTTGATGGTGGTATTTCTTCCGGACAGGATATTCTCAAAGCTATAGCCTTAGGAGCTGTAGGCGTAATGATTGGTAGATCTTTTGTATATGGTCTTTCAGCAAAAGGAAAGAAGGGAGTTATAAACGCTTTAGAAATTCTCAACAAGGAACTTGATATGACAATGGCGCTGTGCGGAAGACGAGACATTAAAGACGTTGGTAGAGATATTATTAAAGATTGTCCTTTTTTTGAGAAAAACTAAGCGACAAATTTTTTTCTTTCGTCCAATTCCAAAAATTTTGTTTTCTTGCTTAAGGAACTAAATATGCCCACCTCCGTTCCTGAAATAAAAAACTGGCTTTCCAAAGATAACAGTTCTGAAAATAAATTTTCTTTACGTACTTCATCCAAATGAGCTGTTATCTCATCCAAAAGCATTATGGGAGAGACTTTGTGCTGTTCTTTAATCAATTTTGCATTGGATAAAATAATGGAAATTATCGAAAGCTTTTGCTCACCTGTAGAAGAGTATTTTGTATCTATTTCCTTTTCTAAATAAAACCCTTGTAGATCATCTGTATGGGGGCCAAAATTTGTTCTGCCAGTTACTAGGTCCTGCCCTCTTTGGTTCATTAAATTTTTCAAGAATACTTCTTCACTTTCGATAGGATCGTCTTTCAGATTAAGCTTTATCAACGGAAAATAATTATTCTTTTCGATTAAAACTGTATTAAGCTTTTCAATAAAATCTCTTCTACGATTATCTATTTCAAATCCAAGTATGGCCATTTCCTTTTCGATAGCGAGATACCAAGAGCTGTCTGCTATACGATCTTTTAGTAACCTATTCCTATCTCTTAGAAGTTTTTCATATTGAGTACATCTTTTTGCATGGTTAATATCTAGGCTAAATACCATTCTATCTAAGAATTTTCTTCTGTCCTTTGAGGTTTCCATCCAGATCCTGTCCATTGGCGGTAAAAACCATAGGATTTTTAGACTCGAACTGAGATTATTCTGTGGCACTTTTTTTCCATCTATTCTCACAACTCTTCCATTTCCGTCACTAGAAGTCTCGATTTCAAAACGATTATTGTTTCTGTGAGCTAAAGCCTCAACTTTCCAGGAAATATTATTAGATAGATTTATCATATCATGAAAGCTAGACCTTCTTATCCCTTTACCTGGGTATAAGAGTGATATAGCTTCTAAAAGGTTTGTTTTTCCAACTCCGTTTTTCCCATAAATAACGGTCGGATTTGAATCAAAGGAGAGTTCTAAAATTTTATACGATCTGAAATTACTTATTTTAAGTTTTTCTATTCCGGCAGCACTCATTTTAATATAAATTGTTTATACACGCATAGGCATAACAACATAAACCGCAGTGTCGTCATTATTGTCCTTCATAAGTGCAGGATCACCAACGTCATTAAATAAGAAAATTGCTTCGCCGCTTTCGACCTGATTTGAAATTTCTTGTAGATATTTAGCATTAAATCCAATTTCAATTTCTTCTCCCTCATAAGCAATAGGAATTTCCTCAATTGCTAATCCTGTCTCTGGAGCATTTACAGATAATATGAGCTTTTCTTTACTTAGACTCAGTTTAACTGCCCGAGCACGCTCTGAAGAAATGGTTGCTACTCTATCTACTGACTTAGCAAATTCTGAGGCATCAATAACCAATTTTTTAATATTATTTTTTGGTATAACTCGATCGTAATCAGGAAATGATCCATCCACTACTTTAGATGTTAAAGATAAGGTCGAGTTTGAAAAACGTATTTTCGTTTCTGATACAGAAACATTTACTGTGTCTTCCGTCGTTTCATATATCATTCTCAATTCAGAAACTGTTTTTCGCGGCACAATCAATCCTGGCATTCCGCTAGCATTGTCAGGTAGTGGTGAGTCTATTTTTGCCAGTCTATGACCATCTGTGGCAACAGTACGTATAAGCTTAGTTTCTTGATCAATAAACTCATGGAAAAAAACACCGTTAAGATAAAATCTTGTTTCTTCCATGGACATTGCAAACTTTACTTTTTCGAATAGCCGCTTTAGCTCTTCAACCTTTATAGAGAATGAAAAGTCGTATTCTGACGATGCCATTAATGGAAAGTCATCAACGGAAATTGTTGTTAATGAAAAAGTGGAACGTCCAGCTTTAACATTTATTTTCTGATTCAAAGGATCAAGGTCTATTAAAACTCTCGAACCATCTGGAAGTTTTCTAAGAATCTCATAGAAGGTGTGCGCACCAACGGTGACAGCTCCCTCTTTTTCGACTACAGCTTTTATGGAGTCCAATAATTCTATATCTAAATCGGTGGCTCTTAGGGTTAGACGGTCTTCTCTCGCTTCAATTAAAACATTCGATAGAATGGGAATAGTAGTTCTTCTTTCAACGATGGCTTGAGCTCGGCTCATTGACCTTAGCAAATCACTTCTTTCTACACTAATCTTCATTTTCGCTTCATACCAAAAAATGTATTGGGTGAATGATATCCTTTTTTAAAATAAAATAATAGCGAAAAAGCTTTTTATGCCTCAAGTGTTCTACGTAAGATTTCCACCTCGTCTGCAACCTGTACATCAACAAGTTTTAATTCTTCAATTTTCTTAACCGCGTGAATAACAGTGGTGTGATCTCTTCCACCGAATTTCCTTCCAATTTCTGGCAAAGATTTTGAAGTTAGACTTTTAGATAAAAACATAGCTATTTGTCTAGGTCTAGCTACCACCCTTGCTCTTCTCGCAGATATCAAGTCTGTCATTCTAAGATTGTAGTGTTCAGCAACTTTTCTGATTATCTCTTCAATAGTAACTTTTCTCTCTGAAGTTCTTAGAATATCTGATAGACATTCCTGAACTAAATCAATGGTTATTTCTTTTCCAACTAAAGATGCAAAAGCGAATAACCTTGTCAGAGCTCCCTCTAATACCCTAACATTTGAAGAAATTTTATGAGCTAAATACTCTAATATACCTTCATCAATCTTAACGTCTCTATTCAGTTCCATCTGTATTTCAGCTTTTGCCTGTAAAATTCCCAGGCGTAATTCATAGTCTGTAGGGTGCACGTCGACAACTAGACCCCAAGCAAGTCTAGATTTAATCCTTTCTTCCAAACCATCGATTTCACCAGGAGCTCTATCAGCTGATATGACTATTTGTTTTCCTTGCTCTATGAGAGCATTAAAGGTATGAAAAAATTCATCTTGAGTTGAATCTTTCCCTGCTATGAACTGAACATCATCTACCATCAAAACATCCACAGACCTAAATAACTTCTTGAACGCATGCATATCCTTAAATCTTAAAGCTTGGACAAACCTATACATAAACTGTTCGGCTGAGAGGTATAGTATTCGTGCTTTTTTATTTTTTTCTTTGGTAGACCAAGCAATAGAGTGCATTAGATGCGTTTTTCCTAGACCCACTCCTCCATACAAAAATAATGGATTGAAAGTTACCTTTCCCCCCTCTGAAACTCTTTTTGCAGCTGCATGTGCCAACTCATTTGGTTTTCCAACCACAAATTTATCGAAGGTAAACCTGGCATCAAGTGGTGAACTGGGTAGATCAAGCTGAGATTCTTGAGATTTTTGGTCGGTTCTTTTCAGTGCACTTTTCTCTGAAACATTTTTTTTGCCCGCTGTTTTATCTGACGATGCAATAAACTCAAGTCTATCTATCGTTAGTTTTTGATTCTTAAATCCTTGGATAATGTGATCTCCGTAGTTCCTATGAACCCAAGTACCAATAAATCTTGTTGGCACTTTAAACTTTGCAACAGAACCGTTAACCTCCTTTAGCTCAATGGGTTGTATCCAGTTTGCGTGAGCACTTTCGCCTATATTACTCTTCACAAACTCTTTTACCTTTGACCACTCATCTTTGTTCATTAAATAACTCTACTCCAGGGCAAGCCCAAGTTCTTCCATCCGGTTGGGTTTTGTGGATTGACTGAAGGCTGTTCAAATCCCTCGAATCCATCCTCAATGTTAAAACACATACCATTATAATTACCGGATTTAAACGATTCTTCCACAGTTAATGCAGCGAATTTTGATCTAATTCCAGATCTACATATAAAAAGATACTTTGCTCCGTCATGATGGCTTAAATTTTTGTTAAAATCGTTTAAAAAGCGCTTTCGTGACCCCGGTAAGATCGAGTTTCTCCATTCTATTTTAAAGGTATCTTTACCCATCTCTCTTAAGTCAGGTATTCCAACTTCCAGATGCTCTTTATTGGTTCTTACATCAATCAATACAGCGTTTTCATCTTCTTTTAGAAGGTCAAAAGCTTCTTTCGAATTTATATTTTCAACCAAATTCAAACCTGTTAGGGATCGTTTTTGTCAATCCATTTTTAAAAAAAGGTGTCTTAGTGATACGGTAACCTTGTCATAGGTTTATAGCAACAAATTAAAAACCATGCTGGCGCTAGCTTGCTTTTTTTAAACCTTTTATTTTTGAGTTTAATCTTGATATTTTTCTACTTGCTGTATTCTTATGAAAAACACCTTTTGTAACGCCTCTCATGATTTCTGACTGCGCTGTCTTAAGAACTTCATTAGCAGTGGCTTGATCACCCTTAACTATAGCTTGCTCAACTTTCTTTACAAACGTTTTGATTCTGGTTTTTCTATTCTTATTTTCCGTGGTTTTTTTAACCGTTTGTCTTAGTCTTTTTTTAGCTGAAGCTTTATTTGGCATCTTTATTGTACTCCTTACGCAATCAATTACACAATGCGGTTATAAATGTCAATAAGCGAACTGCTATTTGTCTTCGAACTTGGGTGTTCTTTTTTCTATAAAAGCGGACATACCTTCTTTTTTGTCTTCAGTTGAAAAAAGAGCATTGAAGATTCGCCTTTCAAACAATATACCCTCTGACATTCCAATTTCGAATGAACGATTTATTGATTCCTTAATTCCCATGGTCGACAACATAGACTTTTCTGCGATTTTATAAGCAACAGCCTTAGCTTCCTTTAAAAGATCCTCAGCAGGAACAACTCTACTGACTAGACCAGACCTTTCAGCCTCTCCAGCATCCATATTTCTACCAGTTAGGTGCATCTCCATTGCTTTAGATTTTCCAACAAATTTCGATAGAAGTTGCGTTCCTCCAAAACCCGCCATAACACCTAAATTTATTTCGGGTTGTCCAAATTTTGCACTGTCTGCAGCTAAGATAAAGTCGCACCTCATTGCAAGCTCACATCCTCCTCCTAGCGCGTATCCAGCTACAGCAGCTATAATTGGTTTTCTAGTTGCTTGAATTCTATCTAAATCATTAGAAAAAAAGTTTTTGTAGAACATATCTACAAAAGACTTTGATATCATCTCCTTGATGTCCGCACCAGCAGCGAAAGCCTTTTCAGAACCAGTTAAAATAATTGTTCTAACAGAATCATTATTGTCTGCATCTGTTAGAGCGCTATTTAGTTCCTCCAACAGCTTACTGTTTAGAGCGTTCAATGCATTTGGCCTATTGAGTTTTATAATTAAAATAGGTTCTTCATGCTCTATGATGAGCGTCTCGTAAGCCATTCGATTCTCCAAAAAATTAATCTGCACAAACTTTTAATTTTCTTATCAAGATTTATCAAGAAAATAATGAATTACTTCTGACAGGTTGCGCAATAAAATGTACTCCTCCCACTAATTATAATTTTCCCAACAGCGCCCCGACATTTACCCCGAAAACATGCTTGACCTTCTTTGCCATAAACCTGCAGTTTGTTTTGAAAATATCCTACCTCTCCACCAACCTGTCGGAAATCTTTTAAAGTAGTACCACCAAATTTTATCGCCTTATTAAGAACTTTCTTAATTGATGCGACTAGTCTTTCACATTCAATCAGAGACATTTTTTTGCCAATCCTAGTCGGTTTGATTCGACAATCCCACAAAGCCTCACTCACATATATGTTTCCCAAGCCAGCTACAACTTTCTGATCCATTAAAATATTTTTTAAAGATCTTGAAGAGTTTTTGATTTTGGACCACAGATGTTGTTTATCAAATTTTTTGGAAAGAGGTTCTATTCCTATATATTTGAACCTTTGATAATCTGCATAGTCACCTTCTATAATTTCAATAAAACCAAACCTTCGGGGATCATTATATATAAGCAGGAATTGATTATCGAATGATATTATCAGATGATCGTGTTTCTTTGGTTTATATTTGTTTTTACTTTCTCTACTTAAGTTTATCCTTCCTGACATCCCCAGATGTAGGACTATTGTTGTTTTATTACTTAGAAAAAAAAGAAGATATTTTGATCGCCTACCAACTCCTAGAACTCGTTTTTTGAGGATCAATTTTTCAAAGTTCTCTTCGATAGGGAACCTTAGGTCTCGTCTAAATATTTTAGTTGAGATGATGGCACTACCTAAAACTGTCTTTTCTATACCTAATTTAACTGTTTCTATTTCTGGAAGTTCTGGCAAAAATCTATTTATAAAAATGAACTAGCTATTGATCTAAAAGACTATACTATAGATCAGTACAAAAATATCATTAGATTTATTATGCTTACAGAAGAAGAGATAAAAGGCCTTAAATTTGAAGAGGGGCTGAAGAAATTAGAAGAGTTGGTTACTCATCTAGACGATGGCAATTTAAGCTTAGAAGAATCAATTTCTTATTACGAAATAGGGATTAAACTGAAAAGCCATTGCGAAAAACTTTTGAAGACAGCAGAATTGAAAATTTTAAAAGTATCTGACAAAGAGAAGTTTATAACGGAAGACTTAAGAGCAGACGATAATGAATAAACCCTATAGTGAGTTCGACGAGACTTACTTCAAAACAATGCTCGAAAATAATGCACTTTATTTTAATCAACATTTAAAAAAATTTTTAAAAACAAAGAATTTTGGAATATTAAAAAAACCAATTGAGTATTCGATTTTGGGGCAAGGAAAAAGATTAAGGCCGTTGCTGTGTATGGAAACGTCAAAGGTTTTCAATATTTCAAATGAAGTGGCTATATTCTGTGCTATCGCAATTGAATGCATTCATACGTACTCTCTTGTGCATGATGATCTTCCATCTATGGACGATGATGATTTGAGAAGGGGTCAACTAACTATCCATAAGAAATGGAATGAGGCAACTGCCATTTTAGTTGGAGATGCACTACAAAGTTTGGGTTTTGAAGCACTGAGTGGACATAAATTTAAAGTTACCGATAAAGTAAAAAATAAATTGATTTTGAGTTTAGCCAAAAATTCTGGGGCTTCTGGTATGGTATTAGGTCAAGCATTAGATATAGACGCCGAGACTTCCCAAAAGGAGCTTAAAATAAATGAGATTTCGAAAATACAAGAATATAAAACTGGGAAGTTGATATCCTGGTCCTGCGAAGTTGGACCGATTATAGCGGAAGAAAACACTGAGCCCTTCTCCTTATACGCCGCTAAAATAGGTTTAGCTTTTCAAATTATTGACGACATCTTGGATGTTACTAGTTCTTCCAAAACGTTAGGAAAAAATGTAGGTAAAGATATGGACAAAAATAAGGCCACTTTTGTTTCAAAACTAGGTCTTGATAATTCAAAAAAGAAAGCATTAGAGCTAGTATCTGAAGCTTGTGAAGCTATTTCAGGTTTTAAAGATCGATCAAGAAATCTTTGTCAAATCGCTAACTTTATTGTAAGTAGGCGATTTTAACTTTTGACTGAAAAATTTAGAGAACCAATCATTATTCCTTTTTTAGAATTTTATTTCCTAATAACTCGGCGATTTGTACTGCATTTAGAGCAGCGCCTTTTCTAAGGTTATCAGATACACACCATAAATTCAGACCATTCTCCGTTGTAGAATCTTGTCTTATTCGGCTAATAAAAGTCGCATAATCGCCTGCACACTCTATTGGCGTTGTGTAACCTCCTTCTTCTCTTTTGTCTACGACAATTATTCCTGGAGATTGTCTCAAAATTTCTCTGGCTTCTTCTTCATCTAAAAAATCTTCAAATTCTATATTTACTGCCTCGGAGTGGCCCACAAATACCGGCACCCTGACACATGTTGCTGTCAATTTTATCTTCTTATCTAAAATCTTCTTTGTTTCAGCAACCATTTTCCACTCCTCTTTTGTCTGCCCGTCATCGAGAAACACATCTATTTGAGGAATTACATTAAAAGCGATTTGTTTGGGATAAGCTTTTGGATCTACTTCCTGACCCGGCACGTATAAACCTTTTGTTTGAGCCCACAGCTCGTCCATTGCTTCCTTACCCGAGCCTGAAACTGATTGAAAAGTTGTTACCACGACTCTTTTTATTTGTGCTCTATCGTGTAATGGTTTTAATGCTACAACCAATTGGGCGGTTGAACAGTTAGGGTTTGAAATAATATTCCTTTTATCGAAATTTTGTATCTCCTCAGGATTAACCTCAGGGACTATTAGAGGGACATCTGGATGGTAACGAAAAAGAGATGAATTGTCTATCACTATACAGTCACTTTCAGTCGCTTTTTTAACATATTTTTTTGTTGCTTCTGAGCCAACTGCAAAAAGGGCGATATCAATTCCATTAAAATCAAAAGTATCCAAATCTTTAGTCTTTAGAACTTTATCTCCAAACGAACATTCGGTCCCCAAAGATCTTCTACTGGCTAAAGCAGTCAGCTCATCCACTGGGAACAGGCGCTCAGCCAAAATATTAAGCATTTCCCTTCCTACGTTACCAGTGGCACCGCAAACAGCAATGTTATATCCCATACTTTTCCTTTTTAATTTTTTGAAAAGTGATCTTTTAGCTTTGGTAATTCAGCAAAATTGCCTTCGGTCTTATCTTTATAGGATCGAAATCCTTCCATCAACTCAGATTGGCTCAGCATCGATGCGTTCCACATATTAATCCAATCCAATCCCTCATCAATGGTATGGTCACGCGCAAAGTCAATAACTTTCTTACAACCAAAAACAGCAGCCGGAGAATTAGAAGCTATTTCTTTAGCAATCTCTAATGCGCCTTCGATAAGAGCTTCATGACTGTCATATAATCTATTTACAAAACCATAATCTTTAGCTTCTTGAGCAGAAAAATTTCTTCCTGTAAACGCTAATTCCTTAACAATACCTTCAGGGAGTAATTTTACAATTCTAGGGAATGTACCCACATCTGCTACCATCCCAATTTTTGTCTCTCTTATTGAAAAAAAAGCATCGTTCGTTGCTAATCGTATATCTGCGGAACAGATTAGATCCACACCTCCGCCTATACAGCCACCCTGTATTGCACAAATAACGGGAATTCTAGCTTTTTGTAATGATGAAATAGAGTCTTGTAAGAAAGACAGAAAGTTCATGAAGTTTTGAGGCGTTTGCAGCTCTTTTTCATTCTTTTTATTTGTAGTAGAGCTAGAAAAAACGTCTTGACCAAATAGGCTTAAATCCAAACCGGCTGAAAATATGGGGCCAGTTGAAGATAGAACAATACATCTCGCACTGGAATTTCTATCAATGTCTCCAATTATCCTTGGTAGATCTCTCCAAAAATCCCAGTTCATAGCATTTCTTTTCTCAGGCCTGTTAAGCTTTACGTGAGCAACATGGCCAAGCAATTGAATATTAAAGTAATTTGATTGATATTGGTCTTGGTCAGCGACTTGTAGATTGTTCATTTTATATCCCACCTTTCCATTCTGATTTAAGTATAATCCCTAAGCATAAGATTTAAAGTCTTTAATAAGGGAAATAAGTTTATCGGGTTGCTCCATTGGAAAAAAGTGTGTTCCTCCTTCAATTATCTCCAATTTTTTTAAATTATAAAGTCGCTTGAATGACGATAGGGAAGCCGTTGTACTTCCGATTTCTGAAACCAAAAGAACAATGGGAACACTGGTTTCTTTTATTATTTTTGGAGTTGCTACGATTTCCGTATTTTTAAAACTTGCTGCCTCTATTGCTGGATGACATGTCAAATAGACGCCTTCCTTATCGCTTCTTGTTCCACCCAACAGATAATCTTCCAAAAAACCCTCTTCCCAAGTACTGAAAATCCCTCTGCCGGTATAAGAGTTTAATACTGTCTCAAAACTATCCCACCTGTCTCTCTTCTTCAGAGCCTGCTTTGTAAGTTTTAATGTACTAGAGTCATATCCAAAAGGACCAAGATACTTAGTTAAATATTGATAATGGTAATTTATTACCACAGGATCCGCTAATATTAATCCAGATATTTTCTCCTCAATATATTTACTAACCATAAGACTTAATGACCCTCCTATTGAATGCCCACCTAAAAGAATTTTACGCTTATGTTTTTTGTTTAATTCCATTATCAAAGCTTCCAAATCATAGGAGTTTCCTAAAACAGGGTTCACCTTATTATAAAAAGCTCCTTTTTCAGTCATGCCATACCCTGGCGCGTCCCAAGCATATACATTGAAATCTCTAGTTAATTTACGTAGGAGTCTATTATATGTTTGGCCATTAAAGCCATTAGCATGCGCCCAATGCAGTATGGGGGCATTTGCTGGACCTTTCCAGAAGCACACAGCAAAATCACCTCTATCTGTTTTTATTGTTAATCTTTTCATTAGTTACAAAAATTTTATTTGTTAACACTTTATTGAACTATATAACTAGATAATGCAATATGAATTAGAGACTACTGACGTTTCTCTTGACTTATTCGGATCAGCAAAATCAAAACTGATCGATAAAAGAATTACTAAAAATAGAGAAACACCCTTCCTGTTGATGCTAAGAGCAGCTACATCTGCAAAAAAATTTTTAGTAAGCAGAAAAGCTAAATCAATAACAATTTTCGTAGGCAAGGGAAATAATGGTGAAGATGGGCTCTGCTTAGCAGCTCTTTTAAAAATAGAAAATATCAAGACACACGTAATTGACCTGGAGTATGAAAGTCGTCCTGAAAGTCAAGCCTACAAATTATGCATTGATCTAGGGATCATGATTGAAAGATTTAATATAAACAAAATACCAAGTTCTGAATGGTATGTTGATGGGGTCTTTGGGATCGGTTTAAATAGAGATTTACAAGGCAATTATCTAAAAGCCATAAATTATCTTCAATGTTCACAATCAAAAAAAATCTTATCTTTAGATTTGCCTAGCGGCCTTGATGGCTCCAAGGGAATAATTTTTAATATTGCTGTTAAAGCAACAGCAACTATTACATTTCTTACATTGAAGCCAGGGCTTTTTATCGATAAAGCTTGTGATTACACGGGGGTTATTTATTTCGATAACTTGGGCATGAGTAAGTTGGGCTACAAGCCTGACATGAAGGCCATTAGTAAAGAAACCATCCATATATCCGACTTATCTCGATCGGCGCATAAAGGGGAAAGAGGTTCAATACTTTGCCTCGGCGGTTCAAAATCAATGGAGGGGGCTGGAATTCTAGCTGGCATATCCGCCTTGCGTTCTGGTGGTGGCAAAATATTTTGGGCATCAAACACAGACAAATTGCAAAGACCACCTGAGCTTATTCATATAGATCCGACTATCGATAGCTTTAAAGCTGCGATAGACAAAAACATGAGTACCGCCATTATTGGACCTGGTTTAGGTAGAAAATTTGATAAAGAAATTGAGTTTTTATGGAATAGTAAATTTAATATTGTTCTAGACGCTGATGGATTGGATTGGTTATCCAGAAAAAAACCAAAGAAGAGAGCAGCAGCCTGGGTGGGTACTCCTCATATTGGTGAGATGCAAAAGCTTCTAAAAGACGACTTCTCAGATAAATGGTCCAACATTACTAAGCTTAAAAAGCACTATGGTGGCGATTGGATACTAAAGGGTCCTGGAACTCTTGTTTCAGAAGATAGCAATATATGGCTTAATTTGTATTCTAATGGTTGGCTTGGAACAGCCGGCATGGGAGACGTTCTAGCAGGAATTATTGCAGGTCTATGGGCTTCTGGGTCAAAGTCACCTTATAGAAGTGCAGTGTATTTACAGACGCAGTGCGCAAAAAACTTCCTGCGATTAAATAATGGTGCAGGCCTAACGGCTAGCAACATTTCGGAATTGATAGGACCTTGTATTGGCCACTATTTTCAAAATGAACTTTAATAGGGTTTTTTTGATAGGCCTGTCGATACTTTAATTATAAGGTGGTATTGAGATGCCTTTAGAATTTAACGCGTCTACTTTAGCAGCCCTTCTCGTAAAAGCTCCGAGCTATTCCGTATTACCCATTTTGTCAAATTCATTGGTTGCTTCGTACATATAATATAATTGTCATTTTTGCATTACCTAGGTGTAGTCTTACAGTATTGGTTGCAATTACACTCGTGATTCCTACATAATAATTTTTTATAAAGCGGCTGATTACAGTTCAAAATTTTAAAATCTTTTACGTGGTAATAAAATGTCTGAAAATAATTCAAGTGGTATAGGGATCAATAATTTAAGGGATATAGGAGGAAAAAAAACATCTGAAAACAAAACTATAAAAAAGAATTTATTTTTAAGGTGCGCGGCTCCAACGGAGTGGAATGACAGTGTTAAAAATCAAATTTTGGGGCTTAAAAAACCTCTGATCATAGATTTCAGAGGCGTTCAGGAAGAAAAAAATAACCCAACTAGGATTCCAAAAGAATTTTTAAGCAAAAGAGTGCACCTACCAATTGAACCAAAAGTAACGGATCTGTTAAGGAGGTTAAATAAAATCGAGAAATCAAAAACGACAGAAATAAACAAAATTTTCCAAAATGCATATAGGAAATATACAATTGACAACATTCAAACTTTTGAAGAGTTTTTTAAAATATTATTTGATAACCCAGGCTCTACGATAATGTTTCACTGTACAGCGGGGAAGGACCGAACCGGGTTTGCGTCAGCCTTAATTTTATTGCTCTTCGGTGTAAAAAACAAAATAATCATAGATGATTACTTACTCTCAAATAAAACATATGAACCTACCCAGAAGGTTAGAGGTGAAGTAAAAAAAATTGGTGTTAAACAACTTTTGAGGGTTGATGAAAGTTGGTTGAATGCTGGACTAGAAGAGTTTTCAGAAAGAGTTGGGAATATTAGAGATTTTTGTACTAACATAATAAATGGTGAAAATAGGCTCAAGGAATATTTAGACTATTGCCAGAATTTAGGAGAGCAGACTTATGTCGATAATTGAAAAATTTAAGCTTGATGGGAAGACGGCTTTAGTCACAGGGTGCAGTAAAGGAATAGGGTTTGGTATTGCCAAAGGCCTAGCAGAAGCAGGAGCTGATATAATTGGTGTCAGTTCTACATTAGATATAGGTAGTGAGATAGAAAAATATGTTGAGTCGATCGGTAGAAGGTTTCATTGCTTTAGCTGTGACTTTTCTCAACGACAGAATACGCATAATTTTTTACAGGAACTTGGTGAGAATAATTTAGAGCCAAATATTCTTGTGAGTAATGCAGGTTCTTTAATTAGAACTGAGCTGAATGAACATAATGATGCCCATTGGGATAGAATACTAGAAATCAATTTATCGTCTCAGTTTGTTCTTGCAAGAGAACTTAGTTCAAAAATGATTGAAAGAGGCTGGGGTAAAATTATTTTTACAGCATCAATCTTATCTCATCAGGGTGGTTTATTTGTTCCTAGCTATACAGCTTCTAAAGGTGGAATTGCGCAACTTACAAAAGCTCTATCAAATGAACTGGCAGATAAGGGAATAAATGTAAATTCCATCGCCCCAGGTTACGTTGTCACTGATATTACTACCGCTCTTCGTCAAGATAAAAATAGGTCAGCTGACCTAATGGCGAGGATACCTATGAAAAGATGGGGTACAATAGACGATATGGCAGGAGCTGCTGTTTACTTAGCTTCCGATGCATCAGACTATGTGAATGGGGAACTATTAAATGTAGACGGTGGTTGGATGGGCAGATAGCTACTAGCCTGCGTCTAACTCTTCTAGTATTTTGTCGGTCATTTCACTAGTTGAACACAGATGTCCTTGGTCACCCATCATGAGATCAGGCGTTCTGTACCCTTTCGCAAGAACCTTTTCTATAGATTTCTCAAGAAGATTGGCATTCTGTGCGTCTGAAAAAGAATACCTCAAAGCCATTGAAAAGCTTAAAATACACGCTATTGGATTAGCTTTTTCCTGGCCAGAAATATCTGGTGCCGACCCATGTACCGGCTCATACATAGCTCGAGGCAAACCATTGTTTTTTTTATTTCCCAAACTCGCGGAGGGCAGCATTCCCAAACTACCTGTTAGCATTGCAGCACAGTCAGATAATATATCTCCGAAAAGATTATCTGTTACGATCACATCAAACTGTTTAGGATCTCTTACCAACTGCATCGCTCCATTATCAGCATACATATGGCTGAGCTCTACATCCTGATAATCAACATGAACCTCGTTAACAACATCTCGCCATAGAACACCGCTCTCCATCACATTGGCTTTTTCCATAGAGCATAATTTTTTATTTCTTTTTAAAGCAAGTTCAAAGGCACTGATTGCAACCCTGCGTATCTCTGATTCAGTGTATCTTTGTGTATTTACACCAACTCTCTCATTTGAGCCATCAGTATGAATACCACGAGGTTCTCCGAAATAAATCCCCGATGTAAGCTCTCTTACTATAACAATATCCAGTCCAGAAACTATTTCTCTCTTGAGTGAAGAGAAAGATGCCAGTGCATCAAAACATTGAGCGGGTCGGATATTGGCAAATAGGTCAAGTTCTTTCCTAAGTCTTAATAGCGCTCGTTCTGGTTTCAAATCGAAACTCAGATTATCGTAATTAGGGCCACCAACCGCTCCCAGCAAAACAGCATCCACTCCTAGTGCTTTGTTTAAAATCTCTTCTGTAAGAGGAACACCATGTTTATCGTAAGACGCTCCACCAACTAAACCTTCTTCAATATCTATTTTTAAATTGCGCTTGTCCTGGAACCAAGAAATAACACGCCTAACCTCAGTCATCACCTCTGGACCAATTCCATCTCCTGGAAGAATAAGCAAAGAAAACATCAATTATACCTTTTTATGACCAGCTAAATTTATCAGAATATTCTTTTTCAAAGCTACTTATTTTATCCGCACTCTTGAGTGTTAATCCGATATCATCTAACCCATTTAATAAGCAATATTTCTTGAACTCATCAACCTCAAAGTCTAATTGGTCTCCATTGTTGCGAACAATCTTCTGGTTCTTGAGATCAATTTTCATAATAGATGTTGTTTCCATTTCTGCGTCCTGCAGAAGTATTTGATGCAAATCTTCAGACACAATGATTGGAAGTATGCCGTTCTTAAAGCAATTATTAAAAAAAATATCTGCGAAACTTGTTGATATTATGCACTTAATTCCAAAATCCTTTAAAGCCCAAGGCGCATGTTCTCTCGAAGAACCACAACCAAAGTTAGCTCCGCCTACTATAATTGAGGCTTTTGAATAATGATCCTTATTTAAGATAAAATCTTTTATTTCATTCCCATTTTGATCATAACGCATTTCAAAAAAAAGGTTCTCGCCAAGACCAGTCCTCTTAATTGTTTTGAGGAACTGTTTTGGTATTAACATATCAGTATCGATATTTATTAATGGCATTGGAGCTGCGATGCCTTCAAGTATATTAAACTTTTCCATCAGTGTCTTTCACTAAATATCTCTCACGTCAGTCAATCGGCCAGTTATTGCTGCTGCTGCTGCCATTGCTGGGCTCATTAAATGAGTACGGCCCCCACGCCCTTGTCGTCCTTCAAAATTTCTATTAGACGTCGCTGCGCATCTTTCCTCAGGCAACAACTGATCAGGATTCATTGCCAGACACATTGAACAACCTGGCATTCTCCAATCGAAACCAGCCTCTTTTAGTGAATTGGCTATTCCTTCTTCTTCCGCCTGTTTTTTCACTAATCCGGATCCCGGTACGACCATAGCCTTTATCCCACTCTTTACCTTTTTTCCCTTAACAATCTTTTCTACCTCTCTCAGATCCTCTATTCGTCCGTTGGTGCAAGAACCAATAAAAACAGCATCAACTTCTATGTCTTGCAATTTCTGGCCTGGCCTTAACCCCATATATTCAAGAGATCTTTTGGCCGCTTCCACTTTACTTCCTTGAAAATTATCAGGACTTGGTACGAAATCTGTGATAGGAAGAACATCCTCGGGGCTTGTTCCCCAGGTAACAACGGGCGCAATGTCCTCCGCCTTTAAGAAAATCTCTTTATCAAAATACGCATCTGGATCAGAAAAAAGCGTTTTCCAAAATTTTACAGCCTTATCCCATTTTTCACCTTCTGGTGAATTTGGTCTACCCTTTACATAATCTATGGTCTTTTGGTCAGGCGCTATAAGGCCGGCTCTCGCTCCACCTTCAATAGCCATATTGCAAACAGTCATTCGCCCTTCCATAGAAAGGCTCTCAATAGCATTTCCACAATATTCGATTACATGTCCAGTGCCACCCGCTGTTCCTGTTTTTCCAATTATTGTAAGTGTAATATCTTTTGCTGTAACTCCATTGCCCAATTCACCAGAGACCTCCACCTTCATATTTTTTGACTTCTGCTGAATTAATGTCTGCGTTGCAAGGACATGCTCTACTTCGGATGTTCCTATGCCGTGCGCTAATGCACCAAAAGCTCCATGCGTTGCCGTATGACTATCCCCACAAACAATTGTCATACCTGGCAAAGTCCAACCTTGTTCAGGACCAATTATGTGTACTATTCCTTGCCTAATATCATCAACAGCATAATAATGAATGCCAAAATCTCGTGCATTCTTATCCAGAGTTTCTAACTGTATACGACCTTCTTCACTGCCAAAGTTGGTCAACCGATCAGATGTTGTTGCCACATTATGATCTGGGACCGCGATTGTTTTTTCAGGAGCACGAACTTTCCTTCCCGCTTCTCTTAGACCCTCAAAAGCCTGAGGACTTGTAACTTCATGCACCAAATGCCTGTCGATGTATATCAGAGAAGTATCATTTTCTGATTGTATTAAATGGTTATCCCAAATTTTGTCGTATAGAGTTCTACTTTTCGCCATAATTTTCATATCTAAATAAATTTTTTATCAAAATCCAGAACTTTTTACTATTTCAGATTTTTGCAAGCTTTAAGACATCAGCCACCTGTAATGGAAAACAAAATAAAAAGTCTTTTCTAGATCCATAATTGCTTGTATTAGTATGCGCATGAAGATTTATAATATGAAAGACTAAATGAAACTCGGTACTAATAAAATCTCGGCATCCTATTCTAAAAAGCTAGTTTTTAAGATTGCATTATATATAGTATTGAGTTTTTTGTTTTTGACAAAAAGTTCCTCTGGGCAGGATAATTTGCGGAAAGCAGAAAAAAGTTTTAGAGACTGGAGCGTTTTCGTATCGAAAGAGGACCCCAAAATGTGCTTCATTGCTTCTCAGTCTATCAAAGGTGAAGCATTCAGAAATAATCAAAAGCTCTCATCGGTTAATCGAGAAAAAGGAACATTGTATATAATTAAGATATTAAATAAAGAGAGCGAATATGAGGGAACATTTTATGCTGGGTATCCTTTACAGGTGGGGTCAAAAGCAGTTCTAGAAATTGATAATAAGGACAAGATTGTGTTTTTTGCTCATCCATCGCCTAAAGCTAAAGCAGAGAAAGACCATGCATGGGCTCAAAAATTTGATCAAAAAAAATTAGTAACTTTTCTTAGGAAAGGTAGCAAGGCAGTAATGAGCGCTATATCTCACCGTAACACTGTTACGAAAGATACATTTATGTTAACGGGTTTTTCCGATGCCTTATCGGAATTAGAGAAGCGGTGCAAATTAAATTGACCTTAAAATCGATTTCTCAAGAAAGTAACATTTTAGGGCTCAGTAGAGACGAATTGTTTTCGCTCGTTTCAGGCTTAGAAACTCACCCAAAAAGAGTATCTATGAGAGTAAGTCAACTCTGGTCTTGGATCTATTGTCATGGAATGACTTCATTTGATAATATGACAAATTTAGATAAAAGTCTTCGGTCAAGACTGCAAAAAGTTTTTAATGTTTCACGGCCAGCTATTGAAAAAAAAGAAACCAGCGATGACGGTACGATAAAATATTTATTCTGTTTAGAGGACCAAAGCAAAATAGAAACGGTATTTATCCCTGAAGAGAAAAGAAGCACTCTTTGTATTTCTTCACAAGTTGGTTGTACGTTAAACTGTTCATTTTGTCATACTGGGACTCAAAAATTGGTTAGGAATCTCTCAAGTCAAGAGATTGTAGGTCAAGTCATCGCAGTTTATGATGATCTAGGGCTTTGGGAGAAGAAGAGGGTGAACAGTAGTCATTCTTCTTGTTTCGAAATAATTACCAATATTGTTTTCATGGGAATGGGTGAACCTCTTCTAAATTACGAAGAAGTAAAGAAAGCCTGTTGTATTTTGATGGACAATAAAGGATTGGATTTTTCAAGAAGGAGAATCACCTTATCAACAGCTGGTATTGTTCCAAAGATAAAGACGGCTCATGAGGAAATCGGCTGTATGATCGCTGTAAGTCTTCACGCGACAGAAAATAAGACAAGGGATATTTTAGTCCCCATTAATAAAAAGTGGAATCTAGAACAGTTGCTCGGATCCTTGAGAAATGACGTTAAGTTGCGCAATTCGGAACGAGTAACATTTGAATACGTTATGCTTGACGGAATTAACGATACAAAAGAGGACGCACATAGGTTAGTAAGATTACTACAAGGTCTTCCTTCTAAGATAAACTTAATACCATTTAATAATTGGACTGGAAGTCAATATAAGCGTTCTTCCTTAGATAGAATAAAAGCGTTTAGAGATATTATTATCAAATCAAGATTACCAAGCCCAATTCGAAAACCTCGTGGAGAGGACATTATGGCTGCGTGTGGCCAGCTAAAATCTAATTCTGTTAAAGAAAAAGCAACTATATGAAAAAAATAAGCAAAAGACGCTTTTTGTTGCTTTCAATTCTATTTCCTTTCATTTTTTTTAAACCTTCATGGAGTCATCCTAAAAAGCCAAATTTATTGGTGGTATGGAAAAAAAAGAGAGTTCTAGCTCTTTACAGAAACAGTAAAATAATAAAATCCTATCGAATTCGTTTAGGGTTCAGCCCTCAGGGTCAGAAAGAAAAAGAAGGAGATGGTAAAACCCCAGAGGGTAAATATTACATTACACACAAAAACCCGAACAGTAATTTTTACTTAAGCCTTGGAATAAACTTTCCCAATCAATCTGACAAAAAAAGAGCTCTTCAAAGAGGCTTCAATCCTGGTAGTGACATTTTTATTCATGGGCTTGGAAAAAAAAATATCCTGTTGCACTATTTTTTTGACTGGACTGAGGGTTGCATTGCGGTAACAAATAAAGAAATAGAGGAAATTTATAGTTTGGTTGAACCCGGTACCATTATCTACATTTATGCTTAAACCTAAACTCGTGACTAAGACTTGCCAATCATCTGTACCCACCAAACTTTTCCAGTGCTATCCTGATACCAACTTAGCCCTAGATCGGTCGCAGTGGGGTCCAGAATAATTTCTCTGCCAATATTACTTTTGAACCAGACATTCAATATATCATACTCACCCTCAAACGTCTCCGAAACATTTTCACCAATCACTAAGCCTTCAAAACCTGCAATTTTTGCCCTATCTATCGCTGAAGATGCATCTGAACCGTAGTTCCAGGCTCGCTGTTGTCTGGCTATGTCAAAAGCGTGTGTCTTCGATGCTGCTGAAAGACTGGATGAGTACTTTAGTGAGGATCTTCCGTTTTCCAGTCTTAAGGCATTAACCATTTCTAGGTGTCTTGATTTTAAAGCAGTCACGTTAAAGCTAGAAATAACCCCTGACTTTGAGTAACCATGGTAGACGTCTGTATTTGTACCAACACATCCTACTAAAATAGCCAAAATCAATAGTTTTAATATAATATTATTCATATATCTATAAGTCTTTTGTTCTGATGTTAGAAATACTACGTTGATTTTTAATTCATGCGCAATTAGTTGTTTTATAGTAAATAAATTTCAACTATTAATGTAAAAATGACCAAAGCACTCTCCAACATATTAATATCATCGCTACTATTATTTGTTTATGCAGTAATAAGCAACCCTATTATTGCCCAGACAGCAGTAGACTTTGGTAAAGATGGAAAACCAAAACACAACATTTTCTCATTCAGAGTACAAACTTGGCAGGATCATTTTAAGGATTTGAATAAAGGGGCAATACTTGTTGACACCAAAACGCGATCATTACATTACTGGAGTAAGAATGGAAAAGAGTATAAGGTCTTTCCAACCTCCGTCCCCCTAAATGAAGAATTGACTCGACTCGGGTATACAAAAGTTACAAAAAAAGTAATTGGACCTGAATGGAGGCCTACAAAAAAAATGAGGAAAAGAGATCCTAAGCTCCCTGAGTTTATGCCTCCAGGCCCTGATAATCCTCTGGGATCCCACGCACTTTATCTAAGTTGGCCAAGTTATCGTATTCATGGAACAAGCGATACTAGAAAAATTGGAAGGCAAAGCTCCTCTGGATGCATAGGGCTGTATAATGAACAAATTGAAGAGCTTTTCAATTTAGTCGAGATTGGAACGCCTGTTAGAATTCTATAGAATTATTGTGAATCGCAAAGAGCCCCTCTTTAAAAGAAGGAAAAGTAAGCTTATACCCCAATTCATCTTTGAGCCTAGTGTTTGATACTTTTTTTTCTTCTTTATAAAAACTTCTCGCCATTTCACTGACCAAATCACTTTCCAAACTGACTGTGTGTGGGCATTTTTTTTTAAGTAAACTCGCAGCGAATTGTGCTACATCCAATTGCGTTGCAGGCAAATCGTCAGACAAGTTAAAAATCGTAGCTTCCGATTTAGAGCTCATAGCCATCTCAATTGCGCCTACTATATCGTCAACATGAATTCTGTTAAACAGATGAGCTGGTTTATTGACTATATAAACTCTTTCATTTGCCAATAAACGATCAATTAGACTTCTTCCTGGCCCATATATACCTGCCAACCTGAAAATCATAGTTTTTATGGAAAAATTTTCTCCAAATATTAGCCATGATTTTTCGGCCGCAACTCTTGAAATACTTCTCTCTAGATTTGGTTCGAGCACTGTATCCTCTGTAACCCAGCCACCTTTTTTATCTCCATAAACACTAGTTGTTGACAGATATCCTGCCCATTTTATTCTTTCGCTATTTTTTTTGAATAAATACCCATAATTCTCGATAACTGGATCCTTACTATTTTCTGGTGGAGCCGTGCTCAAAATATATGAATTCTTTCTGAGGATACTCTCAATTTTTTCCTCATCATCGAAAAAAACCGGTGTGGCATTAAGTGATTTAATTTCTTTGGCCTTTTCCTTGAATCTCGTCGTACAAAACACTTCCCAATTTTTTTTTGAGAATTTCTTGCACATAAATTTAGCTGTGTAACCAAAGCCAAAAATTAACAATATATTTTTCTTATTCATTTTTTTTTAACTCAGAAATAGACCAAACAGCTGCTTCAGATATAAAATCTACAGAATGACTTCTAAACCCCTCCAGTAATTTTATGTATTCTTTTTTTCCACTATTTCCCATCGCATATATTACATTTCTTAAAAATCTATCTGATCCTAATCTTTTTATTGCGGTTCCACTAAAGTAATTCCTGAAGTCACCATCTGAAAAGGTTAGAGCTTTCTCCAAAGCTAAGTCAGAAAAAGTTTCTCTATAATTCTCATTTCTGGTTATTTGTGCAAATTTATTCCAGGGACAGACAGCTAAACAATCATCGCATCCAAAAACTCTGTTGCCAATTGATGCTCTAAATTGTTTATCTATAGCGCCCTTGTGTTCGATAGTGAGATACGCAATGCATTTTCTAGCATCTAGTTTATATGGACCCTCAAAAGCATTAGTGGGACAAATATCTAGACACTTGGTACAAGATCCACAATTATCTTGCTCTGGTTCATCTGCAAGTAATGATTTATCTATGTACATTACACCGATAAAAAACCAATTTCCCATATTTCTACTCACCAAATTTGTATGTTTGCCTTGCCAACCCAAGCCAGATAGTTGTGCTAAAGGTTTTTCCATAACAGGAGCAGTATCGACAAATATTTTTAGCTCACAGTCTAATTTTTTTTTTACCCAAGAGGCTACGATCTTTAGCTTAGATTTGACTACTTTATGATAATCTCTTTTCGTGGCATAAACTGATATATTAGATAATTCTTTATCCATCAATTTTTTTAAGGGGTTTTCCGCCGGAGTATAGTCATCTGTAAATACTAAAATTGATTTAACACTTGGCCACAAATTTTCCGGTGCTATTCGGTCGTTGATCCTTTTCTCCAACCAATCCATACCAGCATTCCAATCATTTTTAATGAAGTCCCTAAATCTTTCCTTTATTGTTTGATCAACCTTTAGAGGATCGGTTATACCGACGGCAGAAAAACCTGCATCAGAAGCTATCTGCTGAAGTTGTGATTTAAAATCCAATATTTCCATACTAAAAATCTAAGTCACTATAGTGACCTGCCGGCACAAAGCCAGGAACTAAGTCCGTTAGCAAACCTGCATTTCTAAAAGCAGGCCTCGATTTAATTTTTGCATACCATTCTTTTATTATTGGCTTAGACTGCCAGTCAATATCTCCTACATAATCTAGTGCCGAAATATGTCCGGCAGCTGAAAAATCAGCTAATGACATTTTCTCCCCAGCTACCCAATTTCTTTTTTCCAAAAGCCATTCCAAATAATCAAAATGAAACTTTATTTTCTTAAGGCCTTCCTTTATTGCACCACTATCAGGTTGACCTAATTTAAAAATCTTTTTGTACACTCTCTCATTAAGTAAGTTTTTTGTAACTTCATTATAAAATTTATCATCAAACCAAGAGGTTACTCTCCGCGTCTCGAACCTTAGCTTCTTATCGGCCGGAATAAGTTTTGGAATTGGGTGAGATTCATCCAAATACTCACATATGGGAGTGCTCTCCGTAAATACACTAGCTCCTTCTTTTAATAATGGCACTTTACCGGAAGGACTAAATCTTATGAAATCCAATCTTTTTTCCCAAACGGGTTCATCGATTAATTCAACTTCAAGTTTTTTTTCTGCCAAAACCAGTCTTACTTTTCGACAGAATGGTGACAGTGCTAAATGGTGGAGTTTTCTCATAGTTAATAAACCTTACTCTAATCCATTTATAATTATAAAAAACAGCTTGATCTGTCATCTTTTTTTAGGAAATTGATATCTTTTTTTAATCGTGAAATTCTTACTGTAAAATTAGACTGCAGCTTTTTGGGGCTTCGAGTCTTTGGATTTGGAAGCGTCAACGCAATTCGGACTGATTGCTCTCTGGTGAGTTTATTTGCTGGCTTGTTATAATACTTATCTGAAGCTTGATTAACGCCAAATGTCAGCAGGCTTGTCTCAACAGTGTTTAGATATATTTCGAGAATTCTTCTTTTTGGAATAATGATCTCTATCAAAAAGGTAAAGTACAATTCTATAATTTTTCTTGACCAAGATCTTCCAGACCATAAAAAAAGATTTTTAGCAAGTTGTTGAGTTATCGTTGACGCGCCTCTCTTTTCCTTTCTTGTAATTACTTTGTAAATCTCTTTTATGTCTAGTCCTAAGTGGTTACAAAAATTAGAATCCTCTGTCGCAACCACTGAAAGGGCAATATTTTCGCCCATATTTGAAATTGGAGTCCAACTGTACTCTATTTTTCTTTGAAAAAAATTGCTTTCCGAAACCATAAAGCTCGTGAAAGGAGGATTAAAAAATCTAAGTAAAAGAACGGTTGACACAGATAAGAATATAAAGAGCGCACATAATAGTGTAATCATTCTGGTAATTTTGTATGCTAAATTTTTAATAACGCACACAAAATGTTATTTAAATAGGACAATTTTTTTCCTTAGTCTGAGAGACTACTATAGCCCATCAATGCCTTGTCTACTGATTTCGCAACTTGCCTGCCCTCTCTTATTGCCCACACAACAAGAGACTGACCACGTCGCATATCACCAGCTACCCACAATTTATCAAGAGAAGTTTTGTAAGATTTATCATCCGCTAACACATTCCCACGCTTATCCAAGGATACTTCAGTATTTTTAAAAATTCTATCTGTAATGGGTGAAACGAAACCCATGGCCAGTAATGCCAAATCCGCTTTAATTACAAACTCAGAGTTTTCTATTTTTTCAAATTTCTCATTTACCCTAATACAATTTAAAGAACTGATTTTACCATTTTCAACCCCAAAAGATGTTGTTAATACTGAAAATTCTCTCTCTGCTCCCTCTTCTTGACTCGAAGAGGTTCTCATCTTGAGAGGCCAATTTGGCCATGTTAGCATCTTGTCTTCACTTTCAGGCGGAGCAGGCATAATCTCTAGCTGTGTGACAGACAATGCACCTTGGCGAATTGATGTTCCTATGCAATCTGATCCCGTATCTCCTCCACCAATAACAACGACATGTTTACCATCTGCTGTTATCTCTTCTAAACCCTCGAGCATCTCTTTGCCTACCCTTCTGTTTTGCTGAGGTAAAAAATCCATAGCGAAATGGATCCCGTCCGCGTTACGCCCTTCAATGTCTAGGTCACGTGGTTTTTCAGCCCCACAGGCTAAGATCAATGCATCGTGCTCCTTTATCATATCATTAATTTCAATATCTACACCTATCTCTACACCGCATTGGAAGTGAACTCCTTCAGCTGATAATTGCTCTAGTCTTCTGTCGATATGAGTTTTTTCCATTTTAAAGTCAGGAATTCCGTATCTAAGAAGACCGCCCATCTTTTTATTTTTTTCATAAATTATTACATCATGACCTGCTCTGGCTAATTGTTGAGCAGCTGCAAGCCCTGCTGGGCCAGACCCAATTATTCCTATTTTTTTGTTCGTCTTGTTTTGATTAATTTGTGGTTTTATCCATCCATTGTCCCATGCCTTATCAACTATAGAACATTCTATGGATTTTATTGTTACTGGACTATCAACAAGATTTAGCGTGCATGAAGCTTCGCATGGCGCAGGGCATATTCTTCCTGTAAATTCTGGAAAATTATTGGTGGAATGTAAGTCTTTTGAAGCCTGTTCCCATTCACCCTTATAAACCAAATCATTCCAATCCGGGATCTGATTATTAACAGGACACCCTTTCAAGCCCTTCATGTCATGACAAAAAGGAATTCCACATTCCATACATCTGCTGGCTTGGTCTCTTATGACCTGCTCTGGAAGTGGTACTATAAACTCCCTAAAATTTCTTATTCTATCTGATGCAGGCCAATATTTTCTATCTTGCCTATCTATTTCTAAAAATCCAGTAACCTTACCCATGTCAACTTCTCTTATATTCTAAATCAGAGGCTATTCTGCAGCTACGATATTATTGAGTTTTTCAGCCTTTATTTCTTCCAACGCCCTTCTGTATTCCGTAGGCATTACTTTTAAAAATTTAGGCCTAAAATTATCCCAATCGTCTAAAATCTTTTTTGCTAGGTCTGATTGAGTAAACTTCAAGTGTCTAGAAATTATGTTTCTAAGCCTTTCTTCATCATATCTAGTCATATCACTCGATATATCCACGCGACCATGGTGTTCAAAGTCGCCTCCGTGATGGTGCTCAGATTCTAGTAGATCATCCTCTTCTGGTACCGGCTCAAGCTCTACCATTGCCAAGTTACATCTATTTTTAAAGGTGCCATCTTCGTCCAAAACATATGCTATGCCTCCGGACATACCTGCTGCAAAATTAAGGCCTGTTTTTCCTAAGACGACTACTATACCACCTGTCATATACTCACAACCATGATCACCTACTCCCTCAACGACTGCGGTGGCTCCAGAATTTCTAACAGCAAACCTTTCTCCAACTATGCCTCTCAAATAGCATTCTCCGTCAATAGCACCATAAAGAATCGTGTTTCCTGCTATAATCGAATCTTCAGGAACAATATTTTTTGCCTCTTTTGGAGGGTATACTACTATTTTTCCTCCTGATAATCCTTTTCCAACATAATCATTTGCTTCGCCTTCTACTTCTAGTGTAACTCCTCTCGATAACCATGCTCCAAATGCTTGACCCGTTGTACCCTTTAAAGAAATTTGTATTGAATCTTCTGGAAGACCTTTATGTCCAAAAATACGTGCGACCTCTCCACTAAGCATTGCTCCGGTAGATCTATTATAATTATAAATCGGCAGCTTTATTTTGATGGGTTTTTTATTCAGCAAGGTATCTTTTGACATTTCAATTAGTTGCCTGTCCAGAATGTCTTTAATTGGATGCTGCTGTCTTTCACAATTAAATTTTGGTACTCCATCGCCCATCTTTGGATCAAAAAACAGCTTAGAGAAATCAAGCCCCTTTGCTTTCCAATGTTTAATTGCTTTTTTCCTATCAAGCACATCAATTTGACCAATCATCTCATCAAATTTTTTGAAACCTAATTTACTCATTAGTATTCTTACCTCTTCTGCAATAAAGAAGAAAAAATTTACGACATGCTCTGGCGTTCCTACAAATCGTTTCCTCAAGACTGGGTCTTGAGTTGCGATTCCCACAGGGCAGGTGTTCAGGTGACACTTACGCATCATAATGCAACCTGAAGCAATTAATGGGGCTGTTGAAAAACCAAACTCATCCGCGCCTAACAATGCTCCAATAACAACATCTCGGCCGGTCCTCAGCCCACCATCCACTTGAACCGATATTCGAGATCTAAGCTTATTTTTCATTAAAGTTTGGTGTGTTTCTGCCAAACCCAGTTCCCAGGGTGAGCCGGCATGTTTCACCGAGGTCAGGGGGCTTGCCCCAGTACCACCCTCCATACCCGAAATAGTAACATGGTCCGCTTTTGCTTTAGCAACTCCAGCAGCCACAGTACCTACCCCAACCTCGGATACTAATTTCACTGATATGTCAGCTTTTGGGTTGACGTTTTTAAGATCGAATATAAGTTGCGCTAAATCTTCTATTGAATAAATATCATGATGGGGCGGAGGAGAGATAAGTCCAACCCCTCTAGTAGAATGGCGGACCTTTGCAATGACAGCGTCTACCTTGTGACCAGGAAGCTGACCTCCTTCACCCGGCTTTGCTCCTTGCGCCATTTTAATCTGAATCATGTCAGAATTTACTAGGTATTCTGTTGTTACACCAAATCTACCAGATGCAACTTGTTTTATTGCAGACCGTCTGTTGTTGCCATTATTATCAGTAGAAAAACGCTCCACTTCTTCACCGCCTTCACCTGTGTTCGATTTTCCGTCAATCCTATTCATGGCTATGGCTAGGTTCTCATGCGCTTCTGCGGATATTGATCCATACGACATGGCTCCAGTAGCGAACCGTTTTACAATTTCCTTGGCCGGCTCAACTTCATCAATTTTAATACTATTTCTGCCCGTTTCGCTTGAATCTTTAAGTCTAAATAAGCCCCTTATGGTGAACAACCTTTCTTCTTGCTCGTCCATAGACCTTGAATATTCTTTAAATGTATCGAAAGAGTTACTTCTTACAGCATGTTGAAGGTTCGTAATTTCATCTGAACTCCAAGCATGTACTTCTCCTCTTTTTCTTACAGCGTAATCACCCCCGACATCTAGAGAGTCTCTTAAAACTTCTAAGTTTGAATATGCTTCTTCATGGCGGATAATCGTTTCCTTTGCTATTTCATTTATTCCAACTCCGCTGATTTGAGTAGAAGTTCCCTTGAAATACTTGCTCACGAATTCCTCTGACAACCCGACCGCATCAAAAATTTGTGCTCCACAGTATGATTGGTAAGTTGAAATACCCATCTTAGACATAACTTTTAAAAGCCCTTTGTTAATTGACTTTATATATCTATTGACCGCTTCTGTCTCACTTACATCTTTAGACAACATGTTTTTTTGTTTAAGATCTAATATAGTGTCAAAAGCCATATATGGATTTATAGCCTCCGCTCCGTAACCTGCTAATACTGCAAAGTGGTGGACCTCCCTAGGCTCTGCTGATTCCACTACCAATCCAACGGCTGTTCGCAATCCTTTCCTTATTAAATGATGGTGTACCGACGCAATGGCCAATAGAGCGGGCAAAGCAATCCTATCTTTACCAAACTGCCTGTCGGATAGCACTATAATATTACCACCCTCTTTAACTACATTCTCCGACTTAATACATATATTCTCCAAACACTTTTCAAAACCTGCATAACCTGTATTCTTGTCAAAGGTAGTATCTAAAACTCTTGATACAAAATGGTTGTCACCTATCTCACTTATCTTTCTAATCTTTTGCATATCCTCATTTGTTAGTATCGGTTGTTTAACCTCTAACCTTTTCACACTACCCAAAGATTTATTATCAAAAATATTCGGTCTTGGACCAATAAAAGATACCAAGCTCATTACCGACTCCTCGCGAATGGGGTCAATTGGAGGATTCGTTACCTGCGCAAAGTTTTGCTTAAAATATGTGTAGAGTAATTTCTTTTTGTTGGATATTGCAGAAATGGGCGTGTCTGTACCCATTGAGCCAATAGCTTCTTGGCCGGTTACTGCCATCGGAGACATAAGTGTCTTTACATCTTCCTGCGTATAACCAAACGCTTTCTGACCCGAGTAAAGATTGGCCTTTGATAAAGAAACTTTCTGTATTTCATCTGATTCTAAGTCCTCTAAAATAATCTGTGTATTCTTCAAAATGCTTTCGTAATCCAACTCATTACTGAGATTTGCTTTTACTTCTTCGTCTGTTATGATCTTTCCTGCTTCCATATCAATCAGAAGCATTTTTCCAGGTTGCAATCGCCACTTGGTAATCACTTTGCTTTCATCAACTGGCAGCGTTCCAGCCTCGGAAGCTAATACGACAGTATCATCTTCAGAAACAAAATATCTTGCTGGCCTTAATCCATTTCTATCTAGAGTAGCTCCAATTTTTTTTCCATCTGTAAAGGCGATAGCAGCTGGCCCATCCCAAGGCTCCATTATAGATGCATGAAATTCGTAAAAAGATTTGCGTTTTCTATCCATTAGCGGATTTCCAGCCCAAGCCTCAGGGATCAGCATCATAGAAGCATGCTGAAGAGGGTATCCTCCCTGATATAATAATTCAATAGCGTTATCAAACGACGCAGTATCGGATTGACCTTCTCTTGTTATAGGCCATATGTCGTTCAAGTTTTCTCCAAGAAGATGCGACTTCAGACCTGCTTGCCTCGCTGCCATCCAGTTTACATTACCTCTACTGGTGTTTATCTCACCATTATGAGCGACCATTCTATAAGGATGTGCCAGTCTCCATGAAGGAAAAGTGTTTGTTGAAAATCTTTGGTGAACCAAAGCCAAAGCCGACACATATCGAACGTCTTGAAGATCTAAAAAGTATTTTGCCAATTGATCGGCTAAAAACATGCCCTTATATACAACCGTTCGTGATGACAAGGATACCGCGTAATATAACTCTTCACTCCCCAGTTCTTTATAAATTTTGTTGGTTGTTTTCTTTCTTAATACATAGAGATTTCTTTCAAAGTCATCCTCGCTCATACCTTCAGGTTTTTTGAAGAAGCCTTGCACATGTATGGGTTCAGCTTTACGAATTTCCTCGTCCTTTGACAAACACTCATTGTTTACGGGAATATCGCGCCAACCTAATAATTTTATGCCCTGTGCCTCGCTATACTTAACGATGATGCCTTTTATAAGGGTATGATATTTGACTTCTTTTGGGAAAAAAAACATACCTACGCCATAGCCGCCAAGATCGGGAAGAAAACAACTTAGTTTTTCCATTTCCTCTCTGTACATTTCATGTGGAATTTGTGTGAGCATTCCTGCTCCGTCACCCACTAAAGGATCTGCTCCTGTAGCCCCTCTGTGTTCAAGGTTCTCAAGTATAAAAATTCCTTTTTGAATGATATCGTTACTTTTTCTTCCCTTTATATTCGCGATAAATCCCAAGCCGCAGGAATCGTGTTCATTTCGAGGATCGTAGAGACCCTCCATTTTATTGCGTTTCTTATCAAAAATCTTCATTCGCTTTTTACTTTTTTTATCTTATTGTCTTTCTGAGGTGACTTTTTAATATAGTTTTCAACAAAAGAAAAGAAAGTTTATAATTTGTATTATTTACGATTTTATTGATGAAAAAGCAGGGAAAGAAACAATAGTTTACTATACATTCTCTAAAAAACTAAAGTATATGATTTAAAAATGACCATTTTTCACGTTTTTGTTTTGTCTCTTATACAGGGCGCAACAGAGTTTTTGCCAGTCTCTTCTTCTGCCCACCTAGTTCTTTACAACAAATTTGTGATTGGTCTAAAGAACGATTTAAGCCTAGACATTGCCTTGCATCTTGGCAGCCTGTTAGCAGTTATTTTGTTAGTTTCAAAAACCCTAAAGAAACATGTGAACAAAGTTTTGATAAAAAATGGTGTGAGTAAATCAGTTTTATTCATGGCTTTAGCAACGTTTCCACTTGTATTTATGGCTTTAATCTTAGAGTATGCTCGTCTTCTTGATCTATCAAGACAAGTAGAGATAATTGCGTTCTCCAATTTAATATTCGCTCTGTTACTTTTTGTGTCTGACAGAAATCCAGGTCGTCGCAAATTTTCAGATATTACGGCAAGAGATGTTTTGGTGACAGGAATTTGGCAATCTTTTGCTGCCTTTCCTGGAACGAGCAGATCTGGTGCCTCTATAACTGGTGCACGGTTTTTGAATTATGGCAGAAAAGAAGCAATTATCATTTCTGCCGTTTTAAGTATACCAGCAATAATAATTTCAAGTGGCTACGTTGGATTCAAATTTTTTAGTAGCCCAAATAAAATTAATATTGAATTTATTATCTATGGAACCGTATTTTCATTCATTTTTTCGTATTTAGCTCTTAGGTTCTTTGTAAAGTTTGGAGAGCTATTTTCTTTCACTCCATATGTAATTTATAGGCTCCTGCTCGGGTTAGCTTTGTTAACAGCATTATATTTCTAACCACGCTTAAAACGATTAACAATATTTGGCAAAATTATTTTAAGCTTCTTCGGCACTATACCTAAATCTAAAAACTTCTCGGTTTTTAATTCTACCAAGTTATCATTCTCTAGACTTTTAACCTGCGCCAAGGTTAAAAAGGCTGGTACAAAACCACCTGAAACTAAACGGAAAAAATCATTTGTTGCGGCAATTATTCTTGCTGGTAAAAAAGGAATTTTCAGTATAATCCTTTTTCGTTTGATTTCAGATAATAACATATCGATGAGCTCTTTAAAGGTGTATGTTTCATCTCCACCTAATTCTAGATATCTTTTCCGCTGATCAGACACAACCAATAAAGTTACAGCTTTGGCTACATCATCAACATATACGGGTTGAAACTTTGTATTTGAACCTACAACTGGAATAAATGGACTGATTGAGGATAATTTTGCGAACCTATTGAAAAATGTATCCTCATTTCCGAATATTAAAGAGGGTCTGATGATATTGGCATCCGGAAAGCAATCAAGAACGGCTTCCTCGCCAGCCCCCTTAGACTTAAGCAAAAGACTGTTCGATTTAGATGAAGCGCCCAAGGATGATATATGAATAAATTGATTTACTCCTTGCCTCTTTGCCTCCCTAGCCAAATTTCTAGCTGCGTTTACGTGAAGATTGTTAAAAGACTGTGAACGTGTTTCAAAAAAAGTCGCTACACAATTGATTATACAATCTGATTCTCTTATATATTCCCCTAGGCTTTGCTCTTCTTTTATGTCTCCACTCAACAACTGTATTTGACCCACTTTACCGTAAACCCTCAAAAAAAGAGCTTCATTTGGGTTACGCGTAATAACTCGTATAAAGTGGCCTTTGGAAGCTAATTGTCTGACTATGTATCTGCCCAAGAAGCCAGAACCACCGAAAATTGTCACTAATTTCATAAAGTTTATTCCTTGAAAATTATGTGTAAGATAGAGTAAATATTCTAGATATCATTAAAAATTTACAAATTTCTAAAAATTTATATAAATAGAGCTTAAGTAATTCATCGAAGGAAAAAATGGCTGTTACTATCTACAAGAACGACATCCCCAAAAATTTTGACATAGGAAGAGAGATAGCGGTAGATACTGAGACTATGGGCTTAAAATTTGGTCGAGATAGATTGTGCTTAGTACAAATAGCAAGCAAAGAGGGAACTGTCTATTTAATTCAAATTGATAAAAACCAAAAAAAAGCTCCGAACCTGGCTAAATTAATGAAAAGTGAAAAGGTAATAAAAATCTTTCACTATGCTAGATTCGACATTGGTGTCCTTCATAGAAATTTAAATTTTATGACCCAAAATATTTTTTGCACTAAAATAGCGTCAAAAATTGGAAGGACTTTTTCTCAAAGCCACGGCCTCAAAAATCTAGTGAAAGAAATATTATCGATTGATATATCTAAAGAGCAACAGTCATCTTACTGGGGAGCGGACGTTTTGAATGAAAATCAAATTAATTATGCTAAGCAAGACGTATTATATTTGCATAAAATTAAACAACATCTAACTAAAATTTTGAAGCGTGAAGATAGATACGATATTTTTGAGAAAACATGTCGTTTTTTGCCCACCAGATGCGAATTAGATAACATGGGGTGGGACGACATCGATCCTTTTTCACATTAGTTTTTTTCAGAACCTCCGAAACTCATTGAGCTTTTATTTAATCTGCAAATGACATAACATCTACAGACCATGGCGACTGATGCAACCAAATATACTAGGCTAGTTTTTTGGCTTAAATTAACGTTAGGCTTCAGTGCGGGCTTGCTATTTTTAGTCATTTTTGTCTTCTCTTATTCAAAAAAAGTCGACCCATCATTTAAAGTTGTAACAAAAGATGTAAGAATTGGGTTAAAATATCAAGCACGGGATACCCACATTACAGGAAATACTTCAGATGGCGGAACTTTTGATTTTCATGCTAAAGCTTTAAACCCAAGTCACCAAAATGACAAAACTATTATATTATCGAAACCACTCGGCAAAATTTCCTTTTCTAGTGAACAGAGGTTTAATTTTTCATCTGATTTTGCTAGCCTCAATTTAGATGAGAAAAATATATTTTTTAATGGTAATCTTTCACTGAAAAACTCATGGGGAACACTAATAAGAACTGAAGAGTTAATTGCCGATTTTGAGAGAAAATTATTAATTGGGCCTAAAACAATATCGGCTAAGACTGCATTCGGTTCTTTAGCAAGTGGAAAAATGGAATACCGTTATAATTCAGACGTAGGCGAAGAAATATTTTTTACCAACGGAGTAAAAGTTGAAATATTTGTTGATTGAATCAATGTGAGGTGAACCAGTGAATAAACCATTATTGTCTTTGATTAATATTTTACTTTTTTTGTTATTATTCGACGGTGTAGGGATCTCTTCTGAAGTAAAAAGAGAAGTATTAAGGTTTAGTTCAGATACTGCACAAATTAAAAAGAGTGATGGTATTTTACATTTATCTGGTGAAGTAAAAATTTCTTATGGGCAATATGTAATCAGGTCGGATCTTTTAATGGCAAAAACTAATAGTATAGACTCCCTTGAAGTTAAAGTAATTGAGGCTAGTAAAAACATCTATTTTTCAAATAATAAGGATATCTCAGCAAAGGGAGATAAGCTTTTTATGGATGTAGATAAAAAGTTTGTTTCGATAGAAGGCAATGTTGAGTTTTCTCAAGGCAACTCAATAATTAGGGCAGAAAAAATAAATGTTGATTTAGTGACCGAAACAGTGGATTTTGAAGGAATAAAGGATTCTGTTATAAAGAACTAAAAGGATAACATTTGATTAAACCATATTTAACTGTGGACAATCTAACGAATGAAGAAGTTGGATTGAATGTCCAGGGTTTAAGAAAAGTATACAAATCCAGACTTGCTTTGATGGATTTCAATATCTCTGTAACTAGAGGTGAGGTGGTTAGTCTACTTGGTCCAAATGGTGCGGGAAAAACAACAGCATTCAACATTATTGCGGGCATACATAGATCCGACGGTGGTTCTATTAGACTGGATGGAGATGAAATATCAAACCTTCCTATGTACAGAAGATCAAAAGCAGGACTAGGTTACCTTCCTCAAGAATCATCAATTTTTAAAGGCCTGAATGTCGAAAAAAATATTGATGCAATATTGGAGCTGAAAATTAGAGACGGAAAGGAGAGACGGAAAAAACTCGAGCAATTATTAGGCGAGTTTTCAATAACACATCTCCGAAATACTAAAGCAGTCAACCTTTCAGGTGGGGAAAGAAGAAGGGTTGAAATAGCGCGGTGCCTAGCCAGTCAACCTAAGTATATACTACTTGATGAGCCATTTGCCGGTGTTGATCCAATAGCTATCGATGAAATAAGGGGGTTAGTCCGAGAGCTAAAAAATAGAAACATAGGAATTCTAATCACCGATCACAACGTGAGAGAAACACTTAAAATAGTTGATCGAGCTTACATTATAAACGATGGAAAAATTATTAAGTATGGAACTCCTGAGTTCGTTATAAGTGATCAAGACGTGAGGCGGGTTTATTTGGGCGATAAATTTGCTTTATAAAAATTATATAAAACGCTAGAAAAAAAAATTTTTTTATTGTAACGTCCAGCTATAAGCAGGAGTCTTTTCAAATGAAAATGTACGAAATACTAACCAAAAAGGCGATAAGAACGAAGTTAAAATCAGCTAATAAGAAGCAGCTTTTGCAAGACATTGCGAGTATAGCGTCAGAACATGTAGGAATTCCATATATGAATATCTCTAAGTCTCTGCAACAACGTGAAATTCTTGGGCCAACTGGAATTGGAAATGGTGTGGCAATCCCTCACGTAAAAATAAGAGGCTTGACGAAAATATTTGGTTTTTTTTCAAGCTTAGAGCGCCCTATTGATTTTGAATCAGCCGACAAGCAGCCGGTAGATCTTGTGTTTACCTTGTTAGCTCCAGAAGATAATAGTGGAACTGAACATCTTAAGGCTCTCGCAATGGTTTCAAGAGTGTTCAGCGATAAAAATATCAGGTCTAAACTTAGGTCTTCAGAAAATACCGAATCTTTGTTTGCAATACTAACAAGCAATGAAGATTCAAAAGCCGCCTGATCCTTCAAGTTTTAGCTTTCACTCTTTACAGCTACGACTTTTCATATTTTTTTGTGTAGAAAGTTACTTCGGACCAAAACTCTATCTATAAATCATTGATGGCCAAAGCTCACCTGTGAGGCTGTTAACTTTCTTGCTTCAGTCTTTGCCAATCTATTTTATTACTGTCTTTCGACTCTCTGAGCGCTATGAAGCCGCCATTCTCATAACCTTTTTTTCCATAAACGAGCTCCTTTTCTGTATTTATATCTATAACGGAGCCACCTGCATATTTAAGTATTGCATGGCCTGCAGCCGTATCCCACTCCATAGTTCGGCCAAATCTTGGATAAATATCCGCTTTCCCTTCTGCGAGCCTACAGAACTTAATCGATGAGCCTATTTTTAAAGTGTCATGCTCGCAATCGACTTTTAAAATTTTTCTTTCTCTTCCAACCAAATGATTTTCAGAAGTTATCAGCGTAAGTGCCTCTCTATTTTCTAAATTCCCCGATATTTTTACTTTCTCAGTTTTTTTTAGGAAATTATATTTGAAGCTTTCCCGATGGGGTGAGGTGTAGAAAAGTTCACCGCTTATTGGGCTATAAATAACCCCCAACTCGGGTTCACGATTATTTATAAAAGCTATATTTACGGTGAAATTGTTGGTTTTGTTTAAAAACCCTTTTGTTCCATCCAATGGATCTATAATGAAAAATGCTTCTTTCTCTAAAACTCTATTTTCGGACTCCTCAGATATTGCTGGCATTTTAGGAAACTGTTGGTTTAAACCTCTCAAAATCGTTTTGTTTGCTTCTTCGTCAGCAGTGGTTACAGGAGTCTTGTCACTTTTAATAGATGTACTAAATTTACCACTCTCATAAATTTTACGTATAGTAATTCCTGCCTCAATGGCTATTTCAATCAGTATATCAATCATTCGCTAACCTAAATTTGAATACCGTCTTACAACAAAAATACATTTTTAGCACCATCTAATCTTGCACGATAAAATTAATTGCCTATATACCATTAAGTTAACGATATTATTTATTCGAAAGGTCAAAATATGGGTAAGGTCATTGGTATAGACTTGGGAACAACAAATTCATGTGTAGCGATAATGGAAGGCGCAAACGCCAAGGTTGTTGAAAACTCCGAGGGCGCTAGAACAACACCATCAATTGTAGGATTTACTGATGATGAACGACTGGTGGGTCAACCAGCCAAAAGACAAGCTGTAACAAACCCGTCGGACACCCTTTTCGCAGTTAAAAGACTAATTGGCAGGCAATATAACGACCCAATGGTTACAAAGGACAAAAAGATGGTTCCCTACAACATAGTTGAGGGGAGCAATAAGGACGCCTGGGTGGAGGCAAAAGGTGAAAAGTACTCCCCAAGTCAGATATCAGCTTTTATATTGCAGAAAATGAAAGAAACCGCGGAAAGTCACTTGGGAGATGAGGTAACACAGGCGGTTATTACTGTGCCAGCTTATTTTAACGATGCACAAAGGCAAGCAACAAAAGATGCAGGGAAAATTGCCGGGTTAGAAGTTCTTAGGATTATAAATGAGCCTACCGCTGCTGCTCTTGCATATGGATTAGAAAAAAAAGGCGGCAAAACTATAGCTGTTTATGATTTGGGGGGTGGTACATTTGATATCTCTATTTTAGAAATTGATGATGGGCTATTTGAGGTCAAATCAACTAATGGAGATACGTTCTTAGGCGGCGAAGACTTTGATTTAAGAATTGTTGACCATTTGGCAGAAGAATTCAAAAAAGAAAGTGGTGTTGATCTAAAGGCCGACAAAATGGCCTTACAGAGGCTAAAGGAGGCCGCTGAAAAGGCCAAAATAGAACTATCATCTTCAAGCCAAACTGAAATTAACCAACCTTTTATATCTATGGATCCAAAAACCAGTCAGCCCTTGCATTTAGTTATGAAACTGACCAGGGCAAAACTTGAGAGCTTGGTGGCAGATCTAATAGCCAGGTCACTTAAACCATGTCAGGCCGCTATAACAGATGCAGACGTTAAAAAAGACGACATAGATGAGGTGGTGCTTGTTGGTGGAATGACAAGAATGCCTAAAGTTATTGAAGAAGTAACCAGTTTCTTTGGAAAAGAGCCTCATAAGGGCGTTAATCCTGATGAAGTTGTTGCGATGGGTGCCGCTATTCAAGCAGGAGTTTTACAAGGCGATGTAAAAGATGTCGTTCTTCTAGACGTTACGCCATTGAGCTTAGGGATAGAAACTTTAGGTGGAGTATTTACAAGATTGATAGACCGAAATACAACCATTCCAACTAAGAAAAGCCAGGTGTTTTCTACTGCTGAAGATAATCAAAGTGCCGTAACTATACGAGTATTTCAAGGTGAACGAGAAATGGCTACGGATAATAAAGAGCTTGGAAAATTCAATTTAGAGGAAATACCTCCTGCGCCAAGAGGTATGCCACAAATTGAGGTTACCTTCGATATAGATGCAAACGGCATTGTTTCTGTATCTGCAAAAGACAAAGGTACAGGTAAAGAACAAAAAATAACCCTACAGGCATCCGGTGGGCTTTCCGAAGAGGAAATAGATAAAATGGTTCAAGACGCGGAAGAAAATGCCGAGTCCGACAAAGCCAAAAAAGATCTTGTTGAAGCGAAAAATCAGGCTGAAAGCCTTATCCATAGTACTGAGAAATCGATTGAGGAGCATGGTGATAAGGTTGACCCATCTACCATTGAGGCTATGGAACTCTCCATGAAGGCTTTAAAGGAAGTTTTAGAAAGTGATGATGCAGAAAAAATTAAAGCAAGAAGCCAAGACTTAACCGAAGCATCAATGAAACTAGGTGAGGCTATCTATAAAGCAGAAGCAGAGAAAAACCCTGCTGAATCCGAAGCTGGCGATGATAATGTAAATAAAGATGATGGTGACATTGTGGATGCCGATTTTGAAGACTTGGATGACCAAAATAAATAATTGAATATATTTATTCCTTCTAGATATGGAAAGCTAAATGGCAAAAAGAGATTATTATGAAACGCTTGGTATTTCCAAGGGCTCTTCCGATGCTGACATAAAAAAGGCGTTTAGATCCAAGGCAAGAGAACTACACCCAGATAAAAATTCAGGAAGCGCTAAAGCGGAAGAAGAGTTTAAAGCCGTGAACGAAGCTTATGACATACTTAAAGATCCAAACAAAAAAGCAGCGTATGATCAATACGGTCACGCTGCCTTTGAAAATGGTGGTTTTGGTAACTCTGGGGGGGGAGGCGCTGATTTTTCATCAGCATTTTCAGACGTATTTGAAGACCTTTTTGGAGATTTTATGGGCGGTTCCTCTCGTCGAGGATCTAGCTCCTCCTCAAGAAGAGGGTCAGATCTAAGGTATAACATGTCCATATCGTTAGAGGAAGCTTACAAGGGAAAGTCGACTACCATTACAGTTCCCTCCTCTGTTAAATGTGAGCAATGTAGTGGAACAGGTGGTAAGGATGGAACTCAACCTTCTTCATGCCCAACATGCGGTGGGATGGGAAAGGTTAGAGCACAACAAGGATTTTTTACAGTTGAGAGGACTTGTCCAACCTGTTCAGGAAAAGGTCAGATGAACAAAAACCCATGTCGTTTTTGCTCAGGCTCGGGGACAACCCAGAAAAATAAAAAGCTGAGTGTAAATATTCCAGCTGGGGTTGAGACTGGAACACGGATTAGATTGACCGGAGAGGGCGAGGCTGGATTACAAAATGGTCCCGCAGGAGACCTATATATTTTTACCGAGGTTCTTGATCACTCTATATTTCAGAGAGAGGGGGCTAATCTATTTTGTCAAATACCAATATCTATGGTTTCGGCCACGCTTGGTGGTGATATTGAGGCGCCAACTCTTGATGGAGGAAAGACAAGAGTAAAAGTTCCAGCTGGGATTCAAAGTGGAAAACAGTTACGCTTACGAGGCAAAGGCATGCCTAATATCAAAGGAAGCTTGTATGGTGATTTATACATAGAGCTCAATATAGAAACACCTGTTAATCTCAATGAAAACCAAAAAGATCTACTAAGAGAGTTTGAAAAGTCTCTTCAAGAAACCGCCAATAATCCTAAATACTCTAACTTTTTTTCAAAAGTGAAGAGTTTTTGGGAGAAAAACAGTAATTAAACCATTGTTTACTTATTCCAAATTGTACATTATTGAAATATAGAGAAACCTTTAATTACGAGACCCCTTGCGGTGCAAACAACCCCCGTAATCCAGCAATACCTAGAAATAAAGGCTAGTCACCAAGATTCCCTTCTGTTCTTTAGAATGGGTGATTTTTATGAGCTTTTTTTTTCTGATGCCGAGATAGCATCAGCTGCTTTAAATATTATACTCACAAAAAGAGGGCAACATAAAGGAAAGGACATACCCATGTGCGGAGTTCCTTTTCACTCGGCTGAGGGCTATATAAAAACACTTCTAGATAAGAATATGAAAGTCGCCATTTGTGAACAGCTTGAAACTCCAAAAGAGGCAAAAAAAAGAGGTTATAAGGAAATTGTAAAAAGAGATGTGGTTAGAATAATCACTCCAGGAACAAAATTAGAAGAATCTTTTCTAGTACAAAAAGAAAACAATATATTAATGGCCTTATTTTTCTTTGATAACAGTTGGGCCTCTTGCTGGATAGATATTTCAACCGGTTTGTTCAAATCAACTATAAGCAATGAGTCGCGTTTATTATCGCTTATCGATCAAATATCACCAAAAGAAACTATTTCATATGCAAATAAAAAGGAATTATCGATATTAAAATCATACATCCCCGTAGAGGTAACGTGGCTAGAAAGTAAAGAGAACTTTACTAGAGACATTTTAATTGATTATTTGTCTTCTTTTTTCGATCCAGAACGTCTTCAAAAACTAAATACCGGGCTGTTAGGGTCGATTTCCCTCATCGTCGAATATCTTAAGAAAAATAAAAACCTTTTTCTAGACCACTTCGATATCCCAGAGCAGGTTGAGCTTTCGAATATAATGACCATCGATCCCTCCACCCGGAAGAACCTTGAAATAAATGCTTCACTAGACGGAGAGAAAAATCTTTCCCTATTAGGTGTAGTTGATAAGACTTGTAGTCTTCTTGGATCAAGACTACTAAAGAGGCGACTAAATGCTCCGTCCACGCAAATAGACCAGATTTTAAAATGGCAAAGGAAGACTGCTGAGTTCTATAATAATCTCCAAATTACTGAGCAAGTTAGAGCTCTAATAGGTAAGTTTCCTGATACAGAAAGGTCATTATCCCGATTAATAAGACTTGGTCCAAATCCTAGAGACCTTTTCTCATTGAAAATAGGTATTAACCTATTTTTTGAATTGAAAGAAAAATTAATGCACCTTGATGAAAACAGCATTTGTCAAGGGAATTTATTCGAAGGAAATCTAAAAAAGGTACTTGAAGAGCTCGATTTGGCCATAAGAGAGGATCCACCCCTCACTATGAAAGAAGGTGGATTTATTAAAGAGAGTTTCAGCGATGAATTGCATGAATTCAGATTAAAAGAGAAGAAAGGTTACTCCGATCTTCTAGAATTGCAAGCAAAATACTCACAAAAAACTGGAATAAAGGCATTAAAACTAAAATATAACAATGTTCTAGGTTACTTTTTTGAAACTCCAATTTCTTACAAGGATAAATTATTGGAAGACAATGAATTTTTTCATAGACAAACAACAGCTAACACTGTTCGGATAAAAAGCATAAGCCTTGATCAGATAGAGAAAACTACTTTTAGTGCCAGAAATAATGCTTTGGAGTTAGAGATAAAAATATTGGAAGCATTACACAAAAAGGTTATAGAGATAAGTAAAGATATCATAATATTTTCGAGGATAATTGCCTCTATAGATGTTTGCTCAACTCTTGGCTATATTGCCGAAATGCACAATTGGTGCCGCCCCTTAATAGATCATAGCAAAGATTTCATTATTAAAGATGGGCGCCATTCTGTGGTTGAAAAAACAATTTTTAAGAAAAGCCTAAATGCCTTCGTTCCTAACGATTGTTCATTAAGTACAAATGAGCATTTGTGGTTGATAACCGGACCCAATATGGCAGGTAAATCAACATTTCTGAGACAAAATGCGCATATTATTATTTTAGCACAAATTGGGTCCTACATTCCCGCTAAGCAAGCTAAGATCGGGATTGCAGACAAGCTATTTAGCAGGATAGGAGCATCAGATAACATTTCAAAAGGTCAGTCTACGTTTATGGTGGAAATGCTAGAAACAAGCAATATCATTAAAAACGCTGACGATAAGTCATTTATTATTTTGGATGAAATAGGAAGAGGTACATCTACCTTTGATGGATTAGCTATAGCATGGGCTATAATTGAAAAAGTTTTGCGAAGTAATAAATCCAGAACCTTGTTCGCAACACACTATCATGAGCTTACAGAAATTGAAAAAACCAACTCCAAAGTTAGAAACGTTTCTTGTGAAATTAAAGAATGGAATGATGAGATAATTTACTCTTACAAAATAATTGAAGGGAAATCAAAAGGCTCCTTAGGGATTAAGGTTGCAGAGCTAGCCGGTTTTCCAGATGATGTCATTGTTGAAGCTAACGCGTTACTAGGAAAACTTCAAAGTAAAGGAGCAAATCAAGAAGATATTGATTTAAAGGAAGAGGATTTTGAAAAGGAAAAACTTCTTAGAGTCAAAAGTGAGTTGGAGAAGATTAATTTGGACTCTACAACACCTTTGGAAGCCCTGAATATTCTCCAAAAGTTGAAGAGTGACAATTAATAATCATATTTCCTAACTTTCCTCTTCTTTATTTTCAATGACTCCTGAAGATACCCCTACCTGTGCTGCCCTTAATAGTCTATCTCCTATTGTAAAACCATTTACCATTACTTGAATAATATTTCCTTTTTCAATATTTGGGTGTGGACCCTCAAACATTGCTTGATGAAATTTAGGGTCAAATTTTTCTCCCTCTTCAGGGGCCAGTTCATTAATTTCATGGTTTGAAAAAGTGTTTAGCAGTTCCTTTTTTGTAAGCTCAATTCCCTCGAGAACGGCATTTTGCTTCTCCACCATTTCATCATCTACACTTTCCAAGGCTCTATTAAGATTATCAAGGACGGACAATAAGTCCCTAGCTAGTTTCGTACCGCCATATATCTCTGCATCTTTTTTTTCCTTAAAAAATTTTTTCCTTATATTTTCTGTTTCCGCGAGAGCTCTCATCATTTTGTCTGAAAGAATTTTATTTTCTTCTTTAAGTTCCTCTAATGTTTTTTCTTCCTCTTCGGTTTCCTCATGTATATCTTCTGCGTCTTTTTCTTCATTGTCAGTTAAAGATGCAATTTCTTCCTCTTGTTTCAGCGTCTCATCATGATCCTCTGGCTCCATGCCTATATTCTCTTTGCCCATTTTAACGACCTTTCCGTTCTTCAGTGTACTTTTCGCTGATAATACAATAGCAGCGTTATAATTTTCATCTTTACTCTTTTATTCTCGGTAATTAATAAAATTTGCAATTCTGTATATAAGATATAAGTGTGAATTTAAAGAATTTAAAGGCGTGTAAAGATAAAAATTTATAATTTTTCCTTTTATTTTAAAATTTAAAACTTGCTTTATTTGAGTGAATAATTTTTTATGATTGCATAAAATAAAAAGCTTACTGGTGAAGAAATGGACACGTTAAGTAAAGAGATGAGAAATGTTTCAATATCTTTTGATTTATTAACGAACATAGAAAATTCCTGTCTAATTAAATTTGGCAACACGATCGTAATTTGTAAAGCAACTATTGAAGAATCTGTTCCTCCTTTTTTAAGAAAAAGCGGTATGGGGTGGGTGACAGCAGAGTACGGAATGTTACCGGGTTCTACCAATGAAAGGATTAGAAGGGAAGCTAAACAGGCTGGCCAAAGTGGTAGGACGCAAGAGATTCAAAGATTGATTGGAAGAAGTTTAAGAGTTGCCGTTGACAGGGTTGCGCTAGGTGAGAGGCAAATAATAGTTGATTGTGACGTTATTCAAGCTGACGGCGGCACTAGATGTGCCTCAATCTGTGGGGGTTGGGTCGCACTAAAACTAGCAACCAACACCTTGAAAAGGAGTGGACAGATTAAGTTTGACCCTATTATCCGGCATGTTGCAGCGATATCATGTGGGATTGTGGATGGAGAACAAAAATTGGACCTTAATTATCAAGAAGATAGTGCAGCGGAGACAGATGCTAATTTTGTTATGGACGATAAGGGGGAATTAATTGAAATCCAATGCTCTGCCGAAAAAAAACCTTTTTCAAAAGAGGAGTTCGACATAATGTTTTCTATGGCTTCAGAGGGAATAAAGAAAATAGTTAAAATACAGAAATCAGCTTTAGATGAATAGAAAATTTCAAGAAAAGGATTTAGTTTTAGCGACCCACAATTTTGGAAAGATAGAAGAGTTCAAACATTTGTTTGGCAAGGTTAACTTCAATATTACGGATATAGGCCAATATTCTGGCAAAACACCCGAAGAGACTGGGGGGTCGTTTTGGGAGAATTCTTTAATAAAGGCGAGAGAAGCCACAAAATTGACTGGTCTGGTGAGCTTAGCAGATGACAGCGGGCTATGTGTTGACATATTAAATGGTGCACCGGGCATCTACTCAGCGGATTGGGCAATTAAGAGTGACGGGTCGAGGGATTTTAAGTTTGCAACCAATAAGCTCGTAAGGGAAATTAAAAAAAATAATTTTGTCGGGCCTTGCACTGGTTATTTTATTTGCTCATTAATTCTATATTGGCCAGATAATCATTTTGAGAAGTTTGAGGGAAAAATATATGGTGAGATAATTTGGCCTGGTAAGGGTGAAAGAGGTCACGGCTATGATCCGGTTTTTCTACCAAATGGATACGAAGAAACTTTTGGTCAGATGGATAGGTGGAAAAAAAATAGGATAAGTCATAGGGGATTAGCTGTGGATAAGCTATTGGTTTCTTGTTTTTAAAATGGAAGGATCTTCGCTAGCCTTGTACATACATTGGCCATTTTGTAAAATAAAGTGCCCTTATTGCGATTTTAATTCATACAAAAGAGAAAGCACTAATCAGTCTCATTGGTTAAAGGCCTATTTAAGAGCATTAGAATTGTGGTCTTCAAGACTGGATAAAAGAGAAATTAAGTCCATTTTTTTTGGCGGAGGTACACCTAGTCTTCTTGACCCTGATTTTGTGGCAATGGTATTACAGAAAATCGATAGTCTATGGAGTATAAATGGTAATTGTGAGATTACTATTGAGGCCAATCCAAACAGTATATCTGAAAGTAAATTTAAATTATTTAGGGATATCGGAATTAATAGGGTATCAGTGGGTGTGCAAGCTCTCAATAATAAAGATTTAAGTAATTTAGGACGCGATCATAATAAAAAACAAGCTATTGAAGCCATAGAAGTCATTAACACTTGGTTCAAAAATTATAACCTAGACTTTATATATGGAAGGCAGTATCAAAGTACCAGCGAGTGGAGCAATGAACTTTCAAAAATACTTTCCCTAGAAGCACCGCACCTTTCTCTCTATCAACTTACAATAGAAGAAAACACTAATTTCCATAAGCTCTTCAAAAGAAATTTATTAAAAGGTTTGCCAACACAAAAAATTGTATCTGATATGTTTGACATCACGAGGCAACTTTGTAAAGACGGTGGTTATAAGCAATATGAAATATCAAATTTTGCCAGAAAAGGCTTTGAGTGCAAACATAATACTTCATACTGGAAGTATAGTGATTATATCGGTATAGGACCAGGCGCACACGGTAGGGTGACAATGTCAGGAAAAAAATATGCAACAGAAGAAGAGAGGAACCCTGATATTTGGTTTGAAAATACAGTTTCCTTAAATTCAAGTACACCAAAGATAACCCCAATAGCAAATAGAGTTGTGCTAGAAGAAAAACTGATAATGAATCTTAGAATATCCAAAAACATACCGGTTTCCATTTTTGACTATGAAAAACTTACCCCCGTAGTGTTCCATCTAGAAGAAAACAAATTAATAAAAACCAAAGACAATAAAATTGTTATAAGAACGAGAGGAAAAAAAATGTTGGATTACATTTTTAGGTCATTGGTAGAGTGCTTTTAAAAAGTCAGATCTTCATTATTTTTGAACAAAATGTATCCAATTGTTCTAAGTCTTTATATTTAATAACGATACGTCCTCCCCCAGAATTTTCATTGTGGTCTATGGTTGTCTTTAATCCTAGTGCTAATTTAAGATCTTGCTCTAAATTAAGAGTATCAACATCTTTTTTAAGTGATGTCCCTTTTTTTAATATAATGTCACTTTGGGATATTCCTTTTTTTACGATATTTTCTATATCCCTAACCGATAAACTCTCTTCTATTATTTTCCTTGCTAAAAACTCTGAGTTTTTTACTCCTACAAGAGCTCTAGCATGTCCACTCGTCAATTTACCTTCTTTTAAAAACATAATTATACTTTCTGGTAGTGATAGTAGTCTTAAAGAATTTGCTATATAACTTCTTGATTTTCCTAGCGATGCTGAAACTTTCTCTTGGGTATAACCAAAATCTTGTATTAACTGTTTGTAAGAATTAGCTTCCTCAATTGGATTTAAGTCTACTCTTTGAATGTTTTCAATAATGGAAATTTTAACAACTTCTTCGTCACTTAACTCCTTAATCAAAACCGGGACTTCATGAATTTTCGCAATTTGCGCAGCTCTCCAGCGCCTTTCACCAGCTACTATCTCGTAAACATCGTTGTTTCTCCTTACAAGGATGGGTTGTATTATTCCCGTATCTTCTATTGAAGAGGCTAGACTGTTTAGTTCATCGGTTGAAAAATCTTTTCGAGGTTGATTCAGATTTGGAACAAGGTGCTCTATTGGCAAATAGCTTGAGTTATTGGAAGAACTTTTACCCTTATCTTCATCTTTTTTACTTTCCACTATGTCATCGAAGCCACCAACATCTAAAAAGGATGAAAGCCCTCTACCCAAACTTTTTTTTCGTTCATTTTTTGAACTCATTTTACCTTCTTTCAAGTTGATCTTCCCTCTTTAAAAACTCTGCTGCTAATTTTTGATATGCAATAGCACCTGAACACTTATGATCATATATTAGGGCGGGCATTGAAAACGAGGGGGCTTCACTGACTCTGACATTTCTAGGTATAACTGTATCGTAGACCAGCTCTCCGAGATTGCTTCTTACGTCTTCCTCAATTTGTTCTGACAAATTGTTTCTTTTGTCAAACATGGTTAACACAATGCCGTGAATTTTCAGGTCTTGGTTAATTTTTGATCTAATGTCCCTTACTGTCAATAGCAATTGACTTAATCCTTCAAGCGCGAAAAATTCTGCCTGTAAAGGAACTAGCACAGAATTTGATGCCGCCATAGAATTTATAGTCAAAAGATTAAGTGAAGGTGGACAGTCAATTAAAATATAGTCAAAGTCAAAACTCTCTTTTGCTAACAAATTACGAAGCTTAACAACTCTCCCCTTCTCTTCAAATAGATCAACATCAATGGACGATAAATCAGTTGATGCAGGAGCAATAAAAAGAGATGGTATATTGGTTTTCTTCACCACGTCTTTTAAACTCGCTTTGCCTGTCAGCAAATCATAAGTAGATTTTTCTCTTTCATCTTTAGGAACGCCTAAGCCAGTTGATGCATTTCCTTGAGCGTCTAAATCCATTATCAACACTTTATTATTCACAGCAGCAAGCGCTGTAGATAAATTTATGGCAGTTGTTGTTTTGCCCACACCACCTTTTTGATTGGCAATAGATATAACTGTAGGATTAGAGATTTTGTTCCCCTTTATCGTTTAAAAATTTTTTTCACTCTGATTATCTTTCCAGAGGAGCTGCTTAAGCTATCAACAATATCATAATCAAAAAACCAATAATTTAAAGTTTTATCTAATTCGATTCTATAGTTTTCACCCTTCAGAAATAAACATATTCCCTCCTTTTTTCTATGACGGAAAGCTATTTCAATTAAATTGTTTAGTTCTGAAAATGCTCTCGCTGTTAAGATATCAGCATTCAAGGGTTCTAAGGTGTCTATGTTGTCGTTTACAACTTCAACGCTCAGGTTAAGTTTTCGAATAACCTCTTTAAGGAAAAAACCTTTTTTTGGGTTTTTTTCCACTAAAACTAGCTCACAATCAATTCTTCTATCTCTCAGTAATAAAGCGACTACCAATCCAGGGAAACCTGCTCCGGAGCCCACGTCTACCCATCTTTTTCCTGATGCCTCGACGTGTTTTATAATTTGACCTGAATCTAAAAAGTGTCTTTCCCATATATTCACTAATGTATTTTTTGAAACAAGGTTTATCTTCTCATTCCACTTAGACAGTAAGGCTTCATATTCATAAAAACTTTTAAGTGTTTCACGTGAAACATTCAGACTTTTAACAAATTCGTTTTTTTTCAAGCGGTCTTCTTGTAAGAATTAATTTTTGATATTAGCAACATTAATCCGCTAGGTGTCATCCCGTCAATTTTGCTGGCTTCATGAATGTGCTGGGGGTTTACTTTGCTAAGCTTAAGTTTTAATTCTGATGACAACCCGTCTATTTTTTTAAAGTCAATATTTTTTGGGATAGTGGTATTAATATTTTTTCGCATTTTATCTACATCGCTTTTTTGTCTTTGGATATAGTAGTTATATTTAGCATCTGCTCGTACAAACTCACGAACATCTAAATCAAAATCAAAAAAACCTCCCCACAAACCTCGTAAGATTTCGCTTGAAACCCCATTAAGTGATAAAACATCATGAAAGGACCTCTTTTTACCGTCTTTTTTCTGATTGACACCCATCTCTTCTAATTCTCTGTTAGAAAATGTTAGTTTTTTAGCCGATTTAGTAAGCTCATCAACCAACTTTATTTTTTTACTTACCAGCCTCATTCTATTATCTGATACAACTTTAATTTTGTGGCCCTTCTCTGTAAGTCTAATGTCAGCATTATCGCACCTCAAACTGAGTCTAAACTCCGCTCTGGAAGTAAACATTCTATAGGGCTCAATTACACCCCTTGTGACTAAATCGTCAATCATCACACCGATATACGCCTCTGATCTATCTAAAATGAATGGGTCGTCTTTCTTTACATATTGATACGCATTAATCCCAGCAATCAACCCTTGAGCGGCTGCTTCCTCGTAGCCGGTAGTACCATTAATTTGTCCAGCTAAAAAAAGACCGTTGATGCTCTTCAATTCTAGAGATGTTTTTAGACTTTTAGGGTTTATGTAATCGTACTCTACAGCATAGCCATAATTCAGTATTTTTACATTTTCTAGACCTTTGATAGATTTGATATACCTTTCCTGAATATCTCTAGGTAAAGAAGTCGAAATACCATTTGGGTAAATTGTGTCGTCGCTTAGACCCTCCGGCTCCAAAAAAACTTGGTGTTCCTCTTTTCCTGAAAATCTTACGACTTTATCTTCAATTGATGGACAATATCTTGGACCATTCGAAGTTATTGACCCATTAAATATAGCTGATTTTTCAATGTTTTTACGTATTATCTCATGCGTATTTTTATTTGTATATGTTATTCCACAACTAATTTGCCTTTGAAAAGGTTTTTTATGCAAAAATGAAAAAAGCGTCGGTTTCTCATCTGGCTTCTGTCTCTCAATCAAATTCCAATTTATAGTTTTAGATGAAAGTCTTGCTGGGGTGCCTGTTTTTAGTCTTCCCGTGTTTAACCCAATTTCCCTTATTTTTTTTGCTAACCTATTAGATGCGAAGTCTCCTATCCGTCCTGCCTTAATTTTTTCTTCTCCAACTCTTATCAAGCCATTTAAAAAAGTCCCAGTCGTTAAAATAATGCTAATAGCCCCTATATTTTGGCCACCTTCTAACTCTACACCTTTTACCGTTCCGCTTTTAACATTTATATCAACTACCTCGCTCTCAATAATTGTAATATTATCCTCAGAGGCCAAAATATTTTGTACAGATTGTCTGTAAAGACTTCTATCTGATTGTGTTCTGGGGCCTTGAACAGCTGGCCCTTTAGACTTATTGAGCAACCGGAATTGGATTCCTGATATATCTGCAGCAACACCCATTAAGCCACCCAAGGCGTCTATTTCTCGCACCAAATGGCCCTTGCCTAACCCACCTATAGCAGGATTACATGACATTACTCCTATCTGGTCTCTTTTTTTTGTAACCAGCGCAACGCTTCCCCCCGCTCGTGCTACCGCATAAGCAGCTTCTGAACCGGCATGCCCACCACCAACAACAATTACATCGAATAAATGTTTCACGTGAAACTTACTTTCCTATACAAAAACTCTTGAATATAATACCCAAAACTTCCTCGGTGTCTATTCTTCCAGTTAACTCCTCAATTATTTTTAGACAACCCCTCGCTTTTTCCGCAAGAAGCTCAGTATCTAGGCCTTCTTTTATGTTAAGTGTCAAATCTGACAGAAGGATCACTAAATTATTAATTTTTGACTTTTGTCTATATGTAGCTATCACCCCATCACTAATATAGAAATTTGGTAACTTTCTTTCTATTAAACCAATAGCTTCCTTTATTCCTAAACCCGTTTTGCCTGATATACCTTTAAACCTAGTATTATTTCCTTTATCAGCTTTAGCTTTAAAAATAAGGTCATCAGAGCCAACCTTTACGTCAATAGTCTTTAAATCAGATTCGTCATTTACTAAAAATATCTTTAAAACAACCTCTTTTAGTCGTTTTTTTAGAGCTGTGATTCCTTTCTTTTCTATTATATCATTTGTTTCCCTCAGCCCAGCAGTGTCTAAAAAAGTCACAAAAACTCCATTTATTTGAACTTTTGACTCGATTATATCTCGTGTTGTACCAGCTATTCTAGAAGTGAGAGAAACATCCCTTTTTGATAGATGATTGATCAAGGTTGATTTTCCTACGTTTGGTGGTCCAATTATTGCTATGTTTAGCCCTTCTTTTATCGGTCTAACTCCCTTGAAATTATCTAGCTCCTTATTGAGCAACTCTAGAAGGTCTGAGATCATGCTTAAGACCCCTACTTCACCTAAATCCTGATCATTAAAATCAATATCTGCTTCCAAAAACGCTAAAATAGACATAATTTTTGACTTCCATACTCCAACTTTTTTTGAAATAACACCATCTAGGGAATCGAAAGATATTTTTCTTTGGGCCTCTGTCTCTGCTCTTAATAAATCAGATAATCCTTCCACCTGAATAAGATCCATTTTCCCATTATAAAAAGCTTGTCTGGTAAACTCTCCCTCCTCTGCAGGCCTTATGTTTAGTTCGGATCCACATTGCGTTAAAATTGAAGCTATCTTATTGATAATAGCTATACTACCATGGCAATGGATCTCTACTGTTTTCTCTCCCGAGTAACTGTCGTTTCTATTGAACGCAATAACGATACATTTATCGATTATCTCTCCCTCCCAGAAAATCTTTCTCAGAGACGCGAACCTTTTTTCAGGAACTTTTGCTTTTGTTATCTTCTTCAAAACAATAAAAGCATTAGGTCCTGATATTCTAAATACTGATATAGCAGAAAGCCCGGGAACAGTAGAAAGAGCAAAAATCGTGTCTTTCATGATTCGTATCAGGTGTTCATTGAATCAAAAAAGTCACTGTTAGTTTTTGTTTGCTTTAATTTCTCTAAAAGAAACTCTACAGCATCTGTTGTTCCCATCGGATTAAGAATACGCCTAAGAACAAATATTTTTGTAAGTTCCTTTTTGTCTATAAGAAGGTCTTCTTTCCGTGTACCAGATTTTAATATATCGATAGCCGGAAAAACTCTTTTATCAGCAACTTTTCTGTCTAGAACTAACTCTGAATTACCAGTGCCTTTAAATTCTTCGAATATGACCTCATCCATTCTACTGCCAGTATCTATTAAAGCGGTAGCTATGATAGTTAACGAACCACCCTCTTCTATGTTTCTAGCAGCTCCAAAGAATCTTTTTGGTCTTTGTAACGCGTTCGCATCTACTCCACCTGTCAAAACCTTTCCAGAAGAAGGAACAACTGTATTATAAGCTCTTCCTAATCTTGTAATTGAGTCAAGTAGTATAACGACATCTCTTTTATGCTCTACTAGTCTTTTTGCTTTTTCAATAACCATCTCGGCTACTGCGACATGTCTAGTTGCTGGCTCATCAAAAGTTGAAGAAATAACCTCGCCCTTTACTGACCTCTGCATATCTGTCACTTCCTCTGGTCGCTCATCAACCAAAAGAACAATTAAAAAACATTCTGGATGGTTTTTTTCAATTGAATGCGCAATGTTTTGTAATATCACCGTTTTCCCGGTTCTGGGTGGTGCTACAATTAACGATCTTTGACCTTTACCTATTGGCGCCACCAAATCAATTACTCGCGCTGATTTATCCTTTATTGTTGGATCATTTAACTCCAAACCTATTCTTTCATCTGGGTAAAGCGGTGTTAGATTATCGAAGTGTATCTTGTGCTTAGCCTTTTCCATTTCAAGAAAGTTTATCTTAGTAACCTTAACTAATCCGAAGTATCTTTCACCATCTTTAGGCGCTCTTATTACGCCTTCGACGGTGTCTCCTGTTCTCAATGAAAACTTCTTTATCTTGCTGGGACTTACGTATATATCATCCGGACCAGGTAAATAATTGGCGTCAGTTGATCTTAGAAAGCCGAAACCATCTTGCAAAACTTCTAACACACCATCACCAGATATTTCAACCCCATCCTCTGCCATGTCTTTTAATATCGAAAACATCATATCGCCTTTTCTCATCGATGATGCGTTCTCAATTTCCAACTTTTCGGCGAGCTTTAATAGATCGCTTGGACTCTGGGTTTTAAGTTCTGCTAAAGATAGCTGCTTTGTGTTATCTACATCAACCATTGATTTTAAGGATTTAAGATAGGATAGGGGAAATTCGTTAGAATAATTTTTAACGTGTTTGATTTAATTTGTCAATAATTTATATAATTTTAATGTTTCAAAACTAAAATTTTATTGCTTTGATGAAATTTACTACCAACTCCACATTTTCTACTTTAGCGTCTGGGGTTATCCCATGTCCAAGATTAAATACATATGGGTAAGTTTTAAAACCTTCAGTAACCTTTTTTAATTCCTGTATTAGCGTATCTTCTTTTTGTGCTAGAAAAAGAGGGTCTAAATTTCCCTGAATAATCTTCTTTGGTTGAATATTTTCAGCGATCCACTTTCGGTCCAAAAATTGGTCAACAGCCAAAACGTCAAAGCATTCCTCATTTGAAAAATTACTATATATTGTATTAACTGATCTTGGAAATACTATAAATGGTATATTGGGGTGCTTCTTTTTTATTTCACTCACTATTTTTTTTATTGGTTTTAAAGAGTAACGTAACACCATATCAGCATTTAACGCACCCGCCCAACTATCGAAAATTTTAATGACGTCGGCTCCTGATCTAATTTGCATAATTAAATATTCTATCGTAGCGTCTGTTAATAAGTTTATAATCTCTTCAAACTCTTCATTGTTTTCAATTAAGAACTTTTTGGCGGTTAATGATCCCTGTTCCCCTTTTCCATTAATTAAATAAGTTGCGAGTGTCCATGGTGCACCCGCAAAACCTATTAAGGGAACATCCTTAGGGAGGTGCTTTTTTAATTTTTTTACGGTCTCATATACTGGAAAAAGCTTTTCATGTATCTGCCCTAAGTCACTAATTCTCTGAATATCTTTCTTGTTTTTAACTGGATCTAATAACGGTCCATGACCCTCTATGAACTGAACTTTAACTCCTAAAGCATCTAATATTAGTAAAATGTCTGCAAATAAAATAGCTGCATCGAATCCAAATCTATCTATAGGTTGTAAAGTAACTTCTGTAGCTAATTCGGAGTTGTAGCAAAGATCTAAAAAAGAACCAGCTCTCTTTCTAGTACTACGGTATTCGCTCAGATATCGACCTGCTTGGCGCATAAACCAGATTGGCGGCCTGTGAACCGGATCACCATTTACACATTTCAAAAATATACTCATAATATATATGTATAATATATTAGTTGTAAGTAGTGTATATACAAAAAAATGGGGATCGATTTATAGAAAGTGTTTTATCCACAGATAATTCTTTATTATTAACAGCATAAGCCATTAAAAAAACGATATAATTCTTTACTTTCAAAAAAGAAAAAAAAAAATAAGTGTTCACTTAAAATGTGGGCTGAGTTGTTGAAAAAAAAAAATAGTTTATAATAAATAGTAATCTATTATAAAGTTCAGATAATTACTAACATAACTATAGTTTAATCAACAGGCTAATATGGATAAAAATACATCTGAAACCCCCCCATATTTAGCAGGAGTAATTGGGCATCCAATATCCCATAGTAAATCACCAAAACTACACAACTATTGGCTGTCAAAGTACAAAATTAATGGGTTCTACATTCCATTCTCTGTAACTACAGACAAACTTCAGGATTCTATAAAAAGCCTAATAAGTCTTGGGTTTAATGGTGTTAATGTAACAATTCCCCACAAAACTAACGTACTCTCTTTTGCAGACTCAGTTACAGATAGGGCTGCATTAATTGGAGCTGCTAATACCTTATACTTTAGTAGAAGTGGAAAGGTCCATGCTGATAACACAGATGGATATGGTTTCATCCAAAACATAATAGATGAAATTCCAGATTATGACTTTTATGATAAAACAGCAATAATATATGGTGCTGGTGGTTCAGCTAGAGCTATCGCCTCTGCATTAATATCCAATGGCGTAAGAGAAGTGGGAATAACTAATAGAACTCGCTCAAAAGCTCAAATAATTTCTGAAAATTTGGGTGCTAAAATATCAGTGATAGACTGGCGAACAGCTCCCGAAACAATCCAAAGAGCAGATTTAATAATAAATGCGACGTCTATGGGTATGACTGGACAACCAGATTTTTCGCAGCCAATATCAAGGGCCAAAAAGACTGCGGTAGTGATCGATATTGTATATAATCCTTTGATTACTGAGCTTTTAAAAGAGGCCAGAAAACTTAAGCTGAAGACTGTAGGTGGTATAGGAATGCTGATAAATCAAGCGGTTCCCGGTTTTGAACATTGGTTTCAAAAATCACCTGTCATCGATGATGAAATTAGAAAGTTTATAATTGAATAAAAATGCGGGGTTCATTCTCGGTTTGACCGGCTCTATTGCTATGGGAAAAACAACCGTGTCGAATATGTTTCGGGATCTAGGTGTTCAAGTCTGGTGTGCAGATAATGAAGTTAACGAACTTTACAAAACAAATGGTGCCGCAACGAAAGTTTTTTCTAAAGAATTCCCTAGTGTCGTTACAAAGACTGGAGTTGATAAAAAGAAGTTAAGAAACCTGATTCACAAAGACAATGCAATACTTAAAAAAGTGGAACGAATAGTCCATCCTTTATTAGAACATTCAAAGATTGATTTTGTAAAATCTAATAAAAATTTGCCGTTAATTATTTTTGACGTACCTCTTTTGTTTGAAAAAAAACAAGAGAAAAACTTTGACGCTGTCCTAGTTGTAACTGCTTCAGAGCTAACACAAAAGAAAAGAGTGTTTAGCAGAAAAAATATGAAAGAGCAAGATTTTCAGCTCATAAAGCGCAACCAAATGAACGAAAAAGAAAAAATAAAAAGAGCTGACTTTCTAATAAACACTGACAAGAGTTTATTAGAGACAAAACAAGATGTTTTAGAAATATACCAAAAAATAAAAGGATTTCCGGTATAAAATGAGAGAAATTGTTTTAGACACTGAAACTACAGGCCTGAATCCCGATAAAGGAGATCGAATAGTTGAGATAGGAGCTATAGAGCTTGTAAACCACATTCCAACGGGAAACACATTCCACTGCTATTTGAATCCTTCACTTGAAGGAGAAATGCCCATTGAGTCTTTTAAAGTTCATGGTCTATCAGTAGATTTTTTATCAGACAAACCACTGTTCTCTGAAATGATAAAAAATTTAATTATTTTCATCGGTGACTCAAAAATAATTATCCATAACGCAAAGTTTGATATAGGGTTTATAAATCATGAAATGCAGAGACTTGAGAATAGCAATCGTGATATATATAATGATTTGCCCTACAAAGAAATAAAAAGCGAAAACATAATTGACACCTTAGAGATCGCTAAAAAACTTTACCCTGGAAAATCAGTTTCTCTGGATTCCTTGTGTATTAAGTTTGGTATAAACAACAAGAGAAAAGGTAAACATGGGGCGCTTATTGATAGCGAAATACTCTCAGAAGTGTATCTAGAGTTGACAGGAGGGAAACAACCGGGCTTCAAATTTTCACAAGTAGATCCTGATACCGATAATAGGAGTAAAGAGACAATAGAAAAAAGGAATTTTGTTCGAAAATATCCATTAACGGAGAGTAGGGTGTCCCAGAAAGAAATGGAGCTGCATATGGAATTTATTTCTGAAATGAAGAAAAACTTATGGTATTAGTTTTTCTTTTTAGCCTTATATAGATCAAAAAAGTTGATATTTTTAATATCGATGTTCGGCATACCACTCTCAATCATTGTTTGAGATATTAACCTTCTTATATAAGGGAAAAGCATCTTAGGACACTCAACCTTTATTTGCTTTTCTAGTATATCTTCGGTTACATTTGGAAACTTGAATAAACCACAGTATGTCATTTCTAATATAAAAGCTGTTTTTTGGTTAATTTTAGCTTCCAAGTTTACAATTAGCGAAACCAATACCTGGTTTTCATCTCGTTGTTTACTTTCAATTTCTATATTAAGCGAAAAATCTGTCTTACCCTTAAAATCTTCTTCTGTAAAATAGGCATAATCCTCCTTTTTTTCAAAAGACAGATCTTTGACGAATTGAGATAAAAGTTCTATGTCATGATTAAATAGTAAATTCTCAACATAGTAACCAAATTCATCTGAATCTATTTGTTTCGAACACATAGAATTTTTAACTTTTATTTACTGTAGGGAACTATATACTCCATCTTACAGGTGGACACAATAAAATTAAATCTTATATGTGTAGTTTATTGATGTATTTCCTTTTTGAGGGGATTGAAATGAGAATTGGACCATAGAGAATGTTACAAATATTTATACTAGCAGCTGTAGCTATATTTCTTTTTTGGCGATTGAGAGCAGTACTTGGTTCTAGAGATGGTTTTGAAAAGACCCTTAAGGAGATTAAAGAATCAAGCGATGTAGTCAGTAACCCTAAGGTTATGGATGAAACAAAAAATGATAGTCCTGATGATGATATTTTTGACTACGTAGAGGAAAACAGCAAGAATGCTGAGGTTTTTAAAAAGATGAAGGAGTTTGACAGCGACTTTAGTGTGAACAAATTTGTTTCAGGTGCCAAGATGGCCTACGAGATAATTTTGATGGCCTTTGAAAGAGGCGATACTGAAAAGCTTAGAACTCTTTTGGAAAAGAAGGTTTTAACAAGTTTCAAGTCAGTTATAGATAAAAGAAAAAAAGACGGGTTTATTGTTGATGCAAAATTTATAGGAATGAGAGACATAAGAATAATCAATGCCTCTTTTAGTCAAAAGACAAAAATTGCTGACGTTACGTTATCATTTAAATCTGAAATAACCACTGTTGTAAAGGACAGTAAGGGAACTATAATTGAAGGCCATCCAGATGAGATAAAGAAACAAAAAGACACCTGGGTTTTCACCAAGAATCTTTCTGAAAAAAGCCCTATATGGTTTTTAAAGTCCACGCTATGAAAAAAGAAAAAATCGTACAAAAAACCAAGGACCAGATTCTATGGGAAGACTTTGTTGCTAAGAACAATATAAAAAAAAAAATTCAAACCCCATTGAAACTAAATCAAGCAACCTAAATCACAAAGCTACTTTATCAACGAACAATCTTGTTTCTCATTCTGATAAAAAGTTAGGAAGCTTTGTCAATGCGAAGCATTTTTCCAAAATGAGTTCTCCTAAAATCGATATCAATATAGAAAAGAATAAATTAAAACGAATAAAAAGCGGAAGAATTAACATTGAAGGAACCATAGATCTTCATGGTTTCTCTCTAAAAGAGGCCAAAGCGCGTTTGCAAATATTTGTTAGTGAAAGTTTCCAACGTAATAAGCGGCTTTTGTTGATTATCACTGGTAAGGGTAGAAATTCAAAGCCTAACATCAATGGAAAAAAGCAAACAATAAAAAGTGAGATTAACAAATGGCTTTTAGAAGACTTTTATCGGGATAAAGTACAGTATATATCGAGGGCTTTAGACAAGCATGGCGGAGAGGGAGCTTACTACTTTTTTCTTGTCACATCAAAGAACATATTTTCTTAAGTCAGTGGTTTTGGATAGACTCCCGATGTGCTTTTCAACAAGTTTTGAATCGATCACCACTGTTTTCCCCTTTAAATCAGGCGCATTGAAACTAATGTTTTCAAGTACTTTCTCTAAAATTGTATGAAGCCTTCTCGCCCCAATATTTTCGATATTAAAATTTACGTCTTCCGCCAATGAACATATCTTTTCAATACCATCGTCACTAAAAATCAGCTCAACACCTTCAGTTTTTATCAATTCAATATACTGTTTGGTAAGACTGTTATCAGTATCGGTTAAAATTCTTTTAAAATGCTCTTTTTTCAATGGGCTTAGTTGTACTCTTATAGGAAGACGCCCTTGTAGTTCAGGAAGAAGATCAGATGGTTTTGACAGATGGAAAGCTCCCGAGCAAATAAAAAGAATTTGATCTGTTTTAATGGGGCCGTATTTGGTGGATACAATAGTGCCTTCAATTAATGGGAGTAAATCGCGCTGAACCCCTTCTCGACTCACTTCGGCAGATTTCGACGTGGATTTAGTACACACTTTATCTATCTCATCTATGAAAACGATACCACTTTGTTCTACTCTGGTCTTAGCGTCTTTCTGTATAACTTCGTCGTCCAAAAGCTTTTCCATTTCTTGATCAATAAGTATTTTGTGACTCTCCCTGACCTTTAATTTTTTCTTTTTCTTGAGTGAACCAAAATTTTTCCCAAAAATATCGCTTAGGTTCATTACGCCCAAGGAACCGCTTTGAGATCCAGGTAAGTCTACCATAGGAAGAGAACTACTTTTCTCAAATACCTCTATTTCAACTTCCTTTTCATCTAAAAGGCCGTCTCTCAATTTTTTTCTAAATAATTCTATGGTTGATTCCCTTGCTTCTTCTCCAGCGATATATTTTAACACAACATTTTCTGCTTCGCCTTTCGCTTTTTCATAAAGAGACTTACTCATTTCTTGTTTAACTAATATGATTGCATTTTCTAAGAGATCTCGAATTATTTGATCAACATCCCTACCAACGTATCCCACCTCAGTAAACTTTGTAGCTTCGACTTTTAAAAAAGGTGCTTTTGCTAATTTAGACAAGCGGCGAGATATTTCCGTCTTGCCAACACCCGTAGGGCCAATCATAAGTAAGTTTTTGGGGTATATTTCATCTTTTATATCATCGGTTAACTGTTGGTGTCTCCACCGATTTCTTAGCGCAATCGCAACAGATTTTTTCGCTTCTTCTTGACCGATTATAAATCGATCTAATTCTTTTACTATTTGTTTTGGGGTCAGATTGTTCAACATATTATTTCGAATTCAAAGTTAAGTGTAGTACTTTATCATTAGTGTAAACACATATTTCTGAAGCAATGTTAATAGCTTTTATAGCAATTTCTTCTGAACTCTTTTTACCGTCATACAGCGCTCTTGCAGCAGCCAAGGCGAAATTTCCACCAGAACCTACAGATGCTATATTGTTTTCTGGCTCTAAAACATCACCTGAACCAGTTATTATTAATAGTTCAGCTCCATCGGAAACTATCATCATGGCTTCCAAATTTCTTAAATACTTGTCAGTTCTCCAATTCTTAGCAAGTTCTACTGATGCTTTAGATAATTGACCTGGGTATTTTTCTAGTTTCTCTTCTAATCTTTCTATAAGCGTAAAGGCATCAGCGGTTGAACCTGCAAAACCAGCTATAATTTCATAACCTTCATTTTTTATAGATCTAATTTTCTGAGCTGTGCCTTTGATAATTGTGTTACCTAAACTTACTTGCCCGTCACCTGCAATTGTTACACTTCCGTTTTTTCTAACACCAACTATGGTTGTTCCATGCATCTTATTCATATTTAGGTCAGCTTAAAGTTCTTGCCACTTCCTGGGTTGTGAAAATTTCTATAACATCATCCTTTCTTATATCTTCATATGCTTCAAATGCCATTCCGCACTCTTGGCCAGACTGTACCTCTTTAACTTCGTCTTTAAATCTTTTCAGTGTCTTTAGTTTTCCTGTATGTATAACCACATCTTCCCTCAAGAGACGAACACCAACATCCCGTTTAGCGTGTCCTTCTGTAACCAAGCAACCAGCTATCTTTCCAACCCCGGTTATTTTGAATACTTCTTGTATTTTTGCATAACCTATAAATGTTTCTTTTATTTCTGGAGACAGGAGACCCTCCGCTGCTTTAGTAATGTCGTCTACAAGATCATATATTATAGAGTAATATCTTATATCAATTTTTTTCTGACCGGCGCTTTCTCTTGCAGCTGTATTTGCTCTGACGTTAAACCCTATAATTATAGAATTTGATGACAATGCCAGAGTAATGTCACTTTCAGTTATAGCTCCTACTCCTGAATGAACAACTCTAACCTCAACCTCCTCACTCTTTATTTTCTCCATCGCTTGGACAATAGCCTCTCCGGATCCCCTAACATCACTTTTAACGATGATTGGAAGAAAAGATAATTTCTCGTCTTCTTTAGCTTTAGCCAACAATTGATCAAGTGATGAACCCATCCCTATAGTATTTTTTTTGTTTTTTAAATTTTGTTCTCTGTAAACAGAAATTTCTCTGGCCTTAGCTTCACTTGGCAAAACGTTGAGTATATCGCCGGCTTCTGGGGTACCATTTAAGCCTAAAACTTCCACTGGTGTTGAAGGTAGA
>CACHMT010000002.1 GCA_902581005.1 uncultured Alphaproteobacteria bacterium
GATATGGGGTATTCAAGCAGATTGAAAATAAAGAACAATTAAATGATTTAGAGCTTCTTATATCAGAAATTTTTTTTGCGGTGGTTTTTTTGTTATTTATAATGTTTCGGTTTATTTATATGAAAAGAAGATACAAAACTGCGCTTCCTTCAGAGACATCAAAAATACAACTTATAGCAGCAAAATTTGTCCATACCTCGATGTATTCTGTTCTCACTGGAATTGCAATCTCCGGCTTGGGAATTGGGGCCCTTTTCTGGCTGGGTTATAAAGATGGCCTTTTGATTGAAACCATAATTTGGGTCCACGAACTGCTTTTCTCCACCATATTATGGTTGATTTCCATTCACATCTTAGCGGCAATATATCATCGAACCCAACACGATTTTGTGTGGAGCTCTATGGTTCCCTTTTTAAAGGAAAAGGTCAAATAAAAGAAAAATGGGTAAGGTTTTTAAAGTATGTGAAGAGGATGACTGGGAAAGCACAAAAAACGAAGATTTTTTTCTAGGGTCAAAAACCGATCGAAGCGATGGCTTTATTCACTTTTCTACTTCAGAACAATTGGAAGAAACCTTAGAGAGATATTTCAAGTCGAAAAGCCCTTTGTATTTGCTGGAAGTAAAAACAGAGAATGTAGAACTGGTTTGGGAGATAAGTAGAAATAACCAGTTGTTCCCGCATTTATACAGTCCACTGCCATTAAATATGATTTCCCAAGTATACAGAATTATCATAGACGATGAAGGAAAGCATATTATTCCCAAGCAGGTGTTAAATAATTAGCACCCTTAAATTGAGAAGAGAAAAAATAAAACGAAGGGAAATTACTTTTATTGTTGCCCATAAAAACATGAAAAAAGAAATAAACAGGATTTTAAATTTTTGGTTCGAGGAATGTAATTCAAAAGATTGGTTTAAAAAAGATGAGCGTTTTGACAACCAAATTAAAAATAATTTTGGTGATCAAATAGAAGAGGCGGTGCTTGGATATTATAATCATTGGGCAAAATCTTTAGAAAGCTCGCTAGCACTCATTATATTAACCGACCAGTTTACCAGAAATGTCTTCAGAGGAACACCTAGGTCCTTCTCAGGAGATACTCTTGCACTAAACACCTGTTTACATTGTTTAGATACCTTTGATATCAGCAAACAAAATAGAGAAAAAGCACACTTTACTTTGATACATTAATGCATAGTGAAAATTTAAGAATTCAAGAAATGTCTTTGCTATTATTTCGAGCACACACTTCTGATAACGTCTACCAATATGCATTAAAACACAAAAATATAATTGCCAGATTTGGCAGGTTTCCACATAGAAACGCTATATTAGGAAGAACTTCGACAGCATCGGAAATTGAATTTTTAAAAAATCCTGGATCCTCTTTCTAGCGCCCAAACGTTTAGCGCAAACTATTTAAAAAGTGTTTGCCTTCTCGACCAATTTCACAAAAAAGCTTGCTCCTATCGGTGATAGTTCATCATTAAAATCATATTTCGGGTTGTGGACAGCTGCTCCAACACCCTGCCCTACATGGAAATAACACCCTGGACGCTTCTCTATCATAAATGAAAAATCCTCAGACGCCATTATTGGTTTAGCGTTTATGTCGACGTTTTGTACACCCACTATCTCTTTAGCCACTTCAGCTGCAAATTTTGTTTCTCTTTGGTGATTTACAGTGGGGGGATAACCATAGTTGTAGTCTAACTTTATTTTCCCTCCAAAACCTCTGCTATAACCCTTGCATAATTCTTTTAGCCTTTTTACAATCAGCGACTGCGCTTCTTTGGAAAGAGTTCGAACAGTTCCATTGATGAATGCATCGTTGGGAATAATATTATGGGTAGTTCCAGCATGAAACTGAGTGATAGAAATCACTACTTTTTCCAAAGCCGATAAGTTTCTGGATGAAATAGTTTGTATAGCTTGTACAAGTTGTGCCCCTGTAATGAGAGGATCAATTGTTTCATCAGGCTCCGCCGCATGACCACCTTGACCAATAATTTTGATCGTAAAATCATCTGCTGCTGCCATGTTTGGGCCTATACAAGTCTTAAAAACACCTAAAGGAGACCCAGGATCGTTATGGATCCCATAAACCTCATCGATCTGAAACTTCTCCATTATGCCTTCGTCACACATGACTTTGGCTCCTCCTCCTCCTTCCTCTGCAGGTTGGAAAATCAAGGCAACATTCCCAGCAAAACTTCTTGTCTCGCATAAGTATTTAGCAGCTCCTAAAAGCATAGTGGTGTGTCCGTCATGTCCACAAGCGTGCATTATTCCAGTTCTTTTAGATTTATATTTTTTATTAGTCATTTCTGTTAACGGCAATGCATCCATATCTGCTCTAAGCCCAATTGTTTTTCCATTAGATTTACCATTAATTATTGCAACAATCCCTGTTTTTGCTATTCCAGAATGAATTTCATCTACACCAAATTCTTCTAGTTTAGATTTTACAAACTTTGCTGTCTCAAAACATTCAAATCCTAGTTCTGGATTAGAGTGCATTTGATGTCTCCATCCTTGCATCTCGTCAAAGTAATCTGATATTCTATTTATTACAGGCAAAGTAACCTCTAGTTTATGTTTTTGAGCTTAAATCGACTAAAACATATAGTATCATGCTCGATGTATTTGGAAAGGGCTTTTAAAAAAGCGAGATAACGATGATAATGGTTGATCAACCACCAGCTGAAAAAAATTTTGTTCAAAACCCCTATGCTTTCTATCGCCATATCTTAAAAAGAGGTGGTGTTTGTTTCTGGAAAAATTATAATCAGAAGGCATTTTTTAACTTCGACACCATAAATAAAATTTTTAAAGACAAGAGATTTGGTAGAGAGTTACCGCCAGACTTCAAACAACCTAATGAGAATAATCTAAGTGATTTTTATAGAATTGAGAGGAACTCAATGCTTGAATTGGAAGGGGAGAGACACACTCGACTACGAGGGTTGGTATTACGCGCATTCACCACTAAAAATATACAAAAAATATCTAAAGATATTCACACACTTTGCACCCAGTTGTTGGATAATATTAATGAGAATGAAACAGATTTAATAGAAAGCTACGCAAAACAAGTCCCTGTAATTACTATTGCTCGCCTCTTAGGGATACCAGAAGAAATGTCAGATCAATTGTTAAAATGGTCTAATTCAATGGTTGCTGTATACCAAGCAAAAATTTCAGAAGCGAGCAAAGACTTAGCAAATCAATCCTCAAAAGAATTCTATGAATATATTAAAAAATACGTAGCTGAACGTCGCTCTAAGCCAGCAGATGATTTAATCACTCATTTGATAAACGCTGAAGAAGATAATCAAAAGCTTAATTTTGATGAGTTAGTTTCAACTTGCATTTTATTGTTAAATGCAGGACATGAAGCGACAGTCCATACTATAGGCAATGGAATAAAAGCATTACTTCTGAACAAAGTTGATTGTCGTTTTTTAAAAGAGAAAGAATGGTACGGTATTGTAGAAGAAATCCTAAGATATGATCCACCACTTCATATATTTACAAGGTTTGCATACGAAAATTTAACAGTTGATGATGTTCACATTGCTCGTGGAGAAAAAATTAGCTTGGTAATAGGTGCATCTGGCCACGATGAAAGCCGATGGGATAAGCCCTCTGAGTTCACACCGAATAGACGTCCTTTAACTCATAATTCTTTCGGTGCAGGTGCACACTTTTGTCTTGGAGCCCCTTTAGCGCGCTTAGAAATAAATTTGGCCCTTAAAAACCTGTTTGATAAAAAAAGATATATTAAGATACTTCAAAAGCCTGAGTATGCAGATATTTATCACTTTCATGGACTCAAGTCATTAAATGTTGAAATGCGCTAAATGATCTCTAAACTTATGATATTTTGATGAAATATTGTGTATTTGATAATGTTAAATAAACTTTGATTATGAAATATTTTGGTTTTGTCTTCGCTTTTGCGACTTTTTTCTTCTCACTAAACTTAGGCCCGTTGGAGAACTTTATATCCTTGAATGATCTTTTAAGAGAAAACCGTGTCTATTACTTTAAAGAGAATAAGAACCCCGTAAGTGGACCAGTCAAAACTTTTTGGAACAATGGTTATGTAGAAAATACCGGAAAGCTATTAAACGGCTTAAAAGAAGAAGGTTGGGAATATTTTCATGATAACGGAAAATTGCGCGCAAAAGGTTCCTATAAAAAAGGCAAAAAGAATGGAAATTGGTTAACTTTCTTTAATAATGGAAACATGCGATCACAAGAAGTATATGCGGATGGCGTTCAATCAGGGGTTTGGAAGTTTTACTATCGAAGTGGCAATATTCGGACAGAAGAGGAATATAAAAATAACAATCTAGAGGGAGTTTGGAGATTCTATCTTGAAACAGGAGAATTGATTGAAAGCGGATACCAAAAAAAGGGCGTTAGAGACGGAGTTTTGGAGATATTTGATAAATCAGGTGATCTAATTAAGAAGGAGACATGGGCGATGGGTGTTCTTAAAGAAGTAAAGTTATACTGAATGCAAGAAAAAAAAATTATGAAGGTTATTAACGGAAGAAAGTGTTACGGAACAAAATTTCAACTTGCTGTCTGGAAAGAGATCGCAAAAATAATACCCGGAAAGACTAAAACATACTCAGAATTAGCAAATATACTTGGCAAACCCAAATCTGCCAGAGCGGTAGCAAATGCTTGTGGCAAGAATCCTCATCCTGGACCGATACCCTGCCATAGAGTAATAAGATCTGATGGGTCTTTAGGAGGTTACAGTGGCGCTGGAGGAATTGAAACCAAACGAAAGCTTCTTTTAGACGAAAGAGATAGTTTCACATAAATTAAGTAAATTGAAGCCAGAAAATCAAAGAAATATTTTAGCATTGGCTACGGCGCAAGCTATTTTAGGCTCCCAAATGCCTATGTATATAATCTTGGGAGGTCTTGTGGGACAATCTCTTGCTAGCAATGTTTGCTATGCGACCATACCTATATCCCTTTTAATTGTTGGTTCAATGGTAAGCTCTCCTATTCTATCTAATCTAATGCAATCGACAACAAGAAGGCTTGGATTGGTTGTTGGGAATCTAGCGGGGTTAATTGGATCATTGACTTCTCTCTTAGGGATATTTCTTAGATCATTCGAGCTTTTTTTATTGGGCTCTTTTGTTTCAGGTACTTATATGGCTTCCCAGGCATTTTATAGGTTTACAGCCACAGATGATTGTGAAAACCAGTTCAAAGCACGAGCTATCTCAACTGTTCTTTCGGGTGGCTTAATTGCGGCCATTTTAGGTCCCTTTATAGTGAAGATATCTTTAAGTTTAGATAATTCTGTACCATTTCTATATTCGTATTTAGCTATAGTAATCCTGAACTGCTTAGGTCCGTTCATATTGTCTTATGTCAAACCTATTCCCGCATCAAAATCTTCTGAGGGAAACATAAATGATAATGAAAAGTCAAATAGGACAAACTTGAACAGACCGCGCATTAGTATTTTCAAAAGACCCGTGATCTTTGTCTCGATAACCTGTTCAATGATTGCTTATGGCGTAATGAACCTAATTATGACTTCTTCACCTATCGCGATAGTGGGATGTGGGTTTGGAACTAACCAAGCAGCCAATGTTGTTTCAGCCCATGCGCTGGCAATGTTTGCTCCCTCCTTTGTAACAGGGAAATTGGTGGAAAAATATGGGGAAAAGTCAATAATATTTATGGGAATGATTTTATTCTTGCTTGCAGTCCTTATTGCTTATCAAGGTGTAGATATTTCGAACTTCTACCTATCATTAATATTAATTGGTATCGGCTGGAATTTTAGCTTTATCGGGTCAACAAGCCTGCTAACAAAAAACCATTCCCCGTCAGAAAAGGGAAAGGTTCAAGGAATAAATGATTTTTTTGTTTTTGGTTTTGTAGCTCTATCATCGGTAACCTCGGGTTGGCTAATGAATTGCAGTGCGAACTCCTCGCAGTTAGGATGGGAGGTTGTTAATTTAACAGGTACTCCCTTAGTAGTCTTTGCCTTAATTTCCCTAATTTGTTTATGGATTGCAAATCAATCAAAATCACGAAAAATATGAAGGGATGGCGTAAATTTTGCATTAGGTTTGAGTTGAAACTGCATAGTGGAAAAATATAATGATAATTTTATTTAGAATCTCTGTTATTTTGACGATATTTCTTTTGCCTTTTTCTACTATTTTTGGTGATAGCCATGTCAAACAGAATAGCTGTCCTGAAGACGATATTGCGACGCTTTATGACCTGATTTATGGAAATTATTTACCTTTTGAACCTCCGCTTGATGAGGAAGGAAACATATCTATGTCGCCGGAAGAGTTATTTGTGATGAAATCAAAGCACTTCTTTAATCAAATTAAAAAGGTCGAACCAGTTAAGATTTCTCTAGCTACTTATGCTTCACTTTCAAAAGAGGTTCCTGAAGCCCTTAGTGATTTTGAAACTAGGATCAAAATTATATTGCCAGACTGCCAGATCATCTCTCTTTACAGAGGTTCCCCTATTGAAAAAATAACAACAGATTTTAAAACGGTTCAACTTATCTCAAAAATGGCAAATGATGCAAATTTAAATTCTTTTACATTTTTTGCAGCAAATAAAATAAGCATATCGCCATTAGACTTTAGCTACGTTCAAAATATGCTCAAAAATGATTATTCATTTGATCCGGAGGTACTGACAAACTTAATGCCAGAAAAAATGATTGATAGATATTTTCCTGGGAAAATCATACCAGTCGCTAATTTATCTGAAGCCGCTCTACTTACTTTTATTTCCAAGGGTGGTGAAATAGAGAATACACCTAAAGATGTTTTTTTTATAAAGCCAAAAAGCTTTTCCGGCGTATCAGAAAGTTTTTCTGCAATAATGCTTGACGACAGTGGAAATTTAGAAACATTCGCTGCGTTAAATACAGATCTTATTGTTCAGTTATTTAATAGGTATGGCATAAAGACTGAGGTAATTTCACTTAGAGAGGTGTTTACTGATGATACGGGCAGCTGTAACCTGGACCCTGCAGGCAGGTGGTATCAACTTATTGGAGGACGAAAAATACGGAACTGCCCTTTTTTCAGTATGACTAGAAAGATGCTACAAAAACGAAGCTATTTAAAGACTATTGACTTCGTGGAACAAAATACAAATTTTTCAAGATTAGATGAAATTATCCGAAAACACGTACTTAAAGATAGCGTTGACGGATAACTATTTTCTTTTAAAGCATATCTTTGCTTTACAAACATAAAAATTTTAGATATCTCCGAAAATTAAATTTGTACAAAAAAAGGAAATGTCTATGTTACTTAATCCATTAATGCCCATATTTTTCGGTCTTTTTGGACTTTTATGCGCTTTTATAGTCTACTTGCAGGTCAAGAGTGCTAACGAAGGTACCGGTAGAGTTAAAGAAATCGGTGACGAAATCCATCTCGGGGCAATGGTATTCATGGCCGCTGAATATAAAATACTTAGTATGTTTTGTGTCATCTGTTTAGCTGCACTCTATTATTTTTTAGGCTGGGAAACTGCCCTTGCTTTTTTTCTTGGGGCTTTATGCTCAGGCTCTGCAGGATATATTGGGATGTACACCGCGACTAAAGCTAATGTGAGAACTGCCGTGGCAGCTAGTGAGGGTGGTGCTGCTTCAGCGCTTAATGTAGCATTTTTTGGCGGTTCAATTATGGGCCTGACTGTTGCTGCGATGGGATTGGTTGGCATAGGAATTCTTTTCTACAATTTCGGTGGGGATCTAAAGCAAATACATGCTATTGAGGGCTTTGCAATGGGAGCTTCGTCTGTCGCTCTTTTTTCTCGCGTTGGAGGCGGAATTTTTACAAAAAGCGCTGACGTTGGCGCAGATTTAGTTGGAAAAGTTGAGGCTGGAATTCCAGAAGATGATCCCAGAAACCCGGGTGTTATTGCAGATAACGTGGGGGATAATGTAGGCGATGTTGCAGGAATGGGTTCTGATATTTTTGAGTCGTATTGCGGGTCAATAATTGCATCTATCATTTTAGCCACCACTATGTCGGCCTCGTCAGTTTCTTTACTTGGTGGAGATGTTAATGCTTTGATTGGAATGCCTCTGGTTCTTGCTTCCGTTGGTCTGATTTGCTCCATCCTCGGTATCCTGACAGTAAGAGTGTTTTCTAGTAGTAGTCCAGAGATGGCTCTAAGGTACGGCACCATTGGTTCTGCAATACTTTTTATTGTAGCTGCGTATTTCACTATCACATCAGTTGGGGTATCGGCAAATGTTTGGATAGCAGTTCTTATAGGCGCAATTGGTGGCATTGTGGTTGGACTGATAACAGAATACTACACAGGAGGAAAGCCAGTTCGAAAAATTGCTGAAGGCGGAGAAACTGGCGCTGCTACTATAATGATAACAGGATTGGCTGTTGGCATGCAATCAGTTGCAATACCAGTGCTTGCGATAGTTGTAATCATTTTTACTGCTAACTCTTTCGCAGGTCTCTATGGCGTTGGAATGGCAGCTGTCGGTATGTTAAGTACGGTTGGAATTACAATGGCTATTGATGCTTACGGTCCTGTAGCGGATAACGCTGGAGGTATAGCGGAAATGTCAGAGATGGGAAACGAAACTCGGGAGATAACTGACTCATTGGATGAAGTTGGAAATACAACTGCAGCAATTGGAAAAGGCTTTGCTATAAGTGCTGCAGCTCTTGCCGCTTTGGCATTGATAAGTGCATACATAGAGAAAATCAGCGGAAGCGACAGCAGTTTTGTGCTTGCTATTAATGATCCTTTAGTTTTAGCAGGTATGTTCCTTGGCGGCATTTTCCCATTTCTGGTTAGTTCAATGACAATGACTGCAGTTGGTGATGCAGCCTTCGATATGATAAAAGAGATCAGGCGTCAATTTAAAGAAATTCCTGGCCTTCTTGAAGGGAAAGCAAAGCCAGATACTGCAAAATGCGTAGACATTGCAACAAAAGCAGCACTAAGAAAAATGATAGCTCCTGGTGCATTAGCGGTTTTAGCCCCAGTTGTGGTAGGAACAATTTTAGGCCCTAAAGCATTGGGGGGAATGCTTGGAGGAGCACTTATATGTTGTGTAATGATGGCCCTGATGATGGCTAATGCGGGAGGTGCTTGGGATAATGCAAAAAAATATGTTGAAAAAGGCAACCTGGGTGGGAAAGGCTCTGAAGTACACAAAGCCGCAGTGGTTGGTGACACAGTAGGTGATCCTTTAAAAGATACTTCAGGACCTTCAATGAATATTTTGATAAATGTGATGGCTATCGTTAGCTTGGTTATTGCCCCATTACTCGTATAAAATACAACGTTAAGGCTTTACTATTTAAGTAGAGCCTTAACAATCCCGGATGCTTTACCAAAATCCATTCGACCGCTAAACTTTTCTTTCAACTCGCTCATTATCTTACCCATATCTTTTATAGTTAATTGATCTTGAGCATCAATTAATTTTGATATTTCTATATGAATTTCCTCGTCGGTAAGTTGATTAGGTAAAAATTCTTGAATGATTTTAATCTCTTCTCTCTCTCTCTCAGCAAGCTCAATTCTGCCACCTTCCTCATATTGAATAATACTTTGTTTTCTTTGTTTAACCATATTTGATAGTATCAATATGATTTCGGCGTCACTTACACCTTCAGTATTCTCCTCTGACCTAACTGCAATATCTCTGTCCTTTATAGCTGCATTTATCAGCCTTAAAGTAGCTACTCGCTGTTTCTCCTGGGATTTAATTGCTTCTTTTAAGTTTGCATCTAATTCCGATCTCATAATTACCTCTCTATATTCGGGTCACTATCTTACTTCAAAATTATAAGATCGTCTGTGTAACAATTTAATCTTTTATTTGCAATGAAAAAGAATTACTCATAGTTTGTAAAAATTATTAATAATTCTACTAATAAGATATGAAAAAATTTTCTGGTTTATTATTATTGGAAGATGGTACAGCTTGGGATGCAATTGGCTTTGGTAACGAGGGCTTTGGCATAGGTGAATTATGTTTCAATACCTCTATGACTGGTTATCAAGAAATAATTTCAGACCCATCTTATGCTGAACAAATAATTACTTTTACATTTCCACACATAGGAAATGTAGGCACAAATAGTGATGATAACGAGTCTCGGAACCCGATGGCAACAGGTATAATAACACGTGCAAAACCTACTGAGCCGTCAAACTGGAGAAACGAACTCTCTTTTGATCTTTGGCTTGGTCGCAATAATATAACTGGAATTTATGGAATTGATACTCGGGCTTTGACTAGAAGGATAAGAGAATTGGGAGCTCCTAAGGCCATAATACATTTTAACAAAAATGGTGACCATAACGTTAAATTCCTTAGACAGGAGTTATCTAATTGGCCTGGAATACAAGGAAGAGATCTCACTAGAAAATTTAATTTAATTAATGAACTAAAAAAGAAAAACAAAACAAATATAAGTAATAACTCAGCAAAAGTGCTGGTATTTGATTTTGGAACAAAACTAAATATAGTGAATTCTCTTAAAAATCATAAAATAGAAGTTCAAATAATATCAGGTCATTCAACTTTTGACGAAATAATAGCTTCAAAACCACATGGGATATTGCTTTCAAATGGACCTGGAGACCCTGCTGCTACCAACAAATTTACCAATAAAGTACTTAAGAAACTAGTTAGAGATACCTCTATTCCTATCTTTGGAATTTGCTTGGGCCACCAGCTGTTAGGCCTAGCTTTGGGCGCAAAAACAGAAAAAATGAACCATGGCCATCATGGGGCAAATCATCCAGTATTAGATCTTAGAACTGGTAGAGTTGAAATCACGTCAATGAACCATGGATTTGCGATCAATACTCAAAGTTTACCACAAGATATTTTTGAAAGCCACGTATCTCTCTTTGATGGATCGAACTGTGGGATAGAGCATAAAGATAAGGATATATTTTCTGTCCAATATCACCCCGAGGCAAGTCCAGGCCCACATGACAGCCTCTATCTATTCAGTAAATTCGTTAAAATGGTATTGAAATATAAAAGTAATGAATGAAGAAAAACATCCTAGTGTTATAATCTCAGGGCTTGGCATATCTGGTTTGATTACTGCCTCTTTGCTATGCAAAGAAAAAATTAAAGTTGAGTGCTTTGAGCCAATTGACATATCAAAATTTCTTGAAGATCAAAGAACTACTGCCTTTCTTAACCCTGCGATAGGGGTTTTTAAAGAAATAGGTATTTGGGAGAAAATAGAACCCTTCTCTCAACCGCTTAAGGAGATGGAAATTATTGATGCTGGCAGTCAAAAAAAAGTAGGACTAGCTAGCGTGGTATTTGAACCAAAAGAAGTCAATATTGAAAATTTTGGTTATAACGTTCCCAATAGCATATTAAGATTGGAACTGTTGAAGTGGTTAAAAAAGAACAAAAATTTTGTTTTAAACATTAAGGACTCAATAATTAAACATTATGCCTTTGATGACAGTATTTTTGTAAGGACTGCAAAAGGCAAAGAGCTAAATGGGAAACTATTGATATCTTGTGAAGGGAAAGAAAGTGCAATAAGGAAAAGAGAGGAAATAAATACCATTAAAACCTCTTACAGCCAGTTGGCAATGGTCTTTCAAGTTTCTCACTCAAAGAAACATAAAGACAGGACTACTGAGATATTGGATGTTGGTGGACCTTTTACAATAATTCCAGTTCGAGACTCTTCAAAACAATCAAAGTCAACTGTTGTTTGGATGGATAGTTCCGACGTTATCGATGAAGCTTATAGTTTAGACAATGCAGAATTTAACTCTATTATTTCAAAAAAAAGCTTGGGTGTTAGGGGAAACATCAAGCTTGTAGATAAAAGGCAGAAATGGTCGGTATCCTCACAATTATCAAAAACTCTAATAAGTAAAAGAACTGTTCTCATTGCTGAAAGCGCACATGTAATGCCTCCAACTGGCGCCCAAGGCCTTAATACTTCAGTTGACGATATTATTGCTCTTCACAAGCTATGCAAAAAGGCCCTAAAAAATAATGAAGATATAGGGGCAGATAGAGTGTTGAGACAATATAACATAAAAAGATTTCCTCTGACTGGAAGCAAAGTTTTTGGCATCCACCTACTAAACAAAATTTCAATGACAGAAAATAGTTTCCTCAGAATTGCGAGAAAGAATTTTTTAATGTATTTAAATCAGAGTCCATTGCTTAAAAAGACTCTAATTAAAGCTGGCTTAGGGAAATAAATTGGAAGAAAAGTATATTTTGTTCTGGTGAAAAAATAAAAATAGTTTAAAACAGTCCAAGGAAAGGAACTTATCATGAAGGTATACTATGATCACGACTGTGATGTTAATCTTCTAAAAAAAATGAACATCGTAATACTTGGCTACGGCAGCCAAGGCCATGCTCACGCATTGAATTTAAGAGACTCCGGGATGAGCAACATAGTGGTTGCACTAAGAGATGGTTCTAGCTCAATAAAGAAAGCTGAAGCTCAAGGTTTTAAAGTCATGAACATCGAGGATGCATCTAAATGGGCAGATTTAATAATGTTCACCATGCCTGATGAACTACAAGCTGAAACATATAGAAATTTTGTAAAAGATAATCTTAAAGATGGCGCAGCTGTTGCGTTTGCACATGGCCTAAATATTCACTTTGGGTTAATAGAACCAAAACCAACAATCGACGTCATAATGATGGCACCGAAGGGCCCTGGCCATACTGTTAGAGGAGAATACGTAAAAGGAGGAGGAGTGCCTTGCTTAGTTGCAGTTAACAATAATGCGTCCGGTAAGGCAATGGATATCGGATTAGCCTACTGTTCAGCGATTGGAGGGGGTCGATCAGGAATTATAGAAACGGATTTCAAGCAAGAATGTGAAACAGACCTGTTCGGAGAACAGGCCGTTCTTTGTGGTGGGTTAGTAGAATTGATTAGGGCTGGCTTTGAAACACTTGTTGAAGCAGGATATGACCCGGAGATGGCTTATTTCGAATGCCTTCATGAAGTTAAACTTATAGTTGACCTCATTTACGAAGGGGGTATAGCCAACATGAATTATTCGATTTCGAATACAGCAGAATATGGAGAGTATGTTTCCGGAAAAAGGGTGCTCCCTTATGACGAAACGAAAAAGAGGATGAAGGGAATTCTTGAGGATATTCAGTCAGGGAAATTTGTACGAGACTTTATGCAGGAGAATTCGGTTGGTCAACCATTTTTCAAAGCTACCAGAAGAAACAATGACTCTCACCAAATAGAAAAAGTTGGGGAGCATTTAAGAGCAATGATGCCTTGGATACAAAAGGGTAAAATGGTAGACAAGGATAAGAACTAGAATATGTCAAACGTTTTATTAATAAGCCATTTAATAGTTACCGTTTGTCTGATACTTGTTGTCCTGTTTCAAAGATCAGAAGGTGGAGGTTTGGGCATGGGCTCTGACAATTCAGGCTTTGGAACAGGAACAAAGTCAGCGAACCCTTTATCGAAATTAACTTGGTTTCTAACAGCCTTGTTTTTTTTAATAGCTATTTTGCTTACAATTCTTTCAATAAATAGTGGTTCAAATAGGTCAGTTTTCGAGGAACCGGAAGGGACCGAGGACTCTAACAAAAAAGAATTAACACCAGAGTTACCAGACTTAAAGAAGTTTAAAGGTACCGACGGTGTTTTAACGCCTCCTTCGGAATAAAAATGAACTATCACCTTGTGAGTTTTGTTATTCTAAAATAAACTTGGTCGATAGCTCTTTTTGAAAGATTTATTTTGGCGAATTTTATTTTTATCACAGGCGGTGTTGTGTCTTCTTTAGGTAAAGGACTTACATCAGCGTCATTAGGCGCGCTTTTACAAGCAAGAGGCTTTTCAGTACGTCTAAGGAAACTCGATCCATACTTAAACGTTGATCCTGGTACGATGTCACCTTTTGAGCACGGAGAAGTATTTGTTACTGATGATGGTGCTGAGACAGACCTAGATCTGGGACATTATGAGAGATTTACAGGCGTAGCAGCTCAAAGTACTGACTCTGTTTCCTCTGGTCGTATATACTCTACGGTTCTAGAGCGCGAAAGGAAAGGGGACTATCTGGGAGAAACTATACAAGTGATCCCTCACGTAACAAATGAAATAAAAAAATTCCTGGCTCTACATGAAGACGAAGTCGACTTCATGCTCTGTGAAATAGGTGGAACGATAGGAGATATTGAAGGCCTGCCTTTTTTTGAGGCAATCCGTCAATTCTCCCAGGAAAAGAAAACCAATTCCTGCATTTTTGTACATTTAACGCTGCTGCCTTTTCTAGCGTCATCAAGAGAACTAAAAACAAAACCAACACAGCACTCTGTCAAGGAATTAAGGTCTATTGGAATAAGTCCAGATATATTAGTTTGTCGATCGGAAGTGCCAATTCCTAGGAAAGAAAAAGAAAAAATCGCACTTTTCTGTAATGTTAATGAGAAAAATATTATCGCAGCTAATGATCTTGAAACAATTTATGAAGCTCCAATAGCTTTTTTTGATGAAGGATTAGATGATGCAGTTCTTCAGGTTTTAAACTTAAAATCTAAAAAAGAGCCTGACCTAAATATTTGGAATGATGTTAGCTCAAGATATCGTAGCTCAGAGGGATCAGTCAAAATTGCTGTTGTTGGAAAGTATACAAAACTTGAAGATGCCTATAAGTCTCTTTCGGAGGCTCTTATTCATGGAGGTTTAGCTAATAAAACAAATGTAGAGGTAACATGGCTGGAATCTGAAGAGTTTGAAAAATCTGCTCAAACAAAGCGATTAAATAAGTTTGACGGTATATTGATACCAGGTGGATTTGGGAAAAGAGGAACTGAAGGAAAAATTAAAGTGATAAAATATGCAAGAGAAAAACAAATTCCCTTCCTCGGAATTTGTTTAGGCATGCAATTATTAGTAATAGAGTACGCAAGAAATTGTGCTGGCCTTAAAGAGGCAAGTTCTGAAGAATTCGATGAGAAATCAAATAGCTCTGAAGATCACTTAATCTATCATCTTTCCAAATGGATTAAAGATCAGAAAGTTGAAATTAGAAGTAAAGTCCAAAATAAAGGTGGGACAATGAGGTTAGGAGCCTACCCTGCAAAAATAAAAAAAGGGACAATGGCTTACTCAATTTATAAAAAAGCAATAGTTTCAGAAAGGCATCGGCATCGGTTCGAGGTTAATGTCAATTACCAAAAAGTTCTTGAAGACAGTGGTCTAACTTTTTCTGGATTTTCTCAAGACGGATTACTTCCTGAGGTAGTAGAACTGTCTTCGCATCCATTTTTTTTGGGAGTACAGTTTCACCCAGAGCTCAAATCTAAACCTTTCGAACCCCACCCTATTTTTTCAAATTTCATAAAAACAGCTTTAGAGCAAACTCGATTAGTTTAAAGGAATATTATAAATGATAAATTATTATGATTGGGCAGAACATCAGTCAAAGATGCATTCCAATAAAGTTGCCATCACGGACTATTCTCTCAACAAGAAAATATCATATAAAGAATTAAACTTATCATCTTGTAAAATCGCCAATTTTCTGCAGAACATGGGCATTGGGCATAGCGACCGGGTCGCTATTTTGTCAAAGAACCACAGTATTTTCTTCGAACTCCAGTTTGCCTGTTCTAAAATTGGCTCAATTATGGTGCCTTTAAACTGGCGGCTCACAGTGAATGAATTAGCTTTTATATTAAACGATTGCGAGCCAAGTTTACTTATTGTTGACGATTGCTTCAAAACAACAGGCGACCAACTTCGCTCGTTGATACCAAATATGATTATGCAATTTTTCAACTCAGACGATAAACCAAGTGAGTTTCAAGAAAATATTAAAAACTCCCCTAGTAATTTTAAACAAGTTTCCCTTACTCTAGATGACTTAATAATGATAATGTACACCTCGGGGACAACCGGACACCCCAAGGGTGCAGAAATAAATCATAAAATGCAATTATTCAACGCTGTTAACCTATCTGGGATAGCTAACCTGACTAGCAAGACTAAACAACTGGTTATACTACCTTTATTTCATACTGGCGGGATCAATTGTTATGCAAATCCAGTTCTTCACCAAGGTGGGGAAATTATAATTATGAGAGAGTTTGATCCGATGCATGCCTTAAAAGCAATAAATTCTGATGAATTTGCGATAACACATTTATTCGCCGTTCCAGCGCCTTTACAGTTTATGATGCAACATCCTGACTTTGAAACAACTGATTTTAATAGGCTGGTAAATGTTGGTGTAGGCGGTGCACCATGTGCAGAAATTATAATTAAGACTTGGCAATCTAAGGGAATTGATGTGATTCAAGGATGGGGGATGACTGAAACAAGTCCTGCTGGAATTTTCTTAGCCGCTGAAGACTCTCTTAATAAGATAGGCTCTGCGGGGAAAGCTGTACTACATACCGCCATAAAGATTATAGATAAAAATATGAAACCAGTAGAACCAAACCAGGTAGGAGAACTTTTAATTAAAGGTCCAAATGTAACCCCTGGCTATTGGAAGAATGAAAAAGCAACTAGAGAGTCATTTCACGAAGGTTGGCTAAGAACGGGAGATTTAGCTAAATTTGATAAAGACGGTTTTGTATTCATTGTTGACAGAGAAAAAGACATGTATATTTCAGGTGGAGAAAATGTTTATCCAGCTGAGGTAGAAAACATACTTTATCAGCTTGATGAAATTGCTGAGCTGGCTGTAATTGGGGTTCCTGATAAAAAATGGGGGGAGACTGGAAAACTATTCGTGGTGTTGAAAAAAAATAAAGAGTTGCCAGAAGAAAAAATCATAACACATTGTATTAATAAATTAGCAAAATTTAAAATACCTTCTGAAATAGTATATGTTTCAGAGCTACCTAGAAACGCTACTGGAAAAGTTTTAAAACGCACTTTGAAGGAAATTACTGAAAAAAATGTTTAAAGATTTAATTAATTTATTTACAAAGCCACAGGATCAAGTCAAGCAGTCTATCGATCAAACGGAGGTACTTGCATTAACCGCGATATTCATCAGGATAGCTAAATTGGACGGAAGTTTTGATATTAATGAACGAGAAAAAATTAAAGAGTTAGTAAAAAAGAGATTTGAGATCAACGATGAGAAAACTGAAAATGTGCTTAATATGGCAGCTAGGCTAGAAGCCCAATCAAATGACAATGTTCAGTTTATTAAAGTAATAAAAGAAAGCATAGCTTATGAAGAAAGATTTAATTTGCTTAGAGATTCTTGGATATTGGTAATGGCAGACGGTAAGAGAACTTACGAAGAAGACGGTTTTATGAGATTATTTTGCAGTTTGCTCGGTCTTTCAGATAAAGATAGTGCTCTTGCAAGACAGCTTATATTAAAAGAACAAAAAACTAATTGAGTGCCTAAAATGACGCTCAAGGATCATTCTCCAATAACCATAAGAGCTCATGGTCTTACAGCTAAAGAGTATAATCAAATTAAAAAAATATTGGATCGAACCCCAAACATTACGGAATTAGGGATTTTTTCTGCGATGTGGAACGAGCATTGTTCGTATAAGTCATCGAGAAAATGGCTTAAAGAGCTTCCAACAGAAGGTAATCAAGTCATTTGTGGTCCTGGTGAAAATGCTGGAATAGTTGCTATTGATGAAAGACTTGCATTGGCATTTAAAATGGAAAGCCATAATCACCCTAGCTATATTGAGCCTTTCAACGGAGCAGCAACTGGAGTGGGAGGAATATTGAGAGATGTTTTTACGATGGGAGCAAGACCTATTGCTGTTATGAACTCATTATCGATGGGATCAGCTAACAAAATTGAAACCATAGAAATTCTCCGTGGAGTTGTTAAAGGTATAAGCCACTATGGAAATTCTTTTGGTGTACCCAATGTAGGTGGCGAACTTAGATTTCATGCTTCATATAATGGCAACTGCTTGGTTAATGCCTTTGCTGCCGGCATTGTAAATAGAAACGAGATCTTTTATTCAAAAGCGACAGGCATAGGTTCTCCGATAGTTTATATGGGTGCAAAAACAGGAAAGGATGGTGTTGGAGGAGCTAGTATGGCATCCGAAAGCTTTGACTCAGATGACAAACTTAATAAAGCTAAACGACCTTCTGTTCAAATTGGAGATCCTTTTTTAGAAAAAAAGCTCATGGAGGCGTGTTTCGAACTTATGAAGAGTGGTTGTGTTATCGCAATACAAGATATGGGAGCTGCTGGATTAACATGTTCTTCAGTTGAAATGGGAGACAAAGGTAATCTCGGTATTTTTCTAAACTTAGATAAGGTTCCGGTACGCGAAGATCAAATGACCGCTTACGATATAATGCTGTCGGAGAGCCAAGAAAGAATGCTTGCAGTAATAAAGCCTGGACATGAAGATCAAGCAGAGAAGATTTTTAGCAAATGGGACCTGGATTTTGCTGTGATTGGTAATACGATTGAAGAGGATAAGCTCTTAATTAATTTTAACAATAAAATTGTTGCCGACTTACCCCTAAAGTGTTTGTCCGATCAGGCACCTCAATATGACAGACCATGGACCTCCCCTAAACAAAAGAAGTCGCCTACACACATTCCAAGCATAACTATTCAAGAGGCAATAGAAGTTTTGCTGTCATCTCCCAATCACTGTTCGAAACGATGGGTTTGGGAGCAATATGATCATATGATACTAAATAATACTGTTAAGCGTCCCGGATTGGATTCTGCAATTACTAGAATTGAGAAAACGAATTATGGGTTGGTGTTTTCCTGTGATAGCAACCCCTTATTATGTTCGATAAACCCCTTCGAGGGTGGGAAACAAGCTGTAGCCGAATGTTACAGAAACATCATATCATCAGGCGGAACTCCATTAGCAATTACAGATAATCTTAACTTTGGAAGTCCAGAAGATCCTGAAATAATGGGCCAATTTGTTAACTGTATTAAAGGGATTAAAAAAGCCTGTGTCGAATTAAATTTCCCTGTAGTTTCAGGAAATGTCAGTTTTTATAACCAGACCGATGGAAAATCGATTCTGCCAACCCCGACTATCGGAGGTGTGGGTCTAATAAAGGATATTTCAGATTATACTGCGGGAAAGATAAATGAAAATGACTTTTATTATACAATTGGAGAAACTGATACAAAGACCACAGCATTAGCTCTTTTGGCTGAGCTCTCTCAAGCACCAATTGAGAATGTAAATATAAAAGTTAATTTAGAAGAAGAAAAGCGTAATGGACAATTTATTTTGCATTTATTTGATAAAAAACTGATATCAAGCGCTCATGATGTATCCGATGGAGGGATAGCGCTCACGTTGTGCGAATTGGCAATCGTCAATAATTTAGGTTTTATGGTGACCGAGGAATCAACAGAATATTTTTTCAACGAGACTCAAGCGCGGTATATTGTTACTATAAACCCACTGAAGGAGAAACAGCTTATATCTTTGGCTAAGGAAAAAGAGGTTCCTTTAACTAAATTGGGTGTCGCTAAAGGTACCAACCTTTGTTTTGGACAAAATTTTCTTAGTCTTGCTTATGTAAATGATCTTTACCACAATGTAATAAGTAATATGATGGACAGTAAGAACAATTTTAATTGACTAAAACAATAAGGGAAAGAGCATATGGCAATAAGTGCCGAAAAAATAAAGGAACTTATAAAGAAGAAATTTCCTCAAGCTGATATTGAAATAATTGATACTGCAGGAGATAACAATCATTATTCCGCCACAATTACCACTGAAGAGTTTCGAGGAAAATCCCGAATAGAACAACATAAATTAGTTTATAAGGCGTTAGAGGGAGCAATGGATGGGAGCAATGGAATTTTACATGCCCTTGCTTTGCATACAAAAATAAAATAGGAGATAGAAAATGAATGATGCGGTGAAATCTAAAATTGAAACATTAATTAATGAACATGAAGTAGTCCTTTTTATGAAAGGTACTTCAAAAATGCCACAATGTGGTTTCTCTAGTAGAGTTGCCGGTATTTTAAATTATCTCCAAATTAATTTTAAAGATATAAATGTTTTAGAAGATGATGAGATTAGGCAGGGTATTAAAGATTTCTCTGATTGGCCTACAATTCCTCAGCTATACGTAAAAAAGGCATTCATAGGGGGTGCAGATATAATTACAGAAATGACAATGTCAGGTGAGTTAGATCAATTATTTACAGAAAAGAGTGTATCCTTTAGTCAAGAAGCGGCTGCAAAGATCAGAGAGGAAAACTCTTAAAATAATTTTGGTTGATCCGTTTCAATTTGTTGCGTTGAGTTTTCATCAGCAAGAAATATATCTGATTTTTTATCACTAAAGTTTGAAACAATTTCTAGTTTAGCTAACATTTTTTCAACCAAGCTTTCTAGCTTTTTGTAATCACTTTGTAGAGCATTTTTACGCTGTTCTAGCTCTTGATTTTTGTTTTTTAGATCGGAGAGATCTTCTGACTTTTCCTTTAATACTTTTGACTCAGTCTCTACATCCACCAAACGGTCCGCTATCATTAATGCAGAAAGTAATAACATTTTTGACTCGGGAAGCCGGCCTAATTGAGATTGAATAGAATCAGCTTCCTCATTGATTAGTGCAGCTGCCTCTCTGACTTTCTCCTGCTCTTCGTTGTCACAAGCAACTGAAAAAATACGGCCACCAATTGATATTTCTAATTCAGTCATTATTCGTCTCTAAAATTTCCTTCAATTTCTTAATTAGTCTATCTATCTCTGCAGCATCACTCTTTGCAGCCTTTTCTAAGTTTCCAACTTTAATTAATAAATCATCAATATTGTGAGCTTTTATCTCCACATCTTTATCTTTTTTATCAATGCTGCCTGAAACTTCGCCCAAGTTTTTATTTACCAAGGCTAATTCGAGCTTTTCTAAGGCAATTTCAAATCTTTTTTCTAATTGAACTAATTGGGTCATGGGATGATTTCTCTGTTATTATAACCGCTCTATTTGATTTAACACAAACCTTTTTCTAAAATACAAATATTAGATTTACTATGTTAAAAAATTACATATTATAACGAAATTGACTATAAGCAAAATTTTTAAAATGGATATTGATACTCTAAGACAAAGTTTTTCTGATCACTGGAATAAAGCTACTGCAATCAGAATGTTATCTGTTGATGGAGTTGAGCAAGCTAACAGCGGTCATCCAGGAATGCCGATGGGTATGGCCGATGTCGTAACAGTTTTATTTGAAAAACACCTAAAGTTCCTTTCATCTGAGCCTAATTGGTTAGATAGAGACCGTTTTATTTTATCTGCAGGTCACGGATCGATGCTTTTATATTCTATTCTCTATTTAGCCGGTTATCCCGACATTACTTTAGAAGATATAAAAAACTTCAGGCAGCTTAATTCAAAAACCGCCGGGCACCCAGAATATGGCCACATTTCTGGTATTGAAACGACTACAGGTCCATTAGGACAAGGGCTTGGAAATGCCGTTGGCATGGCTATCGCTGAGGAATTTATCGGCACAAGATGGGGGAGCGATCTCTGTAACCACTACACATATGTGATTGCTGGCGATGGGTGTCTAATGGAAGGTATAAGCCAAGAAGTTATATCATTAGCAGGCAAACTAAAACTTAAGAAACTTATAGTAATATGGGACGATAATGGAATTACTATTGATGGAGGAGTAAATCTTTCTTGTAATACTGATCAGATCTCCAGATTTAAATCGTCTGGATGGTCTACTTTCTCTTGTGATGCCCACAATCCAATTGAAATTGATCAAGCGATAAATAATGCAAAAGAAGATAGCCGCCCATCTCTAATCGCCGCAAAATCAATAATCGGTTACGGTTCGACAGAAAAACAGGGAACTTCAGGAGCACATGGTGCGCCATTGGGGAAGAATGAGGTTCAACAAATAAGAAAAAATTTTGATTGGCAATATAAAGAATTTGAAATTCCATCAGATATAAAGGAAGCATGGGTAAAAATTGGGCAAAAAAATCATAAAATTTTTAAAGATTGGTCAGACCGCTTACAATCTCTATCGGAAAAGAAAAGAACCGCTTTTTTAAATGAGCTAGATAAAATATTTCCATCCAAACTTACCCGAGGAATTAAGAATTTTAAAAAACTATATTCACAAGAACTTCAAAAGGAACTAGCAACAAGAAAAGCCAGTGAATTATGCCTAGACCTAATAAATGAGTGTTTTAATAATACCATTGGGGGCTCTGCAGACTTGACAGGTTCAAACAACACCAAAACAAAAACGCTTGAAGTTTTTTCAGAACTCAATCGATCAGGCAGATATATTCACTATGGCATAAGAGAGCACGGAATGGCAGCTATCATGAATGGTATGGCTTTACATGGGGGAATAATTCCTTATGGAGGTACATTTCTGACCTTTTCAGACTATTGTCGAGGTGCAATTCGTTTAAGTGCATTGATGGGTTTGGAGGTTATTTATGTTATGACGCACGACAGTATAGGTTTGGGTGAAGACGGGCCTACACATCAACCAGTCGAGCATTTGGCATCTCTTCGGTCGATCCCAAATTTAAACGTTTTTAGACCATGTGATATTATAGAGACTATTGAATGCTGGGAGATTGCACTCAAGTCAAAACATAAACCCTCTATTATTTGCTTATCGAGACAGAATTTACCTTTAATTAGAAATGAACAAGTTTCAATAAATCGATCGTATAAGGGCGCCTACATTGTAAAAGATTTTATTAATAAGAAAAAAGTTATACTCATAGCTACTGGCTCTGAAGTTCAGATTGCATTGAAAGCAAGAGAAGTATTAGAAAATAATGGGATTGGTACGAGGGTAATTTCGTTACCTTCATGGGAATTATTTGAAGAACAAGATTATAAATATAAAAAGAAATTGTTGCCAAGAGGCACCGTCAGAATAGCTATAGAAGCTGGAGTTAAGTTAGGTTGGGAAAAATGGCTTTATGAAAATGGTGGCAGCCAAACCAGAGCCTCATTTATAGGAATGAAGGGCTTTGGGGCTTCTGCGCCTGCAAAGGACCTCTTTGATCACTTTCAAATCAATGTTGACGAAGTATGTCGACAGGCTAAGATATTGATTTGATAGAGATTTTATTTAAATCTAATGATAAAAAAAATTCAAGATGCCAAGATAAAAAAACAGACAGTCGTCCTTCGCCTTGACCTGAACATTCCTTATTCAAATGGAAAGAGTAGTGATACATCAAGAATAGAGAAAACGAAAGAAACAATACATTATCTAATAAAAAACAAAAATAAAGTAGTGATAATCTCACACTTTGGAAGGCCGGATGGAAGAATAAATCATGATCTAAGCTTAAGAAACCTGTTAGGATACCTAAATGAAATCCTCAATTTAGATATAAAATTTTTGCCCTCACTTGAAATAGACTTATTGAGCAAAGAAATTCAAGCCGCCCCCTTCCCCTCAATTTTCTTATTGGAGAATGTACGATTTTCTAAATTAGAAGAGCTTAATGATCCTGATTTTAGCTCCAAACTTGCTTCACTTGGCGATGTTTATTGTAATGATGCCTTTTCAGTCTCACATAGAGCTCATGCTTCTACTCATGGGATAACTAACTATATCCCAAGTTTTGCAGGTTTCCTTGTTCAAAGTGAACTTAAAGCTTTGTCTTTAGTGTTAGATGAACCTTTAAAACCAGTCACAGCTATTGTTGGAGGTTCTAAGATATCGACAAAAATTGAGCTTCTAAATAATTTAAGCAATAAAGTAGAATATATGATAATTGGTGGAGCAATGGCCAATACATTCCTAAGTGCTCAGGGATATGGAATTGGCACATCACTTACAGAAAAAAAAATGATACAGACTGCAGAGAAAATCATTAAAGAACTGAAATATAAAAAATGCAAGTTAGTCTTACCTCTAGATATAGTTTGTGCCAACTCACTTAATGGAAAAAAGGAAGCTAAAACTTTTAAAGTTGATTGTTGCCCAATAGATAAAATGATCCTTGATATAGGAATACAGTCTCAAAAAAACATAATGGATATTATTAACAAATCAAAGACCTTGATTTGGAATGGCCCGCTGGGTGCATTTGAAACTCGACCATTTGATCAAGGAACTAACAATATAGCTAAGTATGCGGCAAATAGGACTTCAGAAAAGCAATTAATCTCAATAGCAGGGGGTGGTGATACTGTCAGTGCTCTTAAAACATCCTCATCTATCTCAAAATTTAGTTATGTTTCAACTGCTGGAGGTGCTTTTCTGGAATGGTTAGAAGGCAAATCACTTCCTGGGATCGAATCACTTAAATTATAAAAAAACGATTCCTTTTACGAATCAATTATGCAATGATTCGTTTGAGGAGCCTAATTTGTTCAAAAGCTTTAAAATTATAGAAATTACTTTGACTACTGTATGCTTTATATTTTGTTTTTATTTTATAATTGCATCATTCAAAGGAGAGTTTGGTGTTTCTTCTAAGTACCAGCTTTTAGCAAAAGAAAAAGCTTTAGCCAAAGAATTAAATTTATTAAATGAAAAAACTAATGCAGTTAAAAACAAAATTAGGCGACTTTCAGATACAGGCCTTGACTTAGAGCTTCTTGACCAACAGGCAAGAAAAATTTTAGGGCTGATTGGTGAAGATGAGCTAATAGTATTTTAAATTAGATATTGAAAATATTTAGTTTAATACTAAACTATATTTATGAAGAATACTAGCGTGTCAAAAAAAGAGTTATTTGAGCTTTATCACAAAATGCTCCTAATTAGAAGGTTTGAAGAAAAAGCGGGGCAGCTTTATGGCATGGGGCACATTGGAGGATTTTGTCATTTGTACATAGGCCAAGAGGCTGTTGTTGTGGGAATAGACTCTATCAAGGAAAATGGAGATCAAAACATTACATCTTACCGAGATCATGGTCATATGCTTGCCTGTGGCATGGATCCAAAAATGGTGATGGCAGAACTGACGGGTCGTTTTACCGGTTACTCAAAGGGTAAAGGGGGATCAATGCATATGTTCTCTAAAAGTGAAGGCTTTTATGGAGGGCACGGAATTGTAGGTGCACAAGTACCGATTGGGGCCGGTATCGCTTTTGCAAATAAATATAAAAAAAATAAGCGCGTATGTTTCACTTACTTTGGTGAGGGGGCTGCAAATCAAGGACAAGTTTACGAAGCTTTCAATATGGCTTCGCTTTGGAAGTTACCAGTAGTTTTTGTTATTGAGAATAACCAGTATGCTATGGGTACTTCTATGGTTCGAGCATCCTCTACTGAAGAGATGTTTGCAAGAGGACTGGCTTTCAATATTCCAGGGAAAGCCGTTAACGGTATGAATGTTCTTGATGTAGCAAAAGAAGCTGCTCGTGCAGCAGATCATTGTAGAGCTGGAAAAGGGCCCTTTATACTTGAAATGAAAACATATAGATACAGAGGACACTCTATGTCTGACCCTGCAAAATACAGGACTAGAGAAGAAGTTCAAAAGGTCAGAGAAGAAAAAGACCCTATAGATACGCTACGGTCTATTTTGATAGAAGAACACAAAGTCTCAGAAAAAGAGTTTAAAGAAACAGATGCTGAGATTAAAGGAATAGTTACTGAGGCGTCAGACTTTGCTTTAAACAGTCCAGAACCTGATATTAAAGAACTTTGGACTGATGTGTACGCTGGTTAAAAATTAGGAAAAAAAAAATGAAGACCGAAATTTTAATGCCCTCCCTCTCACCAACTATGGAAGAAGGCAGTCTGGCCAAATGGTACGTTAGTCCTGGGGATAAGGTTAAACCAGGTGATATTATAGCTGACATCGAAACGGATAAAGCTTTAATGGAATATGAAAGTATTGAGGAAGGCACCATTGTTGAACTAATCGTGAAAGAAGGGACGGAGAATATAAAAGTTAATTCCTTGATTGCTATAATCGAGACCGAAGGTATCGAGGAGATTAACATAAGAAAAGTTGATAATATTAAGAAGATTGAGCCTATAAGTATTGATAATAATGAAGAAGTTTTGAGCGAAGAAGATAACTTAGATAGTGCAGATACGACTGTTGAAGAAACGAAAAGACTTAATAAAGAAACAACCGAGAATCAGGTAGTGAATGAGTTAACTGTTAGGGAAGCTATAAATAATGCAATCGCTGAGGAGATGAGACTTGATGAGGATGTTTTCCTGATGGGTGAAGAGGTAGGAGAGTATCAAGGAGCATACAAAGTTAGCCAAGGCTTGCTTGAGGAGTTTGGGGCGGAACGAGTAATAGATACTCCTATTACCGAGCATGGGTTCACTGGGCTAGCTGTTGGAGCTGCTTTTACAGGAATAAGACCAATAGTTGAGTTCATGACATTTAATTTCGCCATGCAAGCTCTAGATCAGATAATTAACTCAGCTGCTAAAACAAATTATATGTCAGGTGGACAAATTAATTGCCCAATTGTCTTTAGGGGGCCAAATGGAGCAGCCGCTAGAGTAGCAGCTCAACATAGCCAAGATTTTGCATCTTTATACGCTTCAATTCCAGGTTTGAAAGTGATTCAGCCATTTTCTGCAGAAGATGCGAAAGGTCTACTAAAGTCGGCGATCAGAGAAAATAATCCTGTTGTTTTTCTTGAAAATGAAATTTTATATGGGAAATCTTTTCCAGTAAATATTGACTCTGAACAAGTTATACCAATTGGAAAGGCGAAAATTATTTCTACCGGACAGGACGTTACAATTATTAGCTATGGAATTGGCATGATGCACACGCTTGATGCTGATAAGAAGCTGAAGGAACTAGGAATAAGTGCGGATATAATCGATTTAAGAACAATAAGGCCAATTGACTTCGATGTAATAATTGAGTCAGTGAAAAAGACTAATAGATGTGTAACCGTAGAAGAATCTTTCCCTGTTTGTTCAGTCGGAAGTTATATTGGTTCACAAATTATGATAAGAGCATTTGACTACTTGGATGCCCCAGTATTGAATTGCACAGGGAAGGACGTTCCTATGCCCTATGCAGAGAATTTGGAAAAAGCAGCCTTAATCACTGCTGACGAGATTGTTTTTTCTGTTAAACAAGTTCTTTATAAAGATTAAAATAAATTATGGGTAGAATATTTATAACGCCTTTAGCTAAAAAGTTAGCCTCTTTGAATTCTATAAATATCAAAGATATTGCAGGCTCTGGACCGAGAGGAAGAATAACAAAAATTGATATTGAAAAACATTTAACGTTATCTTCGTCTACTACAGATATTGGACAAAAGAATAATGCCGGACAAGTTAATGGTATAGACCATGAGATAATAAATATACCTAAAATAAGACAAATAATTGCGAAAAAGCTTACCCTATCAAAGTCGTCAATACCCCACTTTTACTTAAGACGCAAAGCTGACGTAGGCGAATTGATTAATTTTAGAAATAAGACAAATGCTATACTTGAAAAAAGCAATAAAATCTCAATAAACGACTTTTTTATAAAAGCTTGTGCTTGTGCTTTAATAGACTTTCCTGACTGCAATATGATCTGGCAAGAGCAACATATGTTGAAATTTAACGAAGTAGCTATTGGAGTAGCTATATCAACTGAAACAGGACTGTATACCCCAACTCTTAGAAATATTGATAAAAAATCATTAAGTCAAATTTCCTCAGAGATGAAAGAAATTATTGAAAAAGCGAAGAAAAAGCAACTGCGAAACAGTGATTTTATCGACTGTGCGCATGCCATTTCGAACTTAGGAATGTTTTCTATCGAAAACTTCGATGCAATTATTAACCCACCAAATTCATCAATATTAGCAGTTGGAGCCGTTAAAGATGAAGTTATTAGTAAGGATGGAAGTTTTTTATCATGCAAACAAGTTTACTTAACATTATCAGTAGATCATAGAACGATTGATGGAGAACTTGGAGCAAAATTTCTTGATAGAATAGTATTCTACTTACAAAATCCTACTGTTCTTATGATAAAATAAATTAATTTTTGTTTAAAATTTGATCCATTGTTTTTGATGGCTCTGGACACCCTGAACTTCCTACCTCTTTAGCAGGTACCCCTGCTACTGTCTTGAAAGAAGCCACTGATTTCAGAACCAACGAGCCAGCAGCAACCCTGGAGCACTCTCCAATTGAAATATTACCTAAAATTTTTGCACCAGCTCCGATTAAAACATTATCTCCTATCTTAGGATGTCTGTCACCCCGAACTTTTCCGGTGCCACCTAGAGTTACAGAATGCAAAATAGAGACATTATCCCCAACTTCAGCCGTTTCTCCAATAACGAGATTATGGGCATGATCAAACATAATGCCCTTACCTATTGTTGCACCGGGATGAATGTCTATACTGAAAACTTCAGATACTCTCATTTGTAAATAAAGAGAAAAATCTATGTCTCCATTATTGTAAAGTGCATTCCCTATTCTGTGTGCCTGTAAAGCGATGAAACCTTTGTAAAAAAGAAAAGGTTGATAAAACCAGTGGCAAGCAGGATCTCTTTCATAAAAGGCTATCAAGTCATCCACTGCGTAATCACATATATAAGGAAAATTACTAAGTTGCTTTTGTAGCATTGGAATGAGATTTCCTAATTCGAAATCAGGGTTAGAAATCTTAACAGCGATGATATGCGACAATGCATCGCCGAAACTACTTTGGCCCAAAATGTTGTTTTCAAAGTATTTTTTCATGTAATTAGAATTCTTTATCGACACCCGCGCTTCCTTGCAGATTGTTTCCCAAATCTTTTTTATTTTTATATCACTTTGTTCCAATAACAATGCCTCCATCGATGATTCTTATTAACAATACTATTATGTTAAAATATCAATTTTCTATCTTCAATCTTCTATACTCTTTTACAAAACTGTTATGCTGTTTGAGATTCTTTGAAAAATTATGCCCTCCCTCTCCATTGGCTACAAAAAATAAGAAGTCTGTTTTAAGTGGATTTGCAACCGCATGGATTGATGACTTACTCGGATTACAAATTGGGCTGGGTGGAAGGCCATCAATTTTATATGTATTAAAGGGGGACTTTGTTTTAAGATCACTTCTATTAAGCTCTCTATTGAGCGACCCCCTTCCTCTTGTTAAACTATAGACAACAGTTGGATCAGATTGCAATCTCATTTTTTTATTCAAGCGATTTAAAAATACGGAAGCAACTTTTTTTTTGTCCTCTTCATTTCCAGCTTCCTTTTCCACTATAGATGCCAAAATTAAGAGTTCAAAAGCATTTTTCAGTGGCAAATCAGGATCCCTATTGTCCCACGCAGCCTCTAAAATCCTTTCTTGATTATTTTTCATTTTTAAAAATAGATCTTTTTTATTTGTGGTAAAATCAAAGCTGTATGTATTTGGAGCAAGTACACCCTCTTCGCTGAAACTAATCAAATCGCCTCTAATTCTTAGGTCATTATTTATCCGATGTATTACTGAAATCGTGCTAAGACCTTCGGGTATCGTGATTTTATTTTGGACCGATACTCCGGTAATCACTGCATCTAAAATCTCTTTAATAGAGGCAGTTTTTGGAATCATATATTCCCCAAACTTTATTTTTTCATGAAAGCCTTTAAGCCTTACCACCAGAATGAAAACCATACGGTTTTCAATCAGATTTAATTCTCTTAGATGACTAGCAATATTTGTGACACTTTCGCCCTTATTTATAATCAATAATTGTTCATGTTGGCTTGGGCCTGGCTTTTCATAGTAAAGCTCAAAACTAGTTATGACAATATAAACGGAAATTAAACAAACTATAAACAAGTAAAATAAGTTAGAAACAAAAGTGGCCATCACTCAATTTTACAGGAATTTCTAATTAAGTTTTCCCACCACTAAGGATGCATTGGTGCCACCAAACCCGAAAGAGTTTGATAGAGCCCTATTGACTTTTCTTTCCCGAGCATGCTTTGGAACTAAATCGATTTTAGTATCAACAGCTGGTTTTTCAAGGTTTATAGTTGGTGGAACAACTTGATCTCGGATTGATAATATTGAAAAAATAGCTTCTACTGAGCCAGCAGCTCCTAATAAGTGACCAATTGATGATTTTGTAGAGGACATGGATATTTTGTTTGCATAATTCATAGCTAGAGACTCGACTGCACCTAATTCTATGGTATCAGCCATAGTAGACGTTCCGTGCGCATTAATGTAGTCAATATCAGAAATATTTGATTGACTACTTTTGAGAGCTGCACTCATTGATCTTTTGCCACCGTCTCCATCTGGCGGAGGAGCAGTTATATGGTATGCGTCTCCAGTCAGACCATAACCCAAAACCTCACAGTATATATTAGCATCTCTTTTTTTTGCATGCTCAAGCTCTTCTAGAACCACTATACCTGCACCCTCTCCCATAACAAAGCCATCTCTATCCATGTCATATGGCCTACTTGCAATACTTGGATCTTCTCCAAATTTTGTAGATAAAGCCTTACATGCATTGAATCCAGCTATCCCTAGTTCTGTTATAGGGCTTTCAGCTCCACCCGCTATCATTACATCAGCTTCTCCAGATTTAATAAATCTAGCTGCATCACCGATAGCATGCGCACCCGTTGAACACGCTGTTACTACAGAATGATTGGGGCCTTTAAAACCGTATCTTATTGAGACCTGTCCAGAAATCAAATTGATCAACGCTCCAGGGATAAAGAAGGGTGAAACTCTCCTTGGACCCTTATCTTTGATCAAATTAGCAGTATCTCCTATAGATTGGAGGCCACCTATACCAGAGCCTATCATTACCCCGGTTCGAAGTAAGTCTTCCTCTCTATCAGGGGTCCACCCTGCGTCTTTTACAGCTTGATCAGCCGCGCAAACACCATAGAGAATGAAGTCATCAACTTTCCTTCTATCTTTTAAACTCATCCACTCATCGGGATTAAATTTTTCCTCTGAGTCATCACCAAAAGGAATTTCACAAGCATAACTCGTAGGATAATCCGATGGGTCAAATTTAGTAATCTTCGTTGCTGATGAGACCCCTTTTAACAGTCTATGCCAGACTAATTCAACACCACATCCAAGGGGTGTCAATAATCCCATTCCGGTTACTACAACTCGTCTCATGCTTTTCTAAATAATATGGTGCTCCGAATTAAAGGCACCCTAAGAGTTTTCTTCGATGAACTTCACAGCATCACCTACAGTCTGGATAGTTTCGGCTGCATCATCTGGAATTTCTATACCAAATTCTTCCTCAAAAGCCATCACCAGCTCCACTGTGTCAAGGCTATCCGCGCCCAAATCATCTATAAAAGAAGAACTATCTGATATCGAGCCTTCTTCTACACTTAAATGCTCTACAACTATTTTTTTAACTCTATCTACAACATCACTCATATTAACCTCCTCATCATCTTACACATTTTTTGGCCTGTTTTCTGTTACGAAAATAGTCAATTTTCGACAATTTTTTTCTTTTATACATAATTATGAAAACAAGCAATACTTATCTGGAAAATTTTGGAGTAAGATAGATAAAAACTCTCTATGCTAGGAAAAGGCCTCCATTAACGTGTATGTTCTGCCCTGTAATGTAGCTTGCTTCATTAGTCACAAGAAATAACACCAAAGCTGATACATCATCACCAGTCCCCATCCTGCCTATCGGAATCCTTTCAGTAATTTTCAACTTTTGGTCATCAGTTAACTTAGCAGTCATCGCTGTATCAATAAAACCTGGTGATATGCAGTTGACTGTAACGCCTCGTGTTGCAACTTCTAATGCCATTGATTTAGTTAGTCCATTCAATGCACCTTTAGCGGCCACATAATTGCTTTGCCCTGGGTTACCCGTTGACGCAACCACAGACGAAATATTTACTATTCTCCCCCATTTATTTTTTATCATCCCTCGAATGAACTTTCTGCAAATTACCATCGATGCATCGAGATTAATTGCAAAAACCTTATCCCAAGCATTATCACTCATTCTCATAAATAGATTATCTTCAGTAACACCCGCATTATTAACAATTATGCTAATTCCTCCATATTTCTCAATTATTAAGTCACAAAATTTACTTACATTTTCTCTTTCACTTAAATCAATGGAAAAATAGGTAATATTCTCTCTAGTTGGAAGTTCATTTCGCAATTTGGATATTTTCTCTTCAGAAGAACCAACAAGAAAGAGATTAGCTTTTGTTAAAGCAAATGCCTTGGATAAGCTAGTTCCTATTCCTCCAGATGCACCTGTAATTAGAATATTTAAGTTTTCCATATTATTCATTTATTATCTCCAAAGCTTGATCGATCTGAGGAGCCAGGCCTACTGAAAGGACATTTGCATTAGGAATAGTTCTTTTCACCGTACTGGCCAATACTTTACCTGGACCTATTTCAAAAAAGTTCTTTATACCATATCCTTCTGCCATCTTTATTAAACTCTCTCGCCATCTTACTGTTCCACAAATCTGTTTGACTAACCTATCCACTAACCCTTCAGTTGAATCTAATATACTTAAATCAACATTCTGAACAATTGGAACTATTGGATTCGAAAAATTTATCTTTCTCAATTCAGCTTCCATTGTCAAAGCAGCTGGTTTCATAAGAGGAGAGTGAAAAGGGGCAGACACCGGGAGGTTTATAATTCTCTTGACGTTTTTTTGTTTTAAAAAAGCGGAGAACTTTTCTACTTCTTTCTTTTCACCGGAAATAACCACTTGTGAAGGATCGTTGTCGTTTGCAACTTGGATCAAATGGCTGTCAGATTTACTTGTGATTATAAACTCGTTTACAACTTCATTAGTCAAGCCCAAAACAGCCGCCATTGAACCATTACCTTCAGGGACCGCTCTCTGCATAGCTATACCCCTTTTTCTTAATACTATGGCAGTATCCGTTAGAGAAATTACCCCTGAGGCGCAGAGGGCACTATATTCACCTAATGAGTGCCCAGCCAAAAGATCAATTGCTTTAAGATCCAGCCCATTGGATGACATGACCCTCAAAATTGCAATAGAAACTGCCATAATGGCGGGTTGAGCATTTTTTGTTAATGTTAATTCTTCAATCTCGCCTTGAAACATCAATGCCGACAGTTTTTCTCCGAGAGCTTCATCAACTTCCGAAAATACATCTTTGGCCACCTCAAACTGGCTTGCTAATTCTTGACCCATACCTATAAATTGTGACCCTTGCCCTGGAAACAAAAAAGCTTTTTTCATATTCTTTTCCTCGTATTCGTCCATAGAAGAAGTACTTTGTGATTATGTTTATACGAAAAAAATCATTTAAACAATGCAACTGTTTGCTTGCTTTTTTATTTTTGCTGTATATAACGATTTTTACCAACAATTTTTAAGGAATTTGAATGCCCAATTACGAACATGTGTTTATTTGCAGACAAGATTTAACGTCTGTGCAAGCTGAGACTTTGGCCGAAGAATTTAAAGGTACGCTTACCGAGAATGGTGGAAAAGTAATTGAAAGTGAATATTGGGGATTAAGATCAATAGCTTACAGAATGAATAAAAATAGGAAGGGTCATTATTTTATGTTTAAATCAAATAGTGATACAAAAGCAGTAGCTGAAATGGAGCGTTTAATGAACATCCATGAGGATATTATGAGATTTTTAACTGTTAAGGTAAAAGAGCACAAAGATGGTCATTCAATCATGATGAACAGTAAGGCTAAAGATGAAGAAGAGAGGATTTGATTGAATATGGAAAAAAGATATAATGACAGAAGGTCTCAAAACAACAACAACAAACACTACTTTAGGCGTCAAAAAAGCTGCCCGTTCTCCGAAAAAGGCGCACAACCTATTGACTACAAGGATGTAAGGACCCTTCAAAAATTTATATCAGAGAGAGGGAAAATCATACCGTCAAGAATTACTGCGGTTTCAACTAAGAAACAAAGAGAACTCGCAATCGCAATAAAACGAGCCAGATTTCTAGGCTTGTTGCCTTACGCAGTTAAATAGGCCTTAGTATGGAAATTATATTACTCCAAAAGATTAATAAACTAGGAAATATAGGTGATACAGTTGAAGTAAAGCCAGGATTTGGTAGAAACTTCCTTATACCTACTGGTAAAGCTTTGAGAGCAACAAAAGAAAACAAAGTATTTTTTGAAACGACAAAGGCGAATTTGCTAGAGAAAAATAAGGAAGAGATTGAAAAAGCAGAAAAATTACGAGCGGAAGTAGAAGCTTTGAATTTGATGGTTGTTAGGTCAGCATCTGATACGGGAATATTGTATGGGTCGGTTACTACAAGAGATATAGCAAACCTGATTGGTGAAAATGGCATAACACTAAGCAGAAAACAAATAGCCTTAGACAAACCTATAAAAGAATTAGGTTTATACGACATGAGTGTAATTTTGCATCCTGAAGTTGAAAGCAAAATAAAATTGAAAGTGGTACGAAGCTTAGGAGACACGACATTGGATATAGAAGACGAAAAGGGTGCAGATAACGGCTCCGATGAAGTTGATGCAAAGCTTAATGAAAGTCTACTTGAAGATGGTGTTTCACTGAATACTGAAGAGGCTATCTCTGAAGAAGTAAAAGATGAAACTAACACTGAAAATAAATCACCCGAGCAAAGCGGAACAGAATAAGCCGCTAACCAACAACCCGTACAACATCAAAAAAGCTAACACCATAAAATAAGCGATTGTGGGCATAATTAACTTGGTGAAAAAAAAAGAGTTAGTATATACTAGCGACGGTGAGACCTATGGATAATGTTAAACTTGATCAAACGGCGGATGTAGATAAATCTTCCACTTTTAATCTTGAAGCCGAGCAAGCTCTGATAGGTTTGCTGTTAGTAAATAGCGAAGTTTTAGGGGAGATTGAGTCAATTATTGATGAAGATCATTTCTACGATGGAATAAATAAAAAAATATTCACCCATATTGCATCTAGAACAAAAAAAGGGCTGATTGTCTCACCTATCACTTTAAAACCATATTTAGATTCAGACGAAGATTTCCAGGATATAGACGTTCCTTCTTTGCTTACTGAGTTATCCGCGATGGCTATAAGCGCCTATGCAGCAAAAGACTATGCAAATGCTTTATTTGATCTAGCAGTTAGAAGAAAACTCGTTGATATTGGAAACGAAATAATTCTTAACGCAAAAAAGATAACAGAGGACACAGTCCCTGCTCAACTTATAACAAAAGCAGAACAATCTCTTTATGATGTGGCATCAAATGGTACTCAATCAAAAAGCTTCGAGCCTCTTGTGAAGGCTGCAACTGAAGCAATAGAATTGGCTAATAGAGCTTTCGACTCGGATATACAAGGCGTATCGGGTATACCTTCTGGATTTATTGATATTGACAAAAAATTGGGAGGGTTACAAAACTCAGATCTAATAATTCTTGCAGGAAGACCATCTATGGGAAAAACCGCTTTGGCAACAAATATTGCCTATAATGCCTCGATCGCGAATTATAAGAAATATGGCAAAGCGTCTAGTGTTGGCTTCTTTTCACTTGAAATGTCGTCAGCGCAGCTTGCTACAAGAATTTTATCTGATATAAGCAAAATTCCTTCAGAACAGATTAGAAGAGGTGAGCTATCCGAAAATGAATTTAATCAGTTCGTGGATGCTGCTCGATCACTGGATCAAAGTAAATTTTTTATAGATGATACCCCAGCACTTCTAATATCAAGTATAGCATCTAAAGCCAGACGGCTAAAAAGAACACATGGCCTCGACTTTTTGATCATAGATTATCTTCAATTAATACGAGCGTCTTCAAATAGAGAAAACAGAGTTAATGAAATTGCTGAAATTACTCAAGGGCTTAAGGCAATTGCAAAAGAATTGAATATACCAGTCTTAGCTTTATCTCAACTCTCTCGGCAAGTGGAAAATAGAGATGATAAAAGACCTCAGCTTGCAGATTTAAGGGAGAGTGGTTCTATTGAACAAGATGCTGATGTTGTTTTATTTATATTTCGAGAAGAGTATTATAAAGAGAGGGAAAAGCCAGGTGATCAAGACCTTGATGCGCTTATAAAGTGGCAAGAGGAAATGGAACAAATTCATGGAAAAGCAGAATTAATAATTGGAAAGCAACGCCACGGTCCAGTTGGTACAGTTGATTTAGCTTTTGACGGACGTTTTACACGATTTGGTAATTTGGCAAAGAGCCATCAAACCAAAAATTGAGATTTAGGATAATAATTGTCTCCTGAACTTCATATTAGTCTTTCCAATTTACAAAGTAACATCCAATTTTTTCAAAGAATGATAACAAAAAATACTGAATTATCGGCTGTTGTTAAATCAGACGCTTATGGCTTAGGCATAGCGAAAATAGTCCCTGAAATCGAGCGGTGTGGCGTAAGAAGTTTTTTTACAGCTACTATTTCTGAAGCAATAAAGGTAAGGAGATACTCACGCGCTTCTGAAATATTCACTTTAAATGGATTTGATTTTCTGAAATCTAATCTTTATAGAGAACATAATATAACTCCTATCATTAATAACATTCTAGAAGCCCAAAAGTTTATTGAAATTTTTAATCAAACGCAAAAGGTTGCCATTCAATTAAACACTGGTATGAACCGCTTGGGACTGGATAAACAATCTCTTTTAAAGAATATCGATATAATAAAATTACTACCGTTGAATTTAATTTTGTCTCATTTAGCTTGTGCAGACGATACATCCAATAAAGAAAACACAGCGCAAAAAGACCTATTTATAAATTTATGTCAAACTCTACCTAACATCCGTCAAAGTCTCTCAGCAAGCCATGGAGCCTTATTAGGCAACGATTTTCATTTTGATATGGTCAGACCAGGTATTGGGTTATACGGTGGAATTAGGAATAATGAATTGAAAGAAGTTATTCAAATAAAGGTTCCAGTTCTTCAAGACTTTATAATAGATAAAAACATGCAAGTTGGTTATAACTTTACATACAAAGCTAAACATAAGATAAAAGCTGCTACTCTAGCAATGGGATACGCAGACGGTTTACCGAGAACGCTTAGTAATATAGGTAAGTTATTTTATGAAAACATACCATGCCCCATAATAGGTCGAATTTCTATGGATCTAGTCACGGTAGATATTTCAAATTTACCCAAAACCCCTAAATATCTTTGTGTATTTTCACCTGAATATCAAGTTGATGATTTTGCGAAAGACTGTAGAACCATTAGCCATGAAGTGCTAGTGAATTTGGGCGAAAGAGTTACTAGAGTTTACTCTAAATAGGAAATTATATGAAAATTATTTTTTATATTTCACTCATAGGTAAAACACTTCTAATGTTCTTGACCAAAGTTGGTATTTTTAGCAGATTTATCTGGAAGATAATATCATATGCACTTAAGGGACCATTCTACGCCAAAACCTTTTTCAATCAACTAATACAAATAGGATTTTTGTCTTTGCCTGTTGTAGGATTGACTGCTGTTTTTACAGGCGCTGCTTTAGCTCTTCAAATTTATTCTGGAGGAACTCGGTTCAATGCCGAAAGTGTAGTTCCTTCAATAGTGGCCATTGGTATTTGCAGAGAGCTAGGACCCGTACTATGTGGTTTGATAATGGCGGGTAGGGTCGCTTCGTCAATATCAGCTGAAATAGGCACAATGAAAGTTACAGAACAGATTGACGCACTGTATACACTTAATGCAAACCCATATAATTTTCTTATTATACCCCGAGTTTTTGCTTGTATTATTTCCTTACCACTCTTAACACTTACCGGCGATATCCTTGGTATTTTAGGGGGTTTCTTGGTTGGCGTTAGTACTCTTGAATTTAATCCATCTAATTATTTATTAAATACAATTAAATTCCTAGAATTGGCCGACGTTGTCTCTGGTTTAATAAAAGCCAGTTTCTTCGGGTTAATTATTGGAGTGCTAGGGACATTCCATGGACTTAATGCAACAGTTGGTGCACGGGGTGTGGGGACAGCGACTATTAACTCTGTTGTTTGGTCTTCAATCTCTATTCTAGCCGCAAACTATATTTTAACAGAAGCCTTATTTAATAAATGATTAAAAAATCAAAAATCGAAGTGAAAAACTTAAATAAGACAATAGATAATAGACAGATTCTAAAGAATATTTCTTTTACAATAGAGCCAGAAGAGCATTTGGTCATTATAGGTGGTTCAGGTGCAGGAAAGTCTATGTTGGCAAAGTGCATATTAGGGCTGGAAGATATTAGCTCCGGTTCAATATTTTTTGATGGCAAATTGATTAGAGAAAATGCTGATAGGCAAAGAATTTTAAATAGGTTGGGTGTTTGTTTTCAAAGTAATGCGCTATTCGATAGCTATAATACTTGGCAGAACATTGCTTTTAAGAAACTATATAATGAAAAGTCTCCTAACATTTCAAAGCTTAGAAAACTGGCAACTGAAAGGCTAAGAGAGGTTGGATTGCCTACTAACATAGCTGAAAACTACCCATCTGAGTTGTCTGGAGGAATGCAAAAAAGGGTTGGCATAGCGAGATCAATATTTTCGGAACCAGATATTCTCATTTTTGATGAACCTACTACCGGGTTGGACCCAATAATGTCAAAAAAAATAATTTCTTTAATTAGTAAAATTATAAAGGATTCCAAAAAAACCGCTATTACAATTACTCATGATATTAATTTGGCATTGTTTCTTGCGACGAAGATTATTCTATTAGATGATGGGAAAGTTGAATGGTCTGGAAATCCAAAACAGGCTATATTATCCAGAAATAAATTGTTAAAGACATTCTTAAATGGTTAACTTTTTAGAAAGTTTGTCAATTAAATTTCTTTATGTAGGAACCTAAGCTAATGGAGACCTTGTCCTCTTTTGATATGATTTCAGCCGGATTGATAATTTTCTCGGGAGTTTTTGCCTACTATAGAGGTTTCATAAAAGAAGTTCTGTTAATTTTAAATTGGTTTCTAGCAATTGTGGTAGCTTATCTTATTTCCCCTCTGATTTTTACTACTATCTCCGAAATAGATTTCGTCATGAGCATATTAGGAGATAGCTGCGAATTGATGATGATACTTTCATTTATCTTGGGCTTTACACTAGCTCTTATAGCTATCTCATTCATTACATATAGAATTTCATATTTTATAGAAACCTCAATGCTTAACGAGGTAAATAAAATCTTTGGTTTGCTTTTTGGGTTTTTAAGAGGTGGGATAATAATATTAATTTTTCTTATTATATATAATCAGGTGCTTAAAGAATCGGATTCATGGAATTTCATTGGATTATCTAAGTCCAATACGATCACTTTAGATGTACAAGAAAAAATACTTACAAAATATCCCCAAAATATTCCCGAGTGGATAATTAGTAACTTCGATAATCTGTTAACAAATTGTGTAAAAAAGTAATGAAAGTAGATCATAATTCTAAGAGACTGGCTGGATCAAAAGTACTTATAACAGGAGCAACCAGTGGCCTAGGGTTTAGCCTCTCTATCGCTTTGGCTCAAGAGGGTGCTGAGGTTATTGCTGTCGGTAGGGATAAAAATCGATTAGAAGACCTATCTGATGCCATAGAAAAAATAACAGGGTCAGTTACTCTTGTTTGTATCGATCTAGCAAAGCAAGGAACCATTGAAGAGTTATCAACCACTATATCAGAAAATTTTAGTGAACTTCAAGGTATTATTCACTGCGCTATGTCTTCGCTCCAAATGATGCCAATCAATCAAGTTTCTTTGAAAGAGGTAGAGATTAATTTACTTTCACCGATTATGATTTCCTTTAGATTAATATCGTGTTTTCATCAATTATTAAGTAGAGATCCCAGAGGTTTATTCGTTTACATATCCGATGTTAGGACAAAAAAATTTAATGGTCCCTACAATTCGGCAAAAAAAGCATGTGATCAACTGTTCCTATCATATCAAGAAGAAAATAAAAGACTAGGGATCAATGTGCTGATTGAGTATCCTGGGCCGATGGGAACAAAGTTAAGAAAGAAGATGTTCCCAGGTGAAAAGAGTATAGACACTGATGCTATCAATAAAGAAGCTAGAAGAATAACAAAGAAGATTTTAATGCTTACTAAAAATGAAAGGATTATCACCTGACTTAAATATTATTCTTATTGGTGTACCGAGGAGATCAAAATCTTCTCTGAATGAGTTTTCAAGATACCTTTTGTAAGATTTTGACACGATTCCATTGTGAGAAGTAAATATTTTGATAGTTGGCGGCCTAGTATTCGATTGTACTATATACTTTAGCTTTATTCTTCTTTTTTCGTTGTTAATTGGTGGAGCATGTTTATCAAGTTTTTCCTTCAACCAGGTATTCAGATTGGAAGTTGACTGTCTAAAGTTCCAATTTGAATAAGCTTTCATCACATTTTCTCTTAAGCTATTAAGACCAATACTTTTTAAACCTGAAATATATGAAAAATATGCCCCTTTAAACTGTGGCAAAGATTTTGAAAGAGTGAACTTAAGCTTTTCATCAACAAATTTTTTATCAAAAATTTTGTCGCTCTTGTTGACAGCAAAAACAATTGCTCTACCCTCTCTCTCACACAGAGAGGCAAGTTTTTGATCCTGAGCATTAAGTAATTCATCAGGTTCTAAAACCAATATAACAATTTGAGCAAACTTTATGGCTCTTAAAGTTTCTTTGACTGACTCTTTTTCCAAAGAATTATCAATTTTGCGTTTTTTTCTTGCACCAGCAGTATCGTAAATCTTGAAAAAATCATTATCCCAATAAAAAAAAACAAAATTGCTATCTCTTGTTAATCCGGCTTCTGGACCAGTAACAAATCTTTTCTCTTTTATAATGGCGTTTACTAGCGTAGACTTTCCAACATTTGGGCGGCCGATTATAGCTATATTTATAGGTTTTTTTTCAGTATTGGATTGTTCTTTCACAATCGATTCTAACTGATTTTCTTGACAAATTTCTTCAAGGGCAGTGAACACTTTTTCTATTCCTAACCTATGCTCACTAGAAATAAAAATAATATTAGGTAAGCCAAAGAAATTTATATCTTCTTCAAAAAATCTCTTTTCAATCACAGATGTTTCAACCTTATTTACAACTAAAATAGTAGGCTTATTCAACCTCCTACATACTTGAAATATTTCTTTATCTTCAAAGGTCACTCCCATTCTGCCATCTAATACAAATAGAATAATATCTAAATGATTAATTAAATTGAGGGTGTGCCCATTTATTGTCTTTTCTTGTTCAGTATTAAGCGATGATTTCAGGCCAGCAGTATCCACTAATTGAATTTGAAAATTTTTTAAGTCTAATAGCTCTTCCTTATAATCGCGCGTAACACCAGCAAAATCACCTACAATCGCTCTAGTACGTCCTAGCAAACAATTGAAGAATGTAGATTTCCCAACATTAGGGCGACCAACTATACCTGCTCTTATGAACAAGAAATTCTCCTTATTGACTAGTTAAGTATATTCAACATACCATCTTCGGAAACAAACATCAGTCTCTTGTTCACCACTATTGGAGGAGACGAAACTTTTTTCCCAAGTTTCTCCTTATTAAGCAACCTACCATCTTCTGGAGAAAACCAATAAGCATTTTTATCAGTAGCAAGAACTAGCAACTTATTTTGAAGAAGTAGAGGACCATGATACTTGACCCATCTTTTGCCTGTAAACTCTTTTAAAAAAACTATTTTTCCATTTTTGGCATTGAGTCTTCCTATCAAAGAGTTTTTAGAAGAGTAGAAAATGGAATTACCAGATACTATAAGTCGACTAGAACTTTGAATGTTGTTTCTCCATAAAACTTTCCCGCTTTTGGTAGCAGAAAAGGTTTCACCAAAGGCACCTACTCCATATATAGTTGAACCGTATACTGCCGGATCACTAGCAAAATCGCCTAATGAAGCAGATGCTGAACCAATATTAGAATTTTCTAGATTTATTTCCCACTCTTCTATCCCATTCACAGCGTTGAGCGCGACTAAAGAACCACCACTAAATGGAAAAAGTACCTTATTCCCCAAGGCAGCAGGAGATACTGTTGCAAAAACTTTTGTGTTTTTCTGAGGTCCCTTTTTTGTCCACCTTAACTTACCCTTAACATCAAAAGATACAGCGATATCATCCCCTGTAACTCCAAAAATGTATCCCTTATGAAATATTGGTGCTGATCTAAATGGTCTCTTGAAATCGTATCTCCAATCCACTCTCCTCTTCGATATACTTATTAGCAAGAGTTCTCCAAATGATGAAGTAACTGCGAGCCTATCTTTATTTATTGCCAAACCACCATATATCTTGTTCTTCGCCCTCATACCCTCGGGAACAATACTTAGCTCCCAAAGGAATTGCCCTTTGTCATTATAAACAACAACATATCCGTTGGGTGTCATTATAAAAATCTGATTATTTTGAACAACTGGCTCAGAGTATGATCCTCTTGGGCCAACTTTAACTTTGGAATGAGAGCTAAATTTTCCTTCTGCTGAGAAAGCTATGTTACCTAAATTATGGCTTGACCCACCACCACTATGCGTCCAAGAGTTAATATTTTTCGAACTTCCGAGAGCCAATTTTTGGCTTTTTTTGTTTGTTTCATAAAACTTTTGTTCCAATAAAACTGGCTGCCTAAATCCCTCTAGTCTCTCATCATTAGAACAATTCTGAGCAAAAATAGCAGAGATTAATAGTATTAACTTAAACAAAGCAGATCTTTTATAAATATAATCAGTTAAGCTCATAAATTTTTTCAATTTCCTTTATCCTGCTAACCTGTTCAGGCATAATTGATTGATCCGATAATATTAGCTTCACGTGTGACTTTATGTTTTCTAAGTCACTAATTTTCACATATAGATATAATTTTTGCTCTAATGCTAATAACTTCAATGGACCATCTGGTACAGAGAGCTCATCAAGAACATCTATCTTCTTTTTGTCACTTAGACTCTCTGCAGGGTTCATTAAATACAACTGGAATTTTGAATAATGGTTAAAAAATTTATTTTCACCATGTTTACTGATTATATACTCATATGCAGCTGTCGCGCTTTTAATGTCACCTATTTCTTCAAAATATTTCGCTTCATTCAACTTAATAAAAACAGATAAAAATTTGTTATCTATTTCTTCGGTAACAGGTTGGCCATTTTTTTTTAAATTTTCGATAGTAGAGACCAAAAACTCTCCATTTTTTTGCGCCCTGGCTTTTTTTGAAAACTTGAAATATTCATACCCTCCAACTGCTCCAATTAAGAGAATAATCAAAGCAAATAGAGGCCACTTAAATTTATTAATAATCTTAAATAAGTTATCCCTTTTAACTTCTTCGCTGACCTCTTTGATAAAGCTCTCTGATTCAACCATTAAAATTTGTCCTACTTATCTTTAATTTCGTGTTTTTTCTGTTTTTCCCACATTTCTTTGTATAGTCCGTTTTCCTGCACTAAGCTACCATGTTTTCCCTCTTGAGTCAGTCGACCATTTTCTACAACCAAAATATTGTCGGCATTCGAAATGGAAGATAACCTATGGGATATAATTATGAAAGTCTTACTTGTTTTTTTTTCTAATAAACTTTCAACAATTCTTTTTTCTGTTTTTGAATCCAGTGAACTAGTAGCTTCATCAAGAATATTAATGTAACAATCTTTCAATAACATTCTGGCAATAGCAACCCTTTGCTTTTCGCCTCCAGATAACTTAAGACCCCTTTCACCCACCTGAGTTGCCAAACCATCCGGTAAACTTGAAACTAGATCCGTTAAATCTACTTGTTCAATTACACGCTTCAATTTATTATCTGAGACTTGATTAGAACCATATTTAATATTGTATTCTAACGTATCATTGAAAAGAACTATATCCTGGGGAGTAACTGCTAACTGCTTCCTAACTGTATTGGTTTTTAATTCAGCACTGTCTCTGCCATCAATTAAAATCTTTCCACTCCATGGTTTATAAAAACCAAAAATCAGTTTTCCTAGCGTAGACTTCCCGCTGCCAGAGGGTCCAACTATCGCGATTGTTTTTCCAACAGGAATCGAAAAGCTTACTTCTCTAATAATCTCCCTAGTTCCGACATAACCAAAAGAAACTTTATCAAAAATAAATCCCTGCTCAATCGAAGTAAGCTCGTCTTTTTCAATTTCATCCTCTTCCGTATCCTCCCCAAACAAAATGAATAGATCTCCCATATCAACCAAAGCCTGCCTTATTTCCCGATAAACAGTACCTAAAAAATTTAATGGTAAAATCAATTGTAACATAATAGCGTTCAATCCAACTAAACCACCTACTGTTAAAGAACCATCAACAATCTGTTTTGTTGAAATAATTATTAGAATTAGCAACCCAAGTGTTACAATGAGAGCCTGACCAAAATTAAGCATTGATAACGATTTTCCAGTCTTGATAGCAAAGAACTCATATGAATCTAATGATTTCATATACTTTTCTTTTTCATGATTTTCTGCAGAAAAGTATTTAACGGTCTCATAGTTTAGAAGGCTATCTATCGTCTTCTGGCTTATATCAGCATCCCACATATTCATTTTTCTTCGTATTCTCACTCTCCAATTTGTGACGCTCACAGTGAAAATGACGTATAAAAATATCGTGACCAAAATAATAATTAAAAAAATCTTATCAAATTTGTAAGTAATCAAGAAACAGACAAACAGTAACTCAAGGATCAAAGGTCCGATAGAAAAAAGTACAAACCTAAGAAGAAATTCTATACCGCGCACGCCTCGATCAATAACTTTATTTATGGAACCAGTCTGTCTAGACAAGTGGAAACTCAGAGGAAGACTATGCATGTGTTGAAAGGCATCCATACTAAGTCTTTTAAGTCCATTTTGAGCTACATTTACAAAAAGAAAATCTCTAATTTGCACGAATGCAACCGATGAAAATCTTGCTGCTCCATAGCCCAAAGCCAAGGCAAGTACTCCCCATATTACAAAATCACCTGTCTCGTTACCATTAACTAAAACATTTAATTCATCCACCAAGGTCATTAGCAATAAAGGTGTTAAAACTGTAAAAACTTTTGCAAGTACTAGACAAAAAAGTGAAGTTATGACTCTAATTCTGAGAATTAGTTCATCTGGCCATAAGTAGTGGAAAGTAGTTGCAAAAATGGACTTGTAGTCCTCAAGCTTTTTGACTTCCTTCAATTCGTCATTTGCATAAGAACGTGTTCTCATTATTGTTTCATTATTGCTTTAAAAGAAATTAGTTTGGCAGTGAAAACACTTGGCCTGGATAGATTAAATCGGGATCTTTTATCAGATGAGAATTTCTTTCAAATATTTCCACGTATTGTATGCCTTTTCCATAATATTTTCTTGCAATTCTCCACAAACTGTTTCCTGGTTGCACGGTAATGCTCCCTTCCCCCATTGCTTGTATAAGTGCTTCGTCTTCTTTTTTAAAAGGCACCTCTAGCCTACCTTCAACCGTTCCATTATCGTTTAATTCGTCAAGTCTTAAGGTGTAAACTCCAGCTTGAATATCTGAAAGTGTAGTTTTCCATGCTCCACTTTCGTTTACTTTTACCTCACCTTCCAATTTATTATTCAAGTAAATTCTAATCGTGTTATCAAGTCGAGCTCGACCAGCTAGCTCAGTATTTGAATCCTGAGTATAACTTATCGTATCTAAAGTAATGCTATCAACGGAACTCACTTGAATTGGTGCAAGAATTTTAAGGTCATTTCCGTCATCTCTAACAATCAGTGGCTTTTTTTCTATTTTTTTAACCTCTTTTTCATTATTCTTCTCGACTTGAGGTAGGACAAAAAATAAGTCAGCTGAGTCGACTATTTTTTCTTCGCCTTTATCTTCGATTAATCCTCTGATTTTGACAGTTTGAACTAAACCTGTGCTCTGAACTTTTCCAAATATAACAAAGCTTCCATCTGCCTCAGTTTTATCAGCTCCAATAACTTTTTTATTATCAGTTAGAATTTCAATTTTTGCTTCCTTTGAAACTTTACCTGCTGATATTATATTTCCAAACTCGTCTACACGGAAAATATCAACTGACACACTATCAACTTGTTCCAAAGCCCCTTTTTTTTCTTGCTTAGGAGGTTCCTTTTGTTTTGACTTGTCAGAAGTCTCGTTGGCAGTTTCTTTTATTTTTTCAGTTAAAACTATTTTTTCTGTAACCTTTCCTTCATCATTGACATCTTGTTTTTCTGCGGAGGGCTCTGGGCGCAGCTCTTGCTGACTAGTGAAGAAATTTTCTGTAGCCTTTCCTTCATCATTGACATCTTGTTTTTCTGCGGAGGGCTCTGGGCGCAGCTCTTGCTGACTAGTGAAGAAAAAATAAGTAGGGGTAATGATTGCAACTGCCAACATAGCAAGCAAACCATAGGTACCCGTATACTTTAGTATAAAATTAATCATTGGCTCTCCCAGACCTTAGGGTAAACTTAATTTCTATTAAAAACTACTAAAAAATTTTGGGAAACGTCTTATAAAAATATGAAAAAAATAAAACAAAAAAAATCGCTTTGTGTCTTCTGTGGCTCCAAAAACGGAAATAGCTCGATTTATAAGGAGGCTACAGAAAAATTAGGAGCACAACTTGCAAAAAATAAAATCAGATTGGTTTATGGAGGTGGCTCACTCGGACTTATGGGGGAACTCTCTAAAAGCGTCCATAAAAGTAATGGAGAAGTACTTGGCATAATCCCCAAACATTTATTACAGATAGAAGGCATAAACAAAAACCATGGAGAGATAATAATTACTGATGACATGCACATTAGAAAAAAAACAATGTATGATAATTCAGATGCTTTTTTGTGCTTACCAGGAGGCATTGGTACGCTTGAAGAAGTGTCTGAAACAATAACTTGGTTTCAGTTAAACATCAGTAGAAAACCAATATTTTTCTTAAATATCAATGGTTACTGGGATAATTTCAGAATTCTCCTAGAACAATTCGTTTCTTTAGAATTTGCTAGTACAGATCTTCTAAATTATTTTAGCTTTTTTGAATGTGTTGAAACATTAATGCCATCTTTATTGAGTTCTTTGGAGATTGACTCAAAAGAATAGATAAATAATGCTATCCAAATTAGAAAGAACGCTATAGCGTGGCCTAACTCAAATGCTTCTTCAAAATAAAAGATTGCAATTAGAAATTGTATTGTCGGATTTAAGTACTGTACCAAACCGACAGTGGCATAAGTAAAAACTTTTGTCCCTGTAGAAAATAATACAAGAGGAACGGCAGTAATTAGCCCAGAAAATATCAATAAAATAAAAGTGCTGTCAGCAAATAGATTTTCCCTATTTATAATTGGTTCAGTGAAAAAAATCATCACTATTATTGCTAAAGGTGTAATCAAAATCGTTTCATACGCAACAGATGAAATAGGATTTAAATTTACGTTGCTTTTTATCAAGCCATAGAAACCAAAGCTGAATGCCAGTATCAGAGCTAGGCCAGGCAATTCTCCATTCATATAAACTAATGAAGCAACAGATATAATAACGAGACAGATAGCAAAGGTTTGAATGATAGTAAATTTTTCTCGTTTGAAAACAATGCCAAGAAAAACGGCGACTAGAGGAAATATGTAATAGCCCAGTGAAGCCTGAAGTGCATTGCCTGAGATTACTGCATAAATGAACCCATACCAATTAATGGCAATTAATATTCCAGCCAAAAAAAGTAAGCCTACTTCATTTAAGCCTTTTTGGAAAAATTCACGACCTAAACCTGAAAAAAAATAAAGATAAAGAATTAAAAATATTGCAGACCAAACCGATCTGTGTGCCACTATCTCGATTGAGGAGACATCATACAGGAGACCATAAAAAATGGGGGACAGTCCCCAAATGACTGTCCCCAAAATTAAATAAAGTAAGTACTTAAAATTCAATATAGAAAAAGGTTAGGAGGTTTGGCTACTACATTCTCGAGGCTACATTTTCCCAATTAACTAACCTATCTAAAAAATTTTCCAAGTAAGCAGGTCTCTTATTTCTGAAATCGATGTAATACGAGTGTTCCCAAACATCACATCCTAAAAGAGCTGTCTCATTATGGCACAACGGATTAACACCATTTTCGGTCTTTGAAATTTTTAGGCTCCCATTATTCGATTTTACAAGCCATACCCAGCCTGATCCAAACTGTCCAACTCCTGAAGCACAAAAATCTTCTTTAAACTTTCCAAAAGAACCAAAACTATCGTCTATAGCTGATGCCAATTCACTTGGTAACCCCGTTTGGTTTGGACCCATCATTTCCCAAAACTGCATGTGGTTCCAGTGCTGTGATGCATTATTAAAAATACCAGACTGAGCAGTCGCCGATGGATCATACGATTTTGTAATTATTTCTTCTAACGTCATATTTTCGTACTCAGTGCCTGTGATAAGCTTATTACCATTATCAACATAAGCCTTATGGTGCAAATCATGATGAAACTCCAAAGTTTCTTTGCTCATGCCTGCAGCCTCAAGGGCGTCATGGCTATAAGGCAAGTCATTAAGTTCAAATGCCATTTTAAATCTCCTTTAAATAATGTTTATTTATTAGCATAAATAGTTTGTTTAGCAACAGTTCAGTGAGTTAAAATTGAGTGCCTGCGTTTGAGCCTTTTTCATCCCAATTTCGTTTAACATCAAGTATCAATAGAATTTTCGCTGCTACAAAAATTGATGAATAAGTCCCAACTAAAACACCCCAGATCATAGCAAACGTAAATCCTCTAATAACATCTCCACCTAGAAAATACAGAGCGAAAAGAGCCAATAAAGTTGTTACAGAAGTCATAATTGTCCTACTTAAAGTATTATTTATCGACATGTTTAAAACTTTCAGTAATGGCAACGATTTAAAATTTCTAAGATTTTCACGCACGCGATCAAATACTACAACGGTATCATTTAACGAGTAGCCTATAATTGTAAGCAAAGCTGCTATTATTGAAAGGTTAAATTCATACCTCAGGATTGAAAATACGCCAATGGTTAAAATAACGTCATGAATGAGTGCAAATACCGCGCCTAGAGCAAATTGCCACTCAAACCGTAGCCAAATATATACTAAAACTGATACAACAGCGAAAAGAACAGCCAGCATTCCATTTCTTATAAGCTCTGATGAAACCTTGGATCCAACTGATTCAATTTGTAAGAATTTTATATCTGGCACGTTATTTAGCAGTAAAGCTTTTACCTTTGTTTCAATATTTTGACCTTCAGTTTTTTCAACTTTAATTATAAAAATATTATCGGTACTAGTTAATGTTCCAGCACTCAAAGTTTCTAATGGGTTAGTTGCTTGAGATATAGAAACATCCCCTAAATTTGATCCGCTCAACGTATTTCGAACATCTGACACCTTTATTTTTTCTGAACTTGATACCATAAACATGGTACCCCCACGAAAATCTATTCCATAATTAAGCCCCAAAATGGAGAATAATATTATGGATACTAAGATAGCCCCTAGTGATATATAGGACAGCAAATTAGAAAAGCTGAAAAATTGTATTTCTTTTGACTGATTAAATAAACCTCTAAGTAACATTTATACCCTCAAAACTTTTGGCTTATAAAATAACATATATAGATCGATAAATAGTCTCGTTATTAGTAAAGCTGTAAATACAGAGGTAATAATCCCTAATCCTAAAGTCACCGAAAAACCTTTAATTGGTCCCGAGCCAAAGAAAAAGAGAATTATAGCTGCTATCATGGTAGTTACATTTGCATCAACAATTGAGGACAAAGCTTTTTCATATCCAATTTTTATTGAATTATAAATAGTGCTATTCTTTTTAATCTCCTCTTTTATACGTTCGAAAACAAGAACGTTAGCGTCTACTGCCATACCAATTGTTAAAACAATCCCCGCTATACCCGGCAAGGTCAGGGTAGCACCAAGAATTGAGAGTAGTGCCATCACTAAGATAATATTCAACATTAGAGCTACATTTGCGAAAATGCCAAAAAGACCATAACTTAACCACATAAAAGTTAGAACGAGAAGTCCACCAACCAAAGCTGCTAATTTCCCTGCATTAATGCTGTCGCGTCCCAACTCCGGCCCAATAGTTCTTAATTCCAATACTTCGATTTCTGCTGGAAGCGCCCCACTTCTCAGCAGAATAGCAAGCCTATTACTCTCGTCTACTGAGAAATTACCAGTTATAATTCCTGAACCTCCTGGTATATGACTACGAATTGTGGGAGCTGAAATCACTACGTCGTCCAACACTATTGCAAATGGTGAGCCTATATTGTCTTTTGTATAATTTCCAAATTTTAGTGCTGCTGAGGGATTAAAATTAAATGAGACTGCTGGCAGTCCATTTTCATCAAAAGATGGTTGTGCATTGGTCAGGTTTTCTCCAGAAACAACCGGCCGTTTTTTAAGCAGATAAAACAGATCACTATTTTGTTCGGAACCAACTACAATTTCATCAAATTTTGTAGGAAAGTTTGAGCTACTATCTATTGACACGACCTCATTGAAAGTGAGCTTTGCTGTTTTTCCTAGAAGAGCTATTAACTCTTCACTGGAACCCAAACCAGGAACTTGTACCAAGACTCTCTTCCTACCTTGTCTTTGGATAGTCGGTTCTCTTGTACCAGTTTCGTCGACCCTTCTTCTTATGATCTCCAATGATTGCTCGATTACTTGCTTTTCAAGAGTTCTCTTTTGTTCGTCAGAAAATGTAATTGTTATCATATTTTCTAGTGAACTAATATTTAGTATATCTCTTTGTACTGACCCTGACCACTTAGACGAAAATAATTCTGTTGAGGAGTTTAATTTTTCTATCTCTTTGATTGCAAAATCAATATTTTCTGAGTTACCTACTTCAATCTTTAGTTGGTCTCCTGAGGTATCTATTCTTCTTATTGATCCTATCTCTTTTCTTTTTTTAACTAAGGAGCTCCTTATATCTGTCCAAAGGAAATCAAATTTTTCTCTTATCACATCATCTGTTTTTACTTCAAGTAGCATATATACACCGCCCCTGAGATCTAGCCCAAGCTTTACAAGGGTAGAGGGCAGAAAATCTGGCCATGAAGATGTCTGTGTGGGATTATTTAATTTTCTATCAACAGTACTATAAAAAAAATTAGGTGACGCAAACAAAAGTGATGAAAAGCAAACAATTGCGATAAAAAATATCCTAAAAAAACTAAGTTGTGGCATTTATTTTTTTGCAGGCTCAGGTTTGCTCAATACATTTACAATTGTAGATCTTATAACGGCAACTTTAACATCCTTTGCCAATTCTACCTCGATTTCTTCACCTTCCTTAACCTTTGTTATTTTACCAATTATACCACCCTGTGTGAGTACCTTATCTCCCCTTCGAAGATTATCGACCATATTTTTATGCTCTTTGATTTTTTTCTGCTGAGGCCTAATCAACAAAAAGTACATAATTACAAATATCAGTATTATAGGAATAAAACTTTCTAATCCGTTCATGATTTCTCTCCTAGCATTTCTTACTTTCTAACGGTTAATAACAAATAATCAATGGCAAACTTTTTTTACGTGGGTGTTCATAATGGCAATAAACTAGTTGGTCATCTACAATTATTGAAAAAGTTCGATATCTATCAAGCTGTTTGCTTTTAATCACTTCATTAGCTCGAATTAATTTTTCTTTAATCTCTCGTTTTATAAGACCATTATAAGTCTGCTCATTTGCAAAGCTTACGCAGACAGAGCAAACGCATGCTAAACATGTACAAATAAACTTAAACATCAATTCTATTTATTACACGTTGAAATATAAAACAACTGCTCTTTATTTTTATTCTGCCAAAGTGTTACTTCTTTGAGATCAGATTCTCTACTGATATTTAGTAAAACTCCAGATGGGGAGGAAAACAGATAAAATGAGGGATGAGAATAAATTAATTCAAAAAACTTTGTGTCTAAGTCGCCTCCTAATATAGATAAGGAGGAATTGCTAATTTTTATAGAAAAATTATTTTTTAAGGTTGTTTGGTTCTTTATCTGTTTCCACGGCGCACAATAGAAAACAAAGTCTGACGGATATGAAGATACAGGCCATGAAATTAGACCCGTTAATAGGGCAAGTGCGGATAGTCTTTTTGATGTCATAGCGTTTAGTTTGTAAAGAATTTTGTTTTATTTTTTATTAGTAGCAAATAATTTTATATTAATATACGTCTAGAGTATTTCGATTAATTAATTTGGAGCGATATTTTGGTCACAAGTTTAAATGGCAAATCAATCGTTGAGATAATGAGAGTGCATACAGGTCAATGTCTCTTTAGTAACGACGGATTAGAATTAGAGTATGAGGATATAGTAGTAACTATCGAGGAGTTTGGTAAACAACTTTCATCAATAGATATGGAAAATAATAAAATTTGTGCTCTAGTACTGCCTAACGGGGTTGATATGGCCATCAGTTTTTTAGCCCTCGCTAATTATGTAACTGTATCACCGCTAAACCCAAATTACACTAAAGACGAATTCTTGTTTTTCTTAAAAGACTTAGATTGTGAGTTTATAATTACTGATAATAATGCATCAAATTCTCTCATGGAGGCAGCAAAACAACTCAAAATAAAACTCTTCTACCTAAATAATTATTCTCCAAAAAATAGACTTTCAATAAAATCGTTGTCGACCCCTTCTAAATGTTTGCTTGATCAAAATAAAGCCGATGATATTTGTCTAATATTGCATACTTCGGGAACAACATCTCGGCCTAAACAGGTACAGCTCTCCAGTGTGAACATCATATCCTCAGCATTGAATATCGCTCGTGTGCTTCAGCTTGAGAAAAAAGATAAGGGGCTGAATATCATGCCATTATTTCATATTCATGGCTTGATCGCCTCTTTACTATCATCAATCGTGACAGGCTCAAGTGTTGTATGTACTAGTGGCTTTAATGCACTGACTTTTTATGGGAATATAAAAAGCTTTAAACCTACATGGATAACAGCAGTACCTACTATGTATCAAGCTATACTATCGAGAGCTTCAAGAAATAAAGAAATAATTCAAGCGTCAAGCTTGAGATTGCTAAGGTCATCTTCTGCTGCAATGCCAGTAGCTACAATAGAAGCGTTAGAAAATGCTTTTCAGTGCCCCATTATTGAGGCTTATGGGATGACTGAGGCATCGCATCAAATGGCTTCAAATTTTTTGGATATCAACAGAAAACCTGGGTCTGTGGGTAAATCTGCTGGCCCAGAAATAGCCCTTTTTAGAGATAATAAGCTGACAACTGTCGCAAATTCGGTCGGAGAAATAGTTATTAGGGGATCAAACGTAACTAAAGGATATAAAAACAACGATAAAGCAAATAAGGAAAACTTTTTTGATGGATGGTTTAAAACAGGGGACCTAGGAAAATTCGATGAGGATGGTTTTTTATTTATTTCAGGCAGAATTAAAGAAATTATAAACAAGGGAGGTGAAAAAATATCTCCACAAGAGGTTGACGAAGCTCTTATGAGACATGAGGCAGTTTTCCAAGCTGTATGTTTTTCAGTAAAACATGAGAAATTGGGAGAGGATATTGCAGCTGCTGTAGTTTTAAAGGACGGTTCAACCGTCGACGAAAAAGACTTAAAGACACATCTTTCCAAGTCAATAACAACTTTTAAAATTCCTAGACAGATTTTAATCCTTGATGAAATTCCGAAAGGGAATACAGGAAAGATACAAAGAATTGGGCTTGCCAAAAAATTAGGACTTGAACTATGAAAATTTGTATTTTTGGAGGTGGGTCAATTGGAGGTCTTTTAGCAGTAAATTTAGAAAAGATTGGAATTAATGTGAGCATTATTGCGAGAGGGCAGCACTTAGAGGTTATGAAAAAAAATGGCCTCACTCTTATTGATCCAACAGGAGAAGAAAATACTGCAATTGTTACTTGCACTGATGAACCCAACTCATTAGGTGTTCAGGACTACCTTTTCCTAACAATCAAGTCACCTGCACTTTTACCTAGTCTTCAAGCGATAAAGCCTCTTATCGGGAAAGATACAACAATAATTACTTGCATGAATGGAATTCCTCACTGGTATTTTCATAAATTAGATAATAAGTATGCAAACTATAAAATAAAGTGCTTAGACCCAAATCTACTAATCGATACCATTCTACCTCCAGATAACATTGTGGGGTCAGTTGTCTACCCAGCTTGTGAGGTATTAAAACCGGGAACAATTAGACATATCGCAGGAAACAGATTTAGTCTCGGTGAACCCGAGGGGAGTGAAAGTGATCGATTGAAATTCATCTCTGACATCTTAAAGAGAGCAGGGTTCAGAGCACCTATTCAAAAAAATATTCGAGATGAAATATGGTTAAAATTAATAGGGAACCTCAGTTTCAATCCAATATCTGCTCTTACAGGGGCTACCTTGGAGCAAATTTGTAACGACCGAGGGACTGAAGCAATTGTAAAAGCAATGATGACTGAAGCGAAAATGATTGCTGAAGAATTAGGAGCGAAGATAAATATGTCGATTGAAAAGAGGATTGATGGAGCAAGAAAAGTAGGTGCTCATAAAACTTCTATGCTTCAAGATATAGAAGCAGGTAAACCAATTGAGATAGATTCGATTATTATAGCGGTAAAAGAGTTGGGTGAGTTAACATGCTCCCCTACCCCCTACATTGATACAATACTTAACCTAACACTTCAGAAAGCTAAAATTCTTGGCTGTCTCTAACAAATCAAAGCTTTACTTTCATTCAGAAACTGTTAGCGCTTAATCAGCGCAAAAAAAGAACTTTCAAATGAACCGCCATCATCCTAAAACATTATCCTTAGCTGCTATCTCTGGTATTTATATAATCGCACAAGTGATTATTGTTCCTGTTTTACCAGAATTATCTCTCGTTTTTTCAACAGACTATAAAACTATTCAGCTAAGTATAGGTGCTTTTTTGTTGGGGGCTGCTTTAGTTAATTTGATTGCTGGACCTCTTTCCGACAGGTATGGCCGAAGACCAATTGCACTTATATTCTTTATCATTTTTATTTGCGCATCTTTGGCGTCTTTTTTTGTTGAAAATATTTATCTTTTTATTTTCCTTAGATTCCTACAGGCTAGTTGTGCAGCCGGAATGGTTTTGGCTAGAGCAATAGTTGGGGATATATATAGCGGAAAGCAAGCTACCATTATGTTTGGCTACATTTCCATGATTATGGCGATCGGACCCTTAGTAGGACCATTTTTAGGGGGATTAATTAGTGATGTTCTTGGACCGCTGCAAGTATTTGTCTTTTTAGCTCTTTTGGGTGTTGTCGTTTTGTATCTTATTATAACAGATCTTCGAGAAACAAATTTAACAAAATCTGAAAGCATACTTGCTCAATTGAAAAGTTATCCCCTACTATTAAAATCGAATAAATTTTGGCCACCTACTTTAGTTTCTTCCTTTAGCTTTTCCGTTTTTGGTATTTTTTTTGTTGGTGGCCCATACATCGCATCTAGTATATATGAAATGAGCGCATTACAAATAGGAGTTTATTTTTCATGTCCACCACTAGGTTTTATAATTGGTAACTTTTTAGCTGGAAGGTTTTCAGATGAGCTTAGTACTAAATCTTTTTTGTTTCTAGGTTCATGTATATTAACTTCTGCGCCAATAGCATTATTTACGCTTTCAAATATTTATGAGCATCAGTTAGCTTTTTTTGGGCCAATAATTTTAATGACGTTAGGTGCAGGTATTATTTGGCCCGTTGCTAACACCGCAATAGTAAAAGCAGTTCCTCCACTAGCTGGGAGTGCTTCAGGATTAAGTTCAGCTTTAATGGTAATAGTCTCTGCCCTTGCAAGCGCAATCGTCGGATTTAGTTTAGAATCAGGAAATCCAATCCTGAAACTCACAGTAGTCCTTATAATTGTAGGTATTATAACTATTTTTAGTTCATTATTTACAGAGAAAGAAGCAGACTAATATACTAGTTTGTCATGTTATTTTTTATCTCACGAGGCATATATTTTTCGTCATGTTTAGCTAACACTTGAGATGCGATAAAAACATTATCTTTTAATTTACCTCTTACTATCACTCCTCGTCCTTCAGCAAAGAGGTCAGGCAATACTCCAGTATATTGAACCTCAACTTCGTTAGTACCATCTGTAATTACAAACAAGTTGTCGACGCCCGTTCTTTGAACGCTATTTCTCACTACCAAACCACCTGCCCGCAATCTAACTGTATCATCTTTGAGTTCAAGAAGCTGCGTAGGGGATTTATAAAATTCAATGCCCGATCTAAACGCGATTAACAAGGTGATACTTGTTAGTAATAAAACAAATATTCCAAACGAAATAAATATTATTCGCATTCTTTTTTTATTAGATATGCTCATTTCAAGGAAAAATTGGGCTTTCTAACAGACCAGATGTCTCGTCAAAGTCAAACATTATATTAGCGTTCTGAATAGCTTGACCTGCTGAACCCTTTACCAAATTATCCAGAACTGAAATCACAACACTTTTATCTTTATTATGATCTGAAATAACACCAATATGGCAAAAATTTGAGCCTCTTACATGTTGGGTGGCTGGTATTTCTTCAATTGGCAAAATTATTATGAAAGGCGCATTTTTATAAAAATTTTCTAGTGTTTTATGGACTATGGAAGCAGGTGAGGCTATTGGTATAGATACAATAACTCCTCTATTTTGAGGCAACAAGTGCGGAATAAATGTTATATCAATCTTATTAATCGTAGCTTTTTTAAACTCTTGCTCTAATTCAGCGATATGCCTATGTTTACCAACGTTATATGGCTTTACGCCTTCGGAAACTTCTGCGTGTATAATATTTTGCTTTGCATCTCTTCCGGTACCAGAGACACCTGCTCCTAGATTAATTGTTAAACTATCACAATTAATTATTCCCTCATTCAAGAGTGGAAGGACAGGATAAAGTGAAGCAGCGGAATTACATCCAGTGCAGGCAATCAAAGACCCCTTCTTTATTTTTTCTTTGTAAATTTCAGTCAAGCCATAAACTGCTTTTTCCTGTAGAGAATGCGCAATATGTTTTGATCCATACCATCTTTCATATTCCTCAACCTGTTCCAATCTAAAATCTGCTGAAAGATCAATAATTTTTTTCCCTTCAGGAATTCTTACAATGATTTCCTGACTTGTTGCGTGAGGTAACGCACAGAAAATTAAATCAACATTATCAAAATTCATTTCCTCAAGGTTTATGAAATCTGGTATGTTTAAATGCCTCAGGTGCGGGAATATATCTTGTATTTTCTTGCCGGCATTTCTGTTAGCTACAACTTGATTCAACTCAAAATGAGGGTGTTTTGAAATAAGGCGCATAAGTTCCGCCCCGGTATAACCGCTGCCACCAATAATGGAAACCAATATAGGATCTTTAATACTATTTGCCATGGCGATAAATTATCCTAAAAACAAACCATTTTCAAATGTTTGGTCAGGATCATTTGAAAGCGAGTAGACCTGAACTCTCAAATATTCCATCATACCATCAAGATCTTTAGAATAGCTTTGCAAATATTTTGAACCTATTTTTTTGCCTATAGCAACATCGACCTTCCTATCAACTTTCCTTCCAAACTCTCTAATTAAAAGAGCCATTCTTAGATTATAGCTCATATGACTTGCTATTTGAAACAGCCTACTATTACTGCCTCCAAAGTAAATTGGAACGACAGTAGCATCAGATTTCAAGATAAGTTTCGACGTAAACCTTTTCCAAAAGGGATCTAGAGGACGACTAAAAAGCTTCGCTGAGGTTGCCACCGTGCCACCAGGAAAAATTCCAACAATACCACCCCCCTTGAGAAAGCGAATTGCCTCATTTCTCGTATTTATATTCTGGAGATTACCTTCTCTATTTTCTTCAAAGCTTATAGGAAGAACTACCTCATCAAGATCTTTTGCTTTCCTAAAAACTCTATTGGCGATTATTTTAAAATCATTTCGAGTCTTCGATAGGATATAACCTAGGAGCAACCCATCTAAAATACCAAATGGGTGGTTGGAGACAATAACTACTGGTCCTGTTTTAGGTATATCTTCAAGAGACCCCTCAACTAAATTCATTTTTATGTTATACCTCTCAACTATAACCTCCCAAAAATTGCGACCATTGGCGACTTCTATATCATAGTCCTTTGCTCTTTTTATTAAGCCAATCCTCCCTGTAATATTTTCTATACAGCGAATAAATAATTGACCTATTAAACCATTAGCTGAAGTAGCATAGGAAATATCTCGAGCGACATCGTTTTTCATAAATAAACCAATAGTTGTATTTAGCATTTTGTAAATGAATAATGAGAATACGTATACAAAAAAATCTCACTTTTATTTTTTAATAAAAGTAAATTACACTAATAATTAATTTTAAATGAAGGAATGAATCATGCAACTAAAAGGTAAAACCGCAATTATAACAGGTGGAGGTTCTGGATTTGGAGCTTCAATGGCTGATTTATTTGCAAAAAATGGAGCAAAAGTCATTGTTGCGGATATAGATATCGACAGTGCTCGCAAAGTAGCTGAAGGTACAGGGGGATATCCTTTAGAAGTGGATGTATCAAGCGCAAAAAGCGTAGAACAAATGAAAATCGAAATTTTTAAAGAATACGAAAAAGTTGATATCGTTGTTAATAACGCAGGAACAACCCATCTACCTGCACCCATGGAGACCATAGAAGAAGACGAATTTGATAGAGTATTTAATGTAAACTGCAAGTCAGTCTATCTAACTGCAAAGCATTTTGTACCCCATTTTAAAGAAAATAAAAGCGGTGTAATTCTAAATATAGCGAGTACTGCAGGTGTTTCTCCAAGACCCAATTTAAATTGGTATAACTCATCAAAAGGGTGGATGATTCTTGCATCGAAAACTATGGCTGTTGAACTAGCCCCATTTGGTATAAGGGTCAATGTCATCAACCCCGTTGCTGGAGAAACCCCTTTGCTGAAATCGTTTTTGGGAGAAGATACTCCTGAGATGAGAGGGAAATTTCTTTCTACAATTCCATTGGGTCGATTTTCTTTGCCTGAAGATATTGCTTCTGCAGCTCTTTTCCTCTGTTCAGATGCAGCAAGTATGATTACAGGTGCCAATTTAGAGGTTGATGGTGGTAGAACAATATAAATAGATCTAAATGAAGAATATTTTTAACGGCCCCTCAGATTCGATCACGGATATTGACGGTTTCCTAGTCGGGAACGCTCATGATGACAAGTTAAAGTCCGGGGTAACTGTTTTAACGCGATCAAATTCATTTAGAGCAAGCGTTAGTATTTTGGGAGGAGCACCAGGTACAAAAGAAACAGATTTATTATCACCAGATAAAATAGTCGATGAAATTGATGGAATTGTCCTTTCCGGTGGATCTGCATTTGGGTTGGATGCTTCCGGTGGGGTAATGGATTGTCTGAAAGATCGAAACCGTGGTTTTGATACTGGATCCATTAAAGTTCCTATAGTACCTAGTGCAATTCTTTTCGATCTTAAAAATGGGGGGGTTAAGGATTGGAAAACAAACCCCTATCGCAATCTTGGCCAAAATGCTTTTTTAAACATATCCGATTTTTTTGAAATTGGCTCTGTAGGCGCAGGCTGTGGTGCAACTACTAGTGCTTTCAAAGGTGGTTTAGGAACTAGTTCAATTTTTTACGGCGATAGAATAAAAGTGGGCGCCATCGTAGCAGTAAATTCAGTTGGGTCCCCTTGTTTTCCTGGAACCAACATTCTTTATTCAGATTTTTATGGTGCGAAGGAGCACCTTGAAAAACCTCCTACAAGCACCTTAATAAACTCTACTAAGCTTCTTAAAGGTGAAGCAACTACTTTAGGTATAGTTTGCACAAACTTAAATTTTAATAAAAATGACCTAAACCGAATAGCAACATCTGCTCATTCAGGAATAGCTAGAGCAATTGAACCTAGCCATACTCCCTTTGATGGAGATATTATTTTTTCTGCTACATCAGGAACACAACCGATTGATAGCAAGGACAACGATCTTATGCTAGTATGTCAGCTGAGTGCTCTTTGCATCACTAAAGCGGTAGGAAGTGCAATTAAGGCCGCAAGGAAAAAAAGGGGGGACAAGCTTGCTTGTTGGGCTGATTTAAAAACTTAGCGTAATGATTTTTGGTAAAAAAGTATGAAATATAAAGAAGTTTCTTTCGTTTTAGGTTGCATTGTTATTATATCCGTTGGCGGGTTTTTCTTGCTTCCCAAAGTTTTTAAAGAATTCCAAGATGAAGAAATTATTAGAGTGAGAGTTTCTCTCGAAAATAAGTGCTCAATAACTGATGATGCATTTGTTGTACTGGATGAGAGCACTAAAATAAAAACACCATTTTATGGTAAAATCGCCATTTTACGAACCGAAAGAAATGCTCCACTAAGGCTCTGGATGTCTCCAAATTTTCCTCAATTCAGATATGATGGTGAAATACAAAGAGCAGAGGAGGAAATGGTTATGATTTCAGATTGTAATCGTAATCCGAGAATGGACAGCGTGATGAAATCAATGAGAGAAGCCTTTTCATCCTCCGAGGGCAAAAAAGATCAATGAAATCGTTTTTCCTAACAAATTTTTTCTAATACATCTTCGAAATTAGAAATTGTTCTATCAGGATTTTTAAGTTTATCTAAACCGAAGAGACCTAGCCTGAAAGTCTTGAAATCATTTCCTTCACCACACTCTAAGGGTACACCTGCGGCTATTTGCATCCCATTTTCTGCAAATATCTTACCATTTTGAAACGAGTCATTTTCTGTATAACTTACTATAACGCTTGTAGCCTTAAACCCATCTGCTGCTACGCTTTTAAATCCCTTACGTTCTAACAAAGCTCTAATTGAGTTTCCAATGTGATTTTGCTGTTCTCTAGCATTTTCAAAACCAAAATCCTCCGTCTCGTTTACTGTTTTTTCAAACTTTACAAGTGAGTCAGTGGGCATTGTTGTATGATAAGCGTGCCCATTATTCTCGTAGGCATTCATAATTCCAAACCATTTCTTTAAATCACAGCTGAAGCTTGAGCTTTCGGTTTTCTCCATGACCTTAATTGCGTGCTCGCTTAGCATCACAACACCCGCACAGGGTGATGCAGACCACCCTTTTTGGGGAGCTGTTAATAAAACATCAACGCCAGTGGTTTTCATATCGACCCACGCTGCGCCTGAAGCGACGCAATCCAAAACAAATATACCACCATGAGAATGAACGGCATTTGATATGCCCCTCAGATATTCATCCGGTAGAATAATTCCAGCTGAAGTCTCCACGTGTGGCGCAAAAACAACGGACGGTTTATTTTCATTAATATGCCGTGTTATTTCCTCAAGGGATTGAGGTTTAAAAGGTGCTTGAAAATTTTCAAAAGTTGGTGAAGCACTTAAAACCTTAACATTCGATGTAATGTTTCCCTTTGAAAAAATCTGACTCCAGCGAAAACTGAACCAACCATTTCTGATTACAAGAACATTTTGATCGTTAGCAAACTGCCTCGCTATCGCTTCCATCCCAAAAGTACCTCCACCTGGGATAAGAGCTATTCCCTCTGACCTGTAAACTTGCTTAAGCTTTGTAGAGAGACTTCTCATCACCTCCTGAAAGTTTTGAGACATGTGATTTAAAGATCTGTCTGTAAATACTACCGAGTACTCAAACAAACCATCTGGATCGACATTCTGTAAAAGCGCCATAATGCAATAATCTCCTATTAATATTTATAAGATATATATCAGAAAATTTTAATCTCTAGCAATTAAGAAAATATTTTTTTATCCCAATTTATTGAAGTCTCCATGCCTCCCAAAACCTTTTTTAAAGTTTTTAGCTCCATTTAAACCCTCTTCTGATAAAGCTTTTTTCCCATTAAACCATTCTTGTTTAAGAGCATCTATCATTGAAAGACCTTCTTGAGCATAAACTGACTTTCTATCTACCTGCACGCAAATTTGAGGAAATTTTGCAATCTGATGCGCTAATTCCTCTGCTTTCTGTCTGGATTGATCATTTTCTACGATATATTCACAAAGACCCAAAGCCAAGCACTCTTCTGCCTTAACTTGCCGTCCTGTCAAAATAATTTCCAAAGCGCGGCCACGCCCAACAATTCTTGGCAACCTTATCGTACCTCCATCTATTAGGGGTATTCCCCACCTTCTGCAATAAACGCCAAGATATGCAGAAACCTCCATTACTCGGAAATCACACCATAAAGCTAATTCCATTCCACCTGCTACAGCCGGTCCAGCTATTGCTCCAATCACAGGTTTTTTAAGGTTAAGACGACTTGGCCCCATCGGTCCTCTCGGCATCAAATTATTTTCTTTCAGAACCATCTCGTTTAATTCAATATCTAGGTCCTTTAATGGGTCATCCGTAGCTAGCATAGAAGCAAATTTTAAATCCCAACCCGCACAAAAAGCTCCTCCTTCACCCCAAAAAACTGCAACTTTTCCATCTTTGCTATCGTTAAATTCTAAAAAAGCATCTGTTAACTGATCAGCACTTAATGGATCCATTGCATTTCTACTCTCTGGACGAGAGTGAATGATCGTCCAGACTCCTTTGTTTTTTTCGACCCTTACAGACATGACTTTCCCCCAATCCAATATATTTGTATGATTATTATACAAAAGCTGCAATTTCATAAAAGTTAATTTTATTTTGAAAAACTTTGTCCTGAACGAAAAATCATTCAAATCAGCTCGGTTGAAAAGTTTGAAAACTCAGTTTTGTTGTGTACCCCTCCGTTAAGGCCCAATCACTAAACTTGAAACTATTGAAAATTACTCCTGAGGAAAATGTGTTTGAACAGATTAAAAATACTTCAATATCTTTATAGTTACTTGAAATTACATCAAAAACTCCCTTCCACCAGTCTGCGGCTCTGATAGTAATATGAGCATTTTCTCCATTTGGGAGTAAAGCGGCAGCCTTATAACATGCCACATTAACAACTAGCAATTTTTTTGAAAGAGAAAACAATTCGCTTACAACTTTTGGAATATCCTCAATAAAAATATGCTCAAGGACATCCATACACACCACACAGTCAGCTTTCTTTTTTTCCATTAAACCTCTCGCAGGTTCAAAGGTATGTACCCTTTCTATTTGAAAAAATTGCTTTGCAGACTGTTTTGTTTTAGGTTCAAACCCAGGAGCGTCCCAATCTGACCCTCCTCCACCGTAATCTAGAACTGTTTTTATTTTCTCGTTAGAGATTTGATTTTTACATATATGCCTGAATTTCCTTAGTTGAAAATCATTATAGGGTTTTTCTTTTTTAGTCCCGTCTACCCTATCGACGCCTTTTGTTGCCATTTCTTCGTACAATTTTATTAGGTCGTTTCCTTTTTTTGACAGTTTCATCTCTTCCATAATACTTCCCTACTAAGAGTATAGATCATACAAAATTTTTATTCGCTATTAGTTTTGATTTTTTTTCACGTAATGACCTTATTAGCATCAAAATCTAATTTAATTGATAGCCTACAATTTCTTATAATTTCAATCGGTTTTTTAAACGTGAGGAAGCTTTATTCAAAATTGTAATACTCTCCTCAACGTCTAAATTAATCAATTTACTCGCCATTAAGGACAAGCGACTATTGATAGAGCAGAGATTAACAAGCTTTACTCAGAACTAAAATCTGTTTCTAAAGTTGCTAAAGCAATCAACATATGCAGAAATAGTGTATATAGAAATTTAGAGAAGGTAGCTTGATATGGGTAGAAGATTTAGAAATGCGATGGTTAACTTTAAGTCTGAGGAAGATTTGGAAGTTTACCTAAAAAAGTTCACAGAAGAAATTCCTAAGCTCATGCCAGAAATTAAACAAATGACTATTTGTAGAGCATCAAAAGACTCTCTTTTACACTTCGTTACTTATGAATCTGAAGAAGAACAGAATTTAGCTACTGAAAGATTTATAAAGTGGCGTGAGTCCATTACAGAAGAATTTCAAGATGCGATGGCTTTAGAAGGAGATATTATTGCAGAATGGGAAAATTAAAATGACACCTACTAACATCGTATCGATGGATTTTGAAACAAAAGAGGCTATGGAAGATTTTCTGGAAACGTATGAAAGAGACAGTCCAACTCTATATTCTGATGCTGAAATGCTGTTGATGATTAAAACCACTGAAACAAGCTGTGTGGGCGTTTCAGTTTATCCCAACGAAGAAGCGCGCAGTCTTGCTGAAAGTCGTACATCAGGCAAACTAAAACATCTTGTTAAGGAGAATTTCAGACTCTCAGGGGACATGGTTATAAAGCACGTATTTACAAATAAAGGAATAAAGAATGGATAAGAACCTGAGAGCACAAGTGTTTGAAACTTTAATAGATATTTAAATGCGTTTAACGAAGCGGATATGGAAACAATAAATGATTGTATTGCTTATCCCTTGGCTGATATCGGTGCAGATTCAGTTAGAATGTAAGATAAGTTTCGAATTGATCCTCGAGAATTAAAAGAGAGAAATGGATAGGCAACAAGCAACACTTTTGAAATAGATGTCGTAGCAGTTTCCGACAAGAAAGCTCATGTCGTAAATCGCAATGTAAGAAGGCTTAAAAGCGACGGTTCTCTTGTTGAGGAAGCAACTGCGTTTTATGCTCTTAAAAATACAAATAACGGTTGGAAGATGTATGCCATTTCAGATATTACCTTCCCTGCTTAAAAAGAAATGTGTTTTTAGGTGCTCTAAGAGACTCCGGTATAGAAATATTTGAACGCTTTTGTATTATTGAAAAGAAATTTCTCTTGAAACTTGAAACCTAATTTTTCAAGAATTCGAATAGAGCTGTAATTCTGCTCCGCTGTAAGTCCAAACACTTTCTCCAATCCTAATTCTGAAAAGCCATATTCAAGCACTGCCTTTCCTGCTTCAAAACCCAAGCCTTTACCCCAGCTATCTTTTGAGTAACGATAACCAAAATCAATTCCATAAGGTTCATTTAGAAAGCCACACATACCAATAAGTTTTCTGTTTTCTTTTAATCGAACTGCATATCTACCATATTCATGTGTTTGATACTGCCGAATATTTAATTCAACATATTCACCAGCCTCTTTTAAAGATAGTACTTTTCCATCAACAAAGCGTCTAACGTTTGCATCACTCTCTATTTTAGCCCAGTCAGAAATATCACTGATTTTAAAGCATTCGATTATAAGGCGATTTGTTTCAAGTAGCATAAAAGCAAATTCCTAAAAAGGTTGACTAATGTGTAGCTTTTTTGTGAATCTGAAAAGACGATATGCATCTAACGTTAAAAATCGTAGCAAACGCCTTAAATAAAATAAAGCGATTATCGAAAATGTGTCTCAAATGTGCCTCGTAAAAAAAAGCACTTAAAAACGACTAAGTTCTTGTTTTATATAGATTTTATTAAAAACTGTAGCGTGAAAAAATCAGCGCTTTGAAAATTGAAAGGATCTTCTAGCTTTAGGCTTTCCATATTTTTTACGTTCAACAACTCTACTGTCTCTTGTTAGAAATCCAGCAGCCTTTAAAGCTCCCCGTAACTCTCCGTCAAACACAGTGAGTGCTTTAGACAATCCATGTCTCACAGCGCCTGCTTGCCCGGAAAGACCTCCACCTTTCACAGTGGCCATAACATCAAATTGATTTTCTACACTGGTCACCGAGAATGCCTGTTGAATAATCATTTGCAAGGTTGGGCGAGCAAAATATTCATTCACTGGTTTTTTGTTAACCGTTATTTTACCACTACCCTTCTTTATCCATACTCTAGCAACAGCATCTTTCCTTTTACCCGTGGAATAAGCTCTTCCTAGGCTATCGAGTTTTTGCTTTTCATTATTTTCACTAGTTGGCGTGCTTACTACTTCCTCAACTTCAGCCATTATCTCACTCTCCTAGTATTTTTTTCATTAATATTCTTTATGTTGAATATCTCCGGGCTTTGCCCTTCATGAGGATGACTTTCCCCCTTATAAATTCTCAAATTTGTCATTTGCTTTCTCGATAACGGACCACCCGGCAGCATGCGTTTTACTGCTTTTTCAATAACTCTCTCAGGAAACTTACCGTCTAACATATCACTAGCTACTCTAGATTTAATTCCGCCCGGATAACCTGTGTGCCAATAATATGTCTTAGTATCTCTTTTATTTCCAGTTAAATGTACCTTCTCAGCGTTTATAACTATTACGTTATCACCCATATCCATGTGAGGAGTGAAGGTAGGCTTTCCCTTACCTCTAAGGATGGTGGCGACTTTAGCGGCCAAGCGTCCCAGAACTACGCCATCTGCATCTATTAAAATCCACTTTTTCTCTATCTCAGACGGCTTTATTGAAAAGGTTTTCATAAAAATATCCTAAAATCGTATAACCTTTTAACCGATTAAATTCCTAGGTCAATAGCAAAGTGCCATGTTTATATTTATTTTTAGCAAAATCACTTTTTTATAGGTCTAGCATAAGTCATCATTGCCTGTGCTACACTATTTTTTGCAGTTTCGGAATATATTGTCACTTCTCCTACTACTAACTTTTGTCCGAATTTCAAAATAGTGGCTTTAGCAAACAAATCTCTAACGCTGGGTCTTTTAAAAAAGTTCATGGAACAATTTACTGTGACTGACATAGGGTCAGGATCTTTAAAAAGAATTGCCGCATAAAATGCACAATCTGCTATTTCAAACATCACTGGTCCCGAGATAGTGTTTCCTGGCCTTAAATCTTGTTCTTCAGGACTTAACTTTACAAGTGAGTGTCCATCATCTATTTCCAAAAACTCGAATCTTGAGGCTTTTTGAAAAAAAACTTTGTCAAAATATGCTGTTAAATCTTCAACACTTTTCATTTTGGTTCACATTGTTGTTTGTTTCGTATATTATAATCTTAAAGATATTTAAAAACATCCCAGTAAGATAGCGGAAAATAAAAAATGGATAAAATTTTATTAAGATCAGATCAGCATGAAATAGCAATTTTGACATTAAATTCGCCAAAAAACTTAAATGCTCTTTCGGAGGCCATGCTAGAGGCTCTGAAGTTAAACTTGGAAGAAATTGGAAAATCTAAAAAGATTAAGTCAGTAATTATTAAAGCATCAGGAAGAGCTTTCTGTCCTGGTCATGACCTGAAGGAAATGCAGGAAAAAAGAGATCTTGAAAACGATGGAGGCAAAGCTTACTTTGAAAAATTATTGTCAAAATGTACTCATGTTATGAAGCTTATTCGGGAGTTACCACAGCCTGTAATAGCCGAGGTGCAGGGAGTAGCTGCGGCTGCGGGTTGTCAATTAGTAGCGACATGTGACATTGCCGTTGCATCGGAAGAAGCATCGTTTGGTGTAAATGGAGTGGATATAGGGCTTTTCTGCTCAACTCCGATGGTAGCTCTTTCCAGAAATATCACAAGAAAGAAAGCATTCGAAATGCTTACTACCGGAGATTTTTTAGATCCATTCCAGGCAGAAGAATTAGGACTAATTAACAAAGTGGCTAACAGTAAAGATCTGGGTGATTGTTCCCTAGAAATGGCTGAAAAGATTGCATCAAAACTCTCACTAGCGGTTAAGATTGGGAAGAAGGCCTTCTATAAACAAGCTGAAATGGAAATAGATGATGCCTATTCCTATGCATCAAGTGTCATAGTAGAGAATTTGCTGTTTAAAGAAACTAATCAGGGAATGAACGATTTTCTTAATAAAAAGAGTTGATTGAATCTCCATAAAAAATATTGTGGATTAAATTTTTTGACTTACTGGATAGTAGGTTTTAAAGAATAAGTTAATATAAGCAAGAATAAACAAAATAGCGGTGAATTGATGTAAACTAGCAAGTGAAAGAGGTGCACTATACAAAACGGTAATAATACCTAAAAGCATCTGAACCATCACGATTATCATTAAGTAATTCGCCGCTAATCTTATTTTCAAATAAGGGTTTCTTCTATTAGCCCACCAAATAATACCCACTACAATAAATAGTAAATAAGCAGTTAATCTATGGTTAAACTGTACAAGACCGGAGTTTTCAAAAAAATTCGTTATAAAAGGCTCATACTCGAACAAATCGTCAGGTATCCAGTTTCCATTCATTAAAGGCCAATCATTGTACGCTCTTCCTGCATCGATACCTGCTACTAGTGCTCCCAGAGCAAGCTGAAGATAACAAAGCACACCAAGTACTGCTAAAATATTTACAGAAACTTTATTTCGGTGCCTTCTAGACTCAAATATCTTTACTGAGTTTTCAGAATGAAACAAAATAGCCCAAAATATCAGAGCAAGGATTATAAATGCCATAGTTAAGTGGATAGCCAGTCTATATGAAAAAACATCCACTACTTTTCCATCTAAACCAGAAGATACCATCCACCATCCCAAAAATGCCTGCAAAGCGCCAAGTAACCCAATGCCAAAGAAATAAAATGTCCATCTCTCGGGAATTTGCTTCGTTATCCATAATATGAGAAAGCCCAAAAACCAAACGAGACCTATAAACCTGGCTAACTGTCTATGCCCCCACTCCCACCAATAGATAAATTTAAACTCATCCATAGTTATAGCAAAATTTACTAATTTAAATTCTGGAATGCTTTTGTACTTTTCAAACTCAACAATCCATCCCTCAGAACTAAAAGGGGGGATCATACCTGTTAGAGGCTTCCACTCAACTATAGATAGGCCAGAGTCCGTTAAACGGGTCCAACCTCCGACTAGTATGAGACTGATTAGAGATATCAATAATGTCCAAAGCCAGATTTTTAGCCAGGACGATTGCTCAACTAATAAGGTCTCTATCGAACTAGCTTGGGTGCTATCTGATCTTTCGTCTACATCCTCAAATAGTTTTCTAGTTTTAGTCATAAATCAAAATTTAGTTTTTGTTCTACATATAAATTAGAGCAAAAAGACAGAAAAGAAAATAGCTCAATGAAAACTACTTCTTTTTGATAAGAGCCTTTAAAACTCCATGAAAGATCTTTACGTCCTCTTTACTCAATTCAAGGCCATAAATCAATTTTCTTAACCTAGTCTTCATGCGTTTCTTTTTGCCTTCAGGATAAAAAAATTTTTTCTTATCTAATTCGTTTTCTAATCTCATTGCAAAAGCCTGCATTTCTTCATAGTTAGCTTTAGTTATTGGCACGTCAATCTGAGAAGATTCTTTATTTTTTTCAAGAGAAAAAACATTTAACTGATAGGATATCAACAAGACACTCTGAGCAAGGTTTAGAGAACTAAACATAGGGTTGGATGGTATTCTAATAAGTTTTTTAGCCAAAAATAAATCTTCGTTAGATAGGCCTGCTCTTTCACCACCAAACAAAATGCCTACTTTAAATCCACTGATGCAGCTTTGAAAAATAGTATCGCATCCCATTATTGGGTCTACGACATCCTTGTACTTATATCTATCACGAGCACTGGTAGCTATAACTTCATTTAGATCCTTACAGGCATCCGCTACATTTTTAAAAACTTGAGCCTGATCTAGAACTCTACCTGCACCAGCGGCCATAGCTAAGGCTCTGTCAGAAAGATGGTTTTCTCTAGGACTTACTAGCCTCAAATTCAAGAACCCAAAATTTAGCATTGCCCTTGCCGCTGCACCAATATTTTCAGCCATTTGAGGATTTACCAGTATGAAGACTGGGTTCAGCTTTTGCATTGAATTCTCCACATTTAAAACTAACGAATTTTTCTTATGCATAGAAGAAAAAACAGTTGAACACTGATTAAGATTCCCATAAACGTTAATTACGAACTATTTTAAATTTTTCAATTAAAAGAGTAAATGAATGTCTAAAATCAAAGTGGAAAACACCGTTGTCGAAATGGATGGCGACGAAATGACCAGAATAATATGGGATTTTATTAAAAATAAATTAATACTTCCGTACCTAGACATTCCCTTAGAATATTATGACCTTGGTATGGAGGAAAGAGATCGCACCGATGATAATGTTACAATTCAAGCAGCCCAGGCAACACTTAAGCACGGAGTTGCTGTAAAATGCGCCACAATTACACCAGACGAAGCAAGAGTTGAAGAGTTTAATTTAAAGAAGATGTGGAAATCTCCTAATGGAACTATCAGAAATATTTTAGGGGGTGTAGTCTTCAGAGCACCAATAATTTGTAACAATGTACCCCGCTTAGTACCCGGTTGGACAAAGCCAATAATTGTTGGCAGACATGCCTACGGTGACCAGTACAGAGCAACGGATTTTAAATTTCCTGGGAAAGGGAAATTAATCATGAAGTTCGTTGGCGAAGATGGAAAAGAAATAGAGCACGAAGTGTTTGATTCGCCATCATCTGGAATAGCGATGGGAATGTATAACTTGGACCAGTCCATTATTGATTTTGCTAGAGCTTCAATGAACTATGGCCTGAAAATGAATTGGGATGTTTATCTTTCAACCAAAAATACAATTATGAAAACGTACGATGGAAGGTTTAAAGATCTCTTTCAAGAAATTTACGAGAAAGAATTTGAGGCTCAATTTAAAAAAGCTGGGATAATTTATGAGCATAGATTAATTGACGATATGGTTGCATGCGCTTTAAAATGGTCCGGTGGTTTTGTATGGGCTTGCAAAAACTATGATGGGGATGTGCAGTCTGATACCGTTGCACAGGGTTTTGGATCTCTTGGTCTTATGACAAGCCAATTAATGACACCCGATGGAAGAATAGTAGAAGCAGAGGCAGCTCATGGAACTGTTACAAGACACTTTAGAGCGCATCAAAGAGGAGAAGCCACGTCAACCAACTCCATAGCGTCTATATACGCTTGGACCGGTGGCCTTAAGCACAGAGCAAAGCTTGACGAAAACTTTCAGTTAGCTACTTTTGCAAAAACTCTAGAAGAAGTGGTAATTGAGACAGTTGAAAAGGGAGATATGACTAAGGATCTTGCTATCCTTGTTGGTGAAGACCAAAAGTGGTTATCAACAGAAGGTTTTCTCGAGAAAGTTAACTCAAATCTAGAAAATAAATTATCTGAAATAAAACTCTAATAGTTAGATAGGCTACTTTCTAAATATGATTTCAAGTGAAACAAAGCTTGATCGGCCTTATCTGGAAGAGTACCTCCGCCTTGCGCAAAATCAGGTCTGCCTCCGCCACCCTTACCTCCTGTTTTTGTGGATAGAATTTTAACTAGATCAACTGCTGAGACCCTTTCAACTAGAGTATCAGAAATACCTACTGCTATCTGTACCTTGGTGCCAACTTTTGATAAAAGCACGGCAATTACATTTTTATTTTGTTTCTTAATATTATCTACAAACGTCCTTAAGTCCTTGCTAGGTATGTCATTAACAACCTTTCCTGAAAAAATTATATTTTTTCCAATCTTTTCAAGGTTTTGATTATCTTGTTCCCCCTCGCCACTAATCAGAGCTCTATTTAGCTCAGTATTTTTTTGTTCCAGTCTTTTTTTCTCTTCCAAAAGACCATTGACTCTTTCGACTAAATTTTCTGTGCTAACATTTAAGAGAGACGAAACTCTGTTATTCACAACTTGAATATTTTCGATAAAGTCTACAACTTTTTTTCCTGTAACCGCTTCCAGCCTACGTACTCCAGATGACGAAGCACTCTCTCCTATAATTTTCAAAAATCCAATATCACCAGTTGAGTCAACATGAGTACCACCACATAATTCTATTGAGAAATGACTTTCATCTTCTGGCGACATTTTAACAACTCTTACATCGTCACCATACTTTTCACCAAATAAAGCCCTGGCTCCTTGTTTTTTTGCCCTATCTAATTGCATTATTTCAGTAATAACTGGTGTATTTTCCCTAATGTGCTTATTAACCAACTGCTCGACTAGAAAGATCTGTTCCTCTGTAACAGGTTTATCATGACTAAAGTCGAACCTAAGCCGATCAGCATTATTAAGGGAGCCTCTCTGAGCAACATGTTCTCCTACTATTCTTCTAAGCGCTTCATGAACCAAGTGGGTTCCAGAGTGATTTCTTTTAATATCAAGCCTTAGATCTATATTTATAAGCTGTTCTAAATTATTACCTACCTCAAAATAACCCTTTTGTACCTTAACAAAATGTACAAAAATTTGCCCTACCCTCTTTGTATCTGTCACTTTACCTAATCCGCTAATACCTCGTATTTGTCCTTGGTCTCCTACCTGACCTCCAGACTCCCCATAAAAGCAAGTCTGATTCATAACTATAACGCCAACTTCATCTTGAGATAATTTTTCCATATATTTTCCATCTTTAATAATCTTGGTAATCAGGCCCTGACTTCTCTCCCTTTCATAACCTAGAAATTCCGTAGCATCTTCTTTCGATCTTAAATCAGCCCATATTTTTTCCTCCGACTCATCTCCCGATCCAATCCAAGATGCACGAGCCTTATCACGCTGCTCTTTCATCTTCGTATCAAATGTTTCTATATCTACTCTTTTATTACTTTCTCTTAAAACATCTTCTGTTAAGTCTAATGGAAAACCATAAGTATCGTATAATTTGAAAGCTACCTCGCCGGAAAAAAGTTTTTTATCTTCAAGGATAGCCAGCTCCTCATTTAATAATTTCAAGCCCCTATCCAAAGTAAGTTTGAAGCGTGTCTCTTCTTCCTTCAGAGCATTTTCGATAAGGTTTTTTCTTTCAATAAGTTCAGGGAAAGCATCGCCCATTTGCTGCAGTAGAGACGGGAAAATTTTATAAAGGTGAGGTTCTTCACAACCCAATAAGTGGCAATGCCTCATGGCTCGTCTCATAATCCTTCTAAGCACGTACCCCCTACCCTCATTAGAGGGCATAACGCCATCAGCAATCAAAAACGACGCAGATCTTAAATGATCCGATATTACCCTGTGATGAATATTTTTATTCCCATACGGATCTGTATTAGAAAAATCAGCAGATTTCTCAATAAGCTTTTTAAACAGGTCAGTATCGTAGTTATCATGCTTTCCTTGTAGAACTGCTGCAATTCTTTCTAAACCCATTCCAGTATCAATAGATGGTTTTGGCAAATCAATCCTTGTGCCATCGGGCATTTGCTCATATTGCATAAAAACGAGATTCCAGATTTCTACAAAACGATCACCATCTTCATCAGGAGATCCAGGAGGACCGCCTGAAACAGATGGGCCATGATCATAAAAAATTTCTGAACAAGGACCACAGGGCCCTACAGGACCCATACTCCAAAAATTATCACTCGTAGAGATTTTAATGATTTTATCATCTGAAAGGTTGGCACATTTTTTCCAAAGATTTATTGCCTCTAAATCTTCGTGAAAAACTGTTACTAGTAATTTTTCTTTAGGTAAATTAAATTCTTTTGTTAATAACTGCCATGCCAAACTAATTGCTTCTTCCTTGAAATAATCCCCGAAAGAAAAGTTACCAAGCATTTCGAAAAAAGTATGGTGCCTCGCCGTATAACCAACGTTATCTAAATCATTATGCTTGCCACCTGCACGCACACATTTTTGAGATGTAACCGCTGTCTTAACTTTAGATTTTTCAATACCGGTAAAATAATTCTTAAATTGCACCATTCCCGAATTTGTAAACATCAGAGTTGGATCGTTATCTGGTACGAGTGATGAACTTTTAATTACTTTGTGATCATTCGACTTAAAAAAATTAACAAATGTTTCCCTTATATTTTTTAAAAGCATCAGTAATCCAAAGTAGTTTTTTTACTGATCCTAACATACAGCTTTTTAAAACTTTTTAAACTCTATAATAACAAAATTTACTCGGCTTGATCTTGTGCCTCGTCTACTATTTCGTCATCATTAATACTGTAAGACCTTCTTATCTTTTCTTCTATTTCATTACAGATATTTTCGTTTTCCTTTAGATACATTTTCGCATTTTCTCGACCTTGTCCTATACGTTCATCTCCGTAAGAAAACCAAGCGCCCGATTTTTCAATTATTCCCTCTTTTACGCCAAGATCTATAATTTCGCCTGTCTTTGAAATGCCTTCTCCATACATAATATCAAATTCAACTTGTTTAAAAGGTGGTGCAACTTTATTTTTAACAACTTTTACTCTTGTAGAATTTCCTACAATTTCATCTCTATCTTTTAATGCACCAATTCTACGAATATCTAACCTCACTGAAGAATAGAATTTTAGTGCATTCCCGCCCGTTGTTGTTTCTGGACTCCCAAACATTACGCCTATTTTCATTCTGATCTGATTTATAAAAATTACCATGCAGTTAGATCTACTGATTGACCCAGTAAGCTTACGCATTGCCTGGCTCATCAACCTAGCTTGAGCACCCACTTGGGCATCCCCCATATCCCCTTCCAGTTCCGATCTAGGCGTCAATGCCGCAACACTATCCACTACAACAACCGACACTGCACCAGATCTAACAAGTGTCTCAGTTATTTCTAAAGCTTGTTCACCTGCATCGGGCTGAGAGATAAGCAAGTCATCTAAATTAACACCGAGTTTTTTAGCGTAACTTGGATCAAGAGCGTGCTCTGCATCTACAAATGCACAAATACCACCATTTTTTTGCTCCTGAGCGATAACATGGAGAGCTAAGGTTGTCTTTCCTGAACTTTCTGGCCCATAAACCTCAATAATTCTTCCTTTAGGAAGTCCGCCAATGCCTAAAGCTACGTCTAACCCGATAGAGCCAGTAGATACCGCCTCTATATCCATAACTGGATTGTCTTGCCCAAGTTTCATGATTGATCCCTTGCCGAAACTTCTTTCAATTTGAGCTAATGCGGTGTCCAAGGCTTTATCTTTATCCATATTTTTTCTTTCTGAGATATTTATTAAATTTTCCATGTACAGAATCCCTTGTTTTATCATATATAGTCTGGAACAGCTACTTTATTGTCAAAGTGTTCCCATTTTGTTCTCAATAAGGTATCACAAACAAATTTAATATCAACTTTATTTTTTCTTTTGCAATACAGCACAAAAAAAACCATCTCCACTGTCATCAATTGTAATGTTTTTTTTGTTTAAAAGCCTAAAGTGTTTATTATCCATTAGAAAATTTTCTATAAGTTCCTCATTTTCAATTTTTAAAAGAGAACAAGTTATATAAAAGATATAGCCATTTTTTTTTAAGAGATCTTTAACCTCATCTAAAATTACAGTTTGCCTGGTTAAAATTTCATTCAAAGACTCGGGGGTAATTCTCCATTTTTGCTGAGGATTTCTTCTCCACGCCCCAGAGCCACTGCAGGGCACGTCAGCTACAATGTAATCAAAGCTACAGCGGTAATTTTGTAACTTTTCGACTTCAAGCCTTTTAAATTTTACCCCTGCTCTCTCAGCCCTTAAATCAGCCTCTTTTAACTTTTTTTCATCTATATCATGGATATAAAACTTTCCATTACCTTTTAATGAGCATGCAATGCTTAGTATTTTCCCGCCAGCGCCTGCACAATAATCTAAAACCTTTGTATGCTCATCCAATGGTAAGTCTTCGATTATTTTCTGCGAGTGAAGGTCTTGCACCTCAAAACATCCATCTTTGAAAGCTTGTATTTGCGTAAGACGGCGGGGATTGCCAATAATATCTATTCCATATCTTACTATTTTAGACTTTTTTCCCTCTATCCCTTCTAAGGATAGACACTCTAAAATTGACGAAATGTCTGACTTAAGAGGATTAACACGTATAGAAATTGGAGCTCGCTTTTCTAATAAACGCATAGCATTTTTAAACTTTCTTCCAAGAGACCTCTTAAATTCAGCTGTCAAAAAATCAGGAATATTATCAACAACCCCAAAACATTCCTTAATATTTTCTTTTGATATTTTTGAAAACTCTTTTTCAAAAATAGAGAGTTTCTTTGGACCATATTTTTGCCCAGTAAAGATATCATTTAAATTTAGCGCATAGAAAACTGAATGAAGAAAAACAAGAGCTCTACCATTTATCGGTTGTTTTTCTTTTTCTAAAACAGATGTAAATGTTTTTTTCACCCTCAAAATATCAAAAACTATATTTCGTATAGACTCTCGATCACTAGATCCTGCATATCGATTATTTTTTGTCCAGTTAAAGAGGATTGAGTTTAGATTTTTACCATCTAAAAAGTCATCTAAGATAGAAATAGCAGCATTAGCTTGAGAATCCTTTCTCATTTCAGCTTGAAAAGTAGTTTGGGGCTTGTCTCGTTATGCTCACGTCATGAACATGACTTTCTCGAAGCCCAGCATTTGTTATCTTAACAAATGAACAATTTTTTCTCATAGATTCGATTGTTTGATTTCCAGTATAACCCATTGCAGCTTTAAGACCACCAAGAAGCTGATGTAAAACCTTTCCCACTGGCCCCTTATAAGGGACATGACCCTCTATTCCTTCCGGAATGAGTTTGTCGGCTTCAACCTCCTTTTGAAAGTATCGATCGGCTGATCCTCTTGCCATAGCTCCGACGGAGCCCATGCCACGATAGTTTTTAACGCTTCTTCCTTGGTAGTATAATACTTCTCCAGGTGCTTCATCAGTTCCAGCTAATAGTGACCCCACCATTACACATGAAGCACCCGCAGCTATAGCCTTAGCAAAATCACCTGAATACTTAATTCCACCATCAGCTATTATAACCTTGCCATGCTTCTCAGCTTCTTCGGCACACTCTAAGAGAGCAGTAAATTGGGGAACTCCTACACCCGCTACTATTCTAGTTGTACAGATTGAACCAGGACCAATGCCAACCTTTACTGCGTTAGCCCCTGCTTTAATAAGCGCTCTTGTTGCTTCCTTAGTTGCAACATTTCCTGCTACAATATCAATATCTGGAAATCTGTTTTTAAGCTCCTCTACTGATTTCAGTACATGAGAAGAATGTCCATGGGCAGTATCAATTACGATCAAGTCTGCCCCAGCGTCAACTAAAGCTATTGACCGCTGAAGTCCCTTCTGACCAACTGTGGAAGCCGCTCCAACCCTTAGCCTACCTAGTGAGTCCTTTGTTGCAAGAGGATTTAAGACAGAATTCTCAAGATCTTTAACAGTCATCAAGCCGACCAATTCATAATTTTTATTTATGATTAAAAGTTTTTCTATTCTCCGTTCAGACAAAATTGATCGTGCTTTTTCATTGCTCACAGGCTCATTGACGATTGCCAAATTAGTGTCAGTCATCATTTCACTAACCGGGGTTTCTAAATTTTCCACAAACCTCATATCCCTATTAGTTAGAATACCTTTTAAGATGTTCTTTTCATTCACTACCGGAAAACCAGTAATGTTCAATTTTTTTTGTAGATCCTTAGCATCACTTAACTTCTGATTTTCTCTTAACGTTATGGGGTTATATACAATAGCACTTTCAAATCTCTTAACGTCATTAACGCAAGCAACCTGTTCTTTTATCTTTAAATTCCTATGAATAACTCCTATTCCCCCATATTGAGCCATAGCGATTGCCATTCTTGATTCAGTTACAGTATCCATAGCTGATGACATAATTGGGCTATTAAGAGAGATGCTACTTGTTATTAGGGTCTGAGTATCTGTCTCATTTGGCAAAATATTTGACTTATTAGGTACTAACAATATGTCATCGAACGTCAAAGCCTCCTTTATTTGCATTTCATTTATCCTTATTATTTATATCCAGTAGCGACTAAGTATCTTTCTGATGAGTCAGATCTACTGGCTTTGGGCTTAAAATTAATTACTTTTTCAAATTTTTTGTTAACCAGTCTTTGAATCTCTGGGCCTGGACCAGCATCTAATACCTTCGCTACAAAACACCCATCTTGTTTCAAATATTTTATAGCAAAGTCTGACGCGGCCTCAACAAGTGCCATAATCTGAAGGTTGTCGGTTTTTTTATGACCTGTAGAATTTGGAGCCATATCAGAGAGGATAACATTAAATTTTGTATCTAAGGAATTTTCAAACTCCAAAAATTGCGTTTCATCCAAAAAATCTATTTCAACAAATTTAACCCCCACGATTGGCTCACATGACTTTAGGTCCAGTCCAACAACCAGCTCTTCAGAGGGTTTCACTCCTACCTTTTGAGCAGCAACTTGACACCACCCACCTGGAGCGCATCCCAAATCTAAAACCTTGTGTCCTTTTTTAAGCAAATTAAATTTATTATTAATTTCTATTAATTTAAAGGCTGAACGAGACCTAAATCCTTGAAGTTTTGCCTCTTTTACAAAAGGGTCGTTAAGTTGTCTCTGAAGCCACCTTGTAGAGGAAATGGATCTCCCTTTAGCAGACTTTACTTTTACCTTCAAATTTCTCATATTTTTTTTAAAAACAAGTGGAAAAAAATAAACTTTTATAGCAACATGTAGTTGCTTATATGATTAGGCAACTTATAACTCAATAAAAACTTTTTATAGGAATAAAAATAGATGCCTTCTCAGCAAGTTGTTTATATTTTTTGGAGAGATATTCCTGCTCAATTTATTGTAGGCAAAGGGCGTAAAGCAAAAAAAGTAAAACTGCCTGATCGCTTCGAAAAAGCCATCGATAAATGCGCTATGAAACTAAATTTTACTGATACAGATTCTTACCTAAAGGAATGGAGAAAAACGACTCCCATTTTATGTGAAGGATCTTTGGAAGATATAATTAGCAAAGAGAATAAAAGATTTGAAGTTGACTATGATAATAAGAAATTAAATGATCTTATCGAAAATGGGGGATTATCTTAGTGGACACAAAAACGTTAACAAATGACCCCACGACTTTTTCAATAGAGGTTATGCCTAGAACAGCAAAGAAAGTTGATGACTTCCGAAGAATACTGCCAAAGAAAACAACAGTTTATGTGGCGCATTTAGAAGACACACCGGTTGAAGAAATGTTTTTTACCTGTAAAAGATTAATATCTGAGGGAATGGCCCCAATGCCTCATATCCCAGCAAGAATTATCCGTAACACAGGTGAACTTGAAGATTGGGTTAAAGAGTATTCGTCTTTGGGCGTTAATCAAAGTTTATTGCTCGCAGGAAATGGGAAAAACCCAAAAGGAGAGCTTTTTAATTCCATTCAAATGTTAGAAACGGGGATCTTTGAAAAACATGCATTTAAAAAAATTCAAATCGCAGGCCATCCAGAGGGGAATAAAGACATTGATAAAGATGGGACTCTAGAAAAGACTATTAACGCTCTTAAGGAGAAACAAAAATTTGCAAAAAAAACAAAATTGCAAATTGGAATTACTACCCAGTTTTGTTTCGATTTTCGACCTGTGATGGAATGGTTAGAAGTATTGGAAAGCGAACAAATTAATTTACCAATAAGCCTAGGCTTGGCAGGGCCAACAAAACTACAAACTTTGATAAAGTACGCTATTATGTGTGGAGTTGGACCGTCTTTATCGGTCTTAAAAAAGAGAGCTAAGGATTTAACCAAACTACTATTACCTTTTGAACCAACAGAGATGGTTGAAGCTTTAAATTCAAATAAAAAAAACAAGCTTTTTAAAAACGTACACTCTCTTCATTTTTTCCCTTTAGGAGGAATAGAAGCTAGCGCAGCTTTTGCAAGAAATATCGACACGCCAGTATAGGAGGGAAAATGAGTGTTACAATAATAGAGTCATTATCTAAAACAGTAAAAATTGGCTTTGATGAACCTTTTTGTATCATCGGAGAAAGAATAAATCCTACGGGACGAAAAAAGCTTTCACTGGAGTTACAAAACGAGGATTTTTCAACTGTAGAAAAGGATGCACTCAATCAAGTCAAGTGTGGTGCTCATATCCTCGATGTAAATGCTGGTGTTGTTTATAATGATAACCCTGATCCTAATATCACAGAACCACCTTTAATCAAAAAATTAATTAACTTAGTTCAAAACTTGACTGACGTTCCAATTTGTATAGATAGCTCTGTACCTGCTGCCTTGGAAGCAGGTCTCGAGGCAGCAAAGGGACGTCCTCTTCTTAATTCCGTAACAGGGGAAGAAGAAAGACTGGAAACAATTCTTCCACTAGTCAAAAAGTATAATGTACCCGTCGTTGCGATATCCAACGATGATACAGGAATATCTGAAAATCCAGAAGTACGTTTTCAAGTAGCAAAAAAAATAATTAATAGAGCTGCTGATTACGGAATACCTAAGAGTGATATTGTTGTAGACCCTTTAGTTATGCCCATTGGTGCTATGGCAACTGCTGGTTTGCAAGTTTTTGACTTAGTTAAGAAACTTCGTGAAATTGGAGTTAATTCAACTTGTGGAGCATCTAATATTTCATTTGGACTACCTAATAGACATGGAATTAATGCTTCATATCTTTCGATGGCTATTTGCTCTGGCCTGACAAGTGCAATAATGAATCCCACTAATGAGAATGAAATTAACGCTATAAGGTCAGCAGACTTTTTAATGAACCATGATCCTAATGGGGCAAACTGGATCAGAACTAATAGAGTTGTAGAAGAAGGGGGCGTTAGCGTGAGAACTTCAAGAAGACGTCGACAGAGATTATAAGATTATTAAATGGAAAACGGAAATTCTTCAGCGACCATTGTATTTACACCCTCAGGAATAAGGGGGCGCGTAAAAAAAGGAACGACTATACTTGAGGCTGCCCAAAAATTCTCTGTAGACTTAAATAGCATTTGTGGTGCGCGGGGTAGGTGCTCAAAATGTCAGGTAGAGCTGACTTTTGGAGAATTTAACAAGTTAAATATTCGTTCCAAAGAAACAAGCGTGTCAGAAAGAAATGAAACTGAGCTTATCTATAGAACTAAATTTCATTTATCTGAGGAGAGAAGGCTTGGATGCCAAACAAAAATTCTTGGTGATTTAGTGGTAGATGTTCCTGAGGATAGTCAAATTCATAAACAGATTATAAAAAAAGAAACCAATTTGCGCGATTTCTCTCTTAATACATCGGTAAAAGCCTTTTATGTTCAGGTTTCTGAGCCACAACTTGACTCTCTTGAGAGCGACTTTGAACGCCTAAAAATTAGTTTGAAGGATGATTGGAATATTCAAGGGGTTACATGCAGTGTTCGTGTTCTTAAAGATTTACAGGAGAAATTGAGAAGAGGTAATTGGGGAATTACGGTTTTACTATATTATAAAGAAAACACCTTTCCAGAAATTGTAGACATTCACTCTGGATATTCCGAGATACCAGCATTTGGGATAGCAATTGATTTAGGTTCAACCTCAATTGCAGCTACTCTTTGTGATTTAAACTCAGGAAAGATTGTTGGCAGCATGGGTGTAATGAATCCACAGATAAGGTATGGTGAAGACGTCATGAGTAGAGTTTCATATTGCATGATGGAGGAAAAAGGTTTAGCCACCTTAAATAATTCAGTCATACAGGGTATAAATGAGCTTACAAGAAAAATCGCAGAAAAACACGGGATCAAACTAGATAACGTTTTTGAAATTGTTTTTGTTGCTAATCCCATTATGCATCATCTTCTTCTTGGGATTGATCCGAAGGAACTGGGTCAAGCCCCATTCCCTCTGGTGCTTTCAGACAGCCTCACTATCAAATCAAAAGATATAGGTATAATTCTAAATCCAGAAAGCTATGTTTATACAGTGCCATGCATTGGAGGACACGTTGGTGCTGACGCAGCATCTGTTTTGATAGCAGAACAGCCACAAAAGTTAAAAGATACCACTACTCTTATAATTGACATCGGAACTAACGCCGAGATACTTCTAGCCAAAGGCGAGGAAATTTTTGCTTGTTCTTGCCCAACTGGTCCAGCACTTGAAGGGGCACAGATTTCAGCAGGTCAAAGAGCAGCACCTGGTGCTATTGAACGAGTTCGCATAGATCCAATTACCAAAGAACCACGTTTTAAAGTTATAGGTTGTGAGCAATGGTCTAATGAAGAAGGATTTTCAGAAAACGTATCTGGGGTTGGAGTAACAGGTATTTGTGGATCTGGAATTATAGAAGCAGTCGCAGAAATGCGTTTAGCTGGGCTACTAGATGCTAATGGATTAATTGGTTCAGCAGCACAAACTGGTTCAAATAGGTGTACTAGTTCTGAAAGAACAAATTCCTATCTCTTACATAGTGATAACAAAGTTTCATTATCTATAACCAACATGGATATCAGAGCAATTCAACTAGCTAAAGCAGCCCTACATGCAAGCTTCAAAATTTTATTGGAAAAAAGCAGAGTCAACAGAATAGATAGTATTTTACTGGCAGGCGCTTTTGGCTCACAGATATCTCCCGAACATGCTTTAATTATTGGGTTAGTACCTGACGCGCAAGTCAGCCAAATTGTGGCGAGTGGAAACGCGGCAGGTGCAGGAGCGATCATCGCTCTTTTAGACGTAAGCTCGAGGAGAGAAATCTCTTCGCTCGTAAGAAAAGTCCATAAAATTGAAACTGCTGTTGAGCCTAGTTTTCAAAAACACTTTGTTGAAGGCTCTGCCTTTCCTGACAACAGCTCTTCCCATCCAGAGCTTTTTAAGATTAAAGAACTACCAAACGTGAACTTTAATCAAAAAAGGCTGCGAAGGCAGCGCTAAGTTGATACCGTTTTTGTACTAAGCTTTGTTTTTAATAGAGTGACTAATTTATTTTTTATTGAGAAAACTGATGTCCTTCCGATCACCAGCAAGGCTGGGGTGGCTATTAGCGTGAGGAACGTGGCAAAAGTCAGCCCTCCAGCAATTGTACTAGAGAGATCAACCCACCACTGAGAAGAAGGAGCTCCCACAAGTATATCTCGTTCAGAAAATCTTATGGTTAGACTGAAGACCATCGGAACAAGGCCTAATATCGTTGTAATAGCTGTCAGAATAACGGGCCTAAACCTTGTAAGTCCTGCCATATAAGCAGCTTCTCTATGATTATGTCCTTTTCTTTTATATTCATTAAAGGTGTCAATCAAAACAATATTATTATTTACAACAATACCTGCAAGTGCAATCAGACCAAGCATGGACATAACGACACCAAAAGGTCTTTCTGTCAAAAAGAGTAACAAGAATATACCACCCGTTGATAAAATGATCGCAGACATCGTTACAATAGTTTGCCATGCTGAATTAAACTGGATCATTAAAACAATTGACATTAAGACGAGAGAGAAAACTAGGGATTGCCCAAGAAAAGCTTGTGTTTCCTTGATATCTTCATCCTCACCTGCAAAGTTTACGCTCACACTTTTTGGGAAAGTTACATTCTCTATCTCACTTTTAAGTTTTTCAATTAAAAACGGTGCTTGCATTCCTTCCTTCACATTTGCCTCTATAGATCGAAGCCTGTTTCCATCTAAACGAGAAATGGTGCCTCCCTTTTTTTCTGGCGTAAGTTCAGCAAATACTGACAACGGTACATATCTTCCGTCGGATGTAGGAACTCGTAATTCCTGAAGCCTGTCTAAATTTCGTTCAGACTTTATATATCTCAAAAATACCTCAAGCTCTTCGTCTGTATCGTCCGGCCTGTAATCTGAAACCTTAACTCCTTTGGTAAGTAACTTTACCATTGTGCCCAAACTAGCAACTGTAACACCATGTCTAGCGGCTATTTCTCTATCGATATTTAAATTCCATTCCAACCCTGGAGACGGTAAATTATCTGAAATATCAATAAAACCATCTATTTTGTTCATTTTCTGTCTAATAACAAATAACGCTTTGTTCAATTGATCAAAGTCAGTGCCCGTTATTTCAATTCTTACTGGCTTTCCTTGCCCTCCAGGGCCTTCCTTCTGCGCTACTATATTTATGTTAGCGCCTTCTAAAAATTTAACACTCCCTCTCATGCTTTCCATTAAAACAGCGGCCGTTTCACGTTCATCCCAATCAGAAAAAATGGTTCGCACCGAACCTATTAGATCTTTAGTCCTTCCATCAGCTCCCGTTTTTGCAAAATTTATATCTACGCCATTTAAATTAGAAATTGAAGCCTCTGTATCTTTCACTAAAGAATTTTTTTCTGAAGCAGACAGGTCACCCCTTGAAAGAATTTGAACAACTGCTTGTTCTGGTTCAATATCTGGGAAAAATTGAACCCCTAATTTAGCAGAAAAATATGCCGAGTAAGATCCCACTATCAATAAACCCACCAAAAAAATCGAAAGTGCCGGTCGTGTTACTGAGATTTTAAGAATATCTTTGTAAAGTTTTGGGGGCGTTGTTTTGGTTCTTTTGTCAGTCGAAATTTTTCCGAGAAAGCTTCCTAATATTGGAATGAATATCAAGGCCATTAAAAGAGATGCTGACAAAACGACAATCATTGTTATTGGCAAATATTTCATAAATTGACCAACGATACCAGGCCAAACCAACAAAGGAAAAAAGACCATCAAAGTGGTTACTGTAGAGGCTATTATAGGCCACGACATTCTTACCGAACCCTCTAAGTAAGCAGCTCCTCTATCATGGCCCAAAGATATTTTTCGGTCAGCATACTCTGTCGTAACAATAACTCCATCTACCAAAATACCTGCTACGAGTATAAGAGAAAATAAGACGATTATATTCATAGTTACCCCAAAGTAGCTCAAAATGATAAAACCAAGAAGAAAACTGCTCGGTATCGCAAACCCAATTAGAAGAGCATTTTTTATTCCTAATGCCAGCACTACTATTACTAAGACGATTAAAACTGCGGCGAAAACGTTGTTACCTAAATCATTAAGTAAATTTCTGACTGACTTAGATTCATCAAATAAGTAATCTACATTTATATTTCCTGGGATATTAGACACTTCCTCAGAGATCACCTTTTTTGAGGCATCAACTACGTCAATTATATTCGATCCCACTCTCTTTTTTATATCTAAAACGACAGCTGGTTTACCATTAACTCTGGACCAACTTTTCTTATCTTCAAAAGTTCTTCTTATAATCGCAATATCACCAAAATTTATGGTAGTACCGTCCGCAATTTTTATAGGCATTGCAAAAAGTTCATCTAATGTTTCAACAACCCCAGGTACTTTAACAACCAATCTACCGTTTTCATTTTCAATAGCACCTGCGGTTACTAATTGATTATTAGCCGCCACCAATCCAATAACGTTTTGTGGGTTTATACCGTAAGATTCTATAGAACTAGCATCAATAAGTATTTCTATGACCTCTTTTCTGTCACCACCCACTTCTACCTCTAGAACACCGGCTACACTTTCAACTTTTTCTTTAATATTATTTGCTATGTTTATCAAAGAAGACTCCGGAACGTTTCCAGACAAAGACACTGACAAGATTGGGAATAGTGCCAAACTTATTTCTGTTACCTTTGGTTCTTCTGCATTTTTTGGTAAATCTTTTTTTGCATCATCGACAGCTTGCCGCACGTCCTCTAGAACAAGGTCTATATCCTCACCTGCATCAAACTCAACCGTTATGGATGTGTAACCTTCCGTCGCTGCTGACGTCATTTTTTTTAGTCCTGCAACTGTTTTGAGCTGTTTTTCAAGTGGCTTAGTTAACAACTTTTCTGCATCAGAGGGAGATATACCTTCGTACGCTACACTAACATATGCGACAGGAATTTCTACGTCTGGTGATGCTTCTTTAGGTATAGATAAGAATGCATTGATACCTGAAAAGAAGATCAAGAGAAGGGCCAAAATTACGGCACCAGGTCTTTTAAAGCAGCCTTCAATTATTGATTTCATGTTTTATTCTCAATTAATTTTATACTCTATTTCGTCTCCAGCGCTCACAAAAGCCTGACCATTTGTTAAAACGATATCATCATCTAGAAGCCCAGAAACCAAAGCAAAATTGCCTGAGGTTCTCACCAACAAAACATCATTCTCAAAAACTATATTATTTCTCACTGTTTTTACCTTTAAAGACCCATCTTCTCCAATTGCTAAGTGCGCAGGAGATATTGAAAAAGCCTGAACCTTCTCGACTAAAATGCCAACCTCTGCACTCATTCCCGCCTTCAAAGACCTGTCTGTATTAATAATTTCAATTTCAACAATGAATGTTCGCGTTGCCTCGCTGGCTGAAGACGCTATTCGTTTCACTACACCTCTTCTGTTTCCGACTCCAGTTACATTGATTACAACTTTATCACTCAGCGATATTTTAGAAACATCTGTTTGAGCCACTGGTGCAAACAGCAACATTTTTGAAAGGTCGATTATTTTTCCAATATTTTGATTTTTTTTGACAAATTGACCGGCTTCAACATTTAATAACTCCAGCACTCCACCAATACCTGCAACAACAGTGCTGTGTTTAAGATTATTTCGCAAATTGGCAATGTCTGCTTTTGCTCGTGTCAAAGAGGCCTCAGCCCTAACTAAATTCAACTCTGATGTCATATCTTTCTTCGATAGACTTTCAGTAATTGAAAAGTTTTTCTCCTCTAATCTCAAGGCAGCCTCTCCAGCCTCTAGCTGTTCCAGTATCGTTCCCTTATCTATTTCGAGAATGACATCATTTTTTTCAACCAGCTCACCACGTTGTTTTACTATTTCTTTTACTTCCCCGTCTTTCTTACTCAAGACATCAACTTCAAAAACTGGTTTTAGCACGCCACTAGCTCTCACAACCTTGTAGGTATCTTGGTTTTGTACTTTTTGAGCGGATACTACAAATACCTTTTCAGTATCATCTCGTTTCATTACTTCACTGTTTTCATTATTCTCAACAAATAAACCAGGAATCATCCAAATAGCTACAATTAAAATAATCAATCCCGCCACGGCTTTTCTAGACAAAAAGATTGATAATAATTTATCTTTCTGTTTTAGCGGTTTATTAAAATCAATATGAAGCTTGGTAACCATTCTCTAACTTAATTGAAGTTGTAAAAATTTTTCTAATTTATGAAAAGGCACATTTCTTTCAATAAAGCCATTACCTATATCTTTTAATAAAATCAAGTTAATATTGTTGCCGACTACTTTTTTGTCTTGCTTCATAAATGTCAATAGTTTTAATACATCTAGCTTACCATTATGAATTTGGGTTGTTACGGTAGGAAGTTTCATTGAATGCAAGTGTTCGTCTATATTTTCAAGCTTCCGCTCACTCAAATAACCCTCTTGGCTAGAAAAACGAGCAGCAAGAACTATACCTAGGGAAACTGCTTCTCCATGTAGTAATTTTTCCGAGTAGCTAAAATAAGTCTCTAAAGCGTGTCCAAAGGTGTGACCAAAATTTAAGAGTGCTCTATCTCCCTGCTCGGTTTCATCGATTTCTACAACCTTGCTTTTTAGTTCAAGAGATTTGTCGATGATGTGCAACAAAGTGGCCTCGTCTCTCAATGATATAAGCTTCTGGTTTTCTATCAAAAATTTGTAAAAATCCTTGTCAAAAACAAGAGCCATTTTTAAAACCTCTGCATATCCAGCAAGAAACGCTCTTTCCGGCAAGGTGCCTAGAAAAGATGTATCACAAAAAACAACTTTAGGATGATAAAACGTTCCAATAGAGTTTTTTGCTGGCCCATTATTTACCGCTGTTTTGCCTCCTACTGAACTATCTACTTGAGATAATAAGGTTGTCGGAACTTGGATTAAATTTATACCTCTACGAAATAAACTTGCAGCTAAAGATACTAGATCTCCAACTACTCCTCCACCAAAAGCGATAACATAATCTGTCCTGTCAAAATTTAGCTCAGTTAGCCAGTCGAGAACTTTTTTCAGGACACCCCAGTTCTTCGAAGGTTCACCTGGTTCTATTAAAAATAAGTGAGGATCAACTTTTAAACCGCTGATTTGATCCAAAAAATTTGCATATTGTAAATTGTGAACAGTTTCATCAGAAATTATAGCGATTTTCTTATCTGCTAAAGTTAAGTCAAGATAGTTATTGTTCTCTTTTAAAAGACTTCTACCTATCAATATATCGTAAGTGGTTTTTTTAGAGCGAATGCTTATAGACTTTTTACGTATCATTATTTATGTACCACCTTTTTCAACAACAGTTCTTCGACTATGGCCTCTACAGTCATTTCTATATTAGAGTTTTCATTGACAATACGACTATCTGCTTGTCTATAAAACTTAACCCTTTCTTTATTCTTCCTGACTAGAGTATCTAATATATTTTTATTCTTTAAAAGAGGTCGTTTTTCCTGATCATGAATACGATTTGATATAATATCAACATCACACTGAACCCAAATAGAAAAAGATTTTGATTTAATCGCCTTCCTTGTTTTAGAAGATAATATAGACCCTCCACCTGTTGAAATTATGTGCGCAGCTTTATCTAATAATCGACCTACAACTTTTTCTTCAACTTGCCTAAAGTATTTTTCACCAGAGTCATTAAAAATTTCATAAATGGTTTTTCCAACTTCGTTTTCAATTATTTTGTCAGTATCTGATAATGGCACCCCCATTTTTTCGGAAAGGGCTTTACCAATAGCGCTTTTCCCGCTTCCCATTAAACCTGTTAACACTATCGATTTAGATAAAATTTGTTTCATTGCATAAATTCATTTACTATATCAACATTGTAATTATTTGTTCTATATAACAAGTAAAACGTAAATTGGTGCAAAAACTTACTATATAAAAAGAGTTGGGCTTTAGTGAGGACGAATTAAGATTGCTTAAATACTATATTATAGGTTCTGTAATAATATTTATTTCAACTTTTTTATTATATTTGTATGTCGAACAAGATCCTCCCAAAGGTGAAGTAATTATTGAAGTCAACATCGATGATCAATCAACAAATTAGGCTTTTTTTCTTACTTTTTTTAGCCTTGGTAATAATATTCTCTAAAGCATATTCGGACGAAATTAAGAATCAGAATGCCGCCAAAGAATATAACGGTATAGGAAAGAGTTCTTTAACATCTAAATCGTCAAACTCCACTTTAGATAAAAAAAATGTCGAAGAAAATTTCCTGGGAAAAATCAACGTAAATGGAATAGGGTTAATTTCAATTGAAAGAACTAAGTTCCCAAGTGATTTATGGAGAAACTCAAGCGAAAAAGTACTTTCCGAAAAGCTGATTAGTATGCCTAATCTTACTTTAACTTCCACTAATAAAATCTTTAAAAGACTTTTACTTGTAGATGCAAAGCCTCCTTTAAACTCCATAGGGATGAAGAATATGGGATATTTGTTCCTATTGTCACGTATTGATCAACTCATCAATTTAGGTGCGATTGATGAAGTAGAAGAGATCCTAAACTATATTAAAGAACCGTCAGTTGAACTCATGAAGAGAAAAATTCAAGTTGCATCTCTGAACGGAAGACTGTCAAAAACTTGTAATTTGGCAAATAAATATCCAAATTTTGAGGGTATGCTTCAATTTAAAATAATATGTTTGGTCAGGAAAAATGACTGGCAAGCAGCCGCCTTAGCTTTTACAGTGGGCTCATCTTTGAAGCAATTTGATGAAAAAGAAAAAAAATTATTATTAAATTATTTAGATCCAGACATAGAAACTGATAGCCATTATGATATTGAGATTAAGGACCTCAGTCCCACAAGCTTTTATCTAATGCATGGCAAGAAAGAATTAGTCCCTCCTGACATACTACCAAACAAATACGCATATGCATTTAGTTTATTAGGCATTCCCCCCAAAATACGAATTAAATCAATGGAGCAGTTAGCATCAAAGTACGTAGTCAACGCAAACACTTTATTTAGCTTATACAAATCAAGCATAATTGAAGACGAGGAGAACTCTAATGATGCAACAATAGTTGTAATGCAATTAGAGCAGGCCTTTAATAGCGATAGTGAACACAGAAAACTTTTAGCTCTAAAAAAAGCTACGAAAGTATTTCAAAAAAAAAAATTACTAGTGCATCTGTCTAATGAATACGTAGATGAACTAAAAAACTTATATTATTCTGATGACAAAAGACTGAAAGATCTGGCCATTGCTCTACTTAGTCTAACTGATGGCATTACTAAGGAGTTTTTTATGTTGGAATCAAGTAATCCTAATATCAACTGTTTGATTGATATTAAAAAAAAGGTGTTCATAAAGCATAAAACAGATTCTGAGCTCTGCGAGTTAGTAAAAAAGCTAAATATAGAAGTAATTAAAAAAAGTTTTCCTGCAAATAGAAACCTTGATACTCAAATGGAAAAGGGATTAATACTATTAGAAAGTTTAAGTCTATTAGGAAATGGCCTTTCAACTGAGTTTGAAAAGGTTAAACTGAGTTTAAGTATGCTTACAAAAATTGGACTTATTGATTTAGTGAACGAAATTTCGGTCGAGCTAATAGCTTTAAATACCTTAAAAAAATTGGTTAGTAACAGATGAAAAATGTCGATAATATATCATCGGACTTTCTACTAAGTCTGGTAACTGAAAAAAATATGAGCCTGAATACGGCATCTTCATACAGAGCGGATCTAAAGATTTTTTTTACTTTTATAAACGATAAAAACTTAAATTTTGAAACGGTTAAGAAAGAAGATATCAACAAATTTTTCCAAAATCAAAGAGAAAGGCACTTTGCAGACAATACTATTTCAAGGAGATTATCTACTGTAAAACAATTTTTTAAATTTTTAATGAAGGAAGGTTTGCTTGATCGGAACCCATGTGAGGATATAAAAAACTTTAAAAAAGCAATAAAAATACCTGGCTTCTTATCTGAAGAAGAGGTGCTAAAAATATTGAACTCTGCTAGTAAAGTGGGGAAAAATAAGCTTGAGAAAACAAGAAATAAAGCTTTAATTGAAATCCTCTACGCAAGTGGGATGAGAGTTAGTGAACTCGTTTCATTAAGAAAATCACTTTTTATTGGTATGCCAGAAATAATATTAATTAAAGGTAAAGGAAATAAAGAACGAATGGTTCCGATTTCGAAATTAGCTATATCAGCAATTAAAAAATATTTGGTGGAGTTAAAAAAAACTAACATAGCGTTTTATGAAAGTGAGTTTTTATTTCCTTCAAGATCAAAAAATGGCTATTTGAATAGAGAGAGATTTTTCTTGATTATTAAAAAAATTGCTGAATTCGCAGGACTAAACCCGCGTTATGTTTCCCCGCACAAAATCCGACATGCATTCGCATCTCATTTATTGTCAAATGGTGCCGATCTAAGAGTTATACAAACTCTACTTGGTCACAAAAACCTTAGCACCACTGAGATTTATACCCATATTCTAGATGAAAAAATGATAAAGAGTGTTCAAGAGAATCACCCTTTTGCTAAAAAAGATTTTAAAAACTTATGAACATATTCGTAAGTATGTAGGAAAGGAATAAATTATGCTTATTGACACGAATTTTTGGTTAGTATCAATCTCAATTGCTGGCCTGCTATTTATTTCAGCTTTTTTCTCTGGATCTGAAACAGCTCTCACAGGAGCAAGTAAAGCCAAACTAACTGCACTGAAAGCGAAGGGTTCAAAAATGGCAACAAGAGCATTAGCTTTGAAAGAAAATGGTGAGAGCTTGCTCGGAGCATTATTATTAGGAAATAATTTAGTGAATATTCTTGCAACCTCTCTTGCAACTTCTCTCTTTACATCATTATTTCAAGAAAATGGTGTTATTATAGCTACATTCACTATGACATTTTTAATATTAGTCTTTGCTGAAATTATGCCCAAAACTTACGCGATTACCAATCCAGAAGGTGTTTCAATAAGGGTTGCAGGTTTAGTCAGGTTCTTTGTACTTGCCTTTACTCCCTTTATTAAAGCAATTAGATTTTTTGTAAGAATTACTTTCAACGCTTTTGGCGTTAAGTCCGACGATAACATTGAAGAAATGGCAACTGAGGAAATAGCAGGCGCTATATCGCTTCATCACTCTGAAGGGGCAGTGCAGAAAGAAGCAAGAGATATTCTCCTTGGAGCTTTGGACCTTGGCAATCGAGAAGTAGAAGAGATAATGTTGCATCGCAGTCAAATCGAAATGATAAGCACAAATAGTTCCCCAAATGAGATTTTTGAGAAGTGTCTAAACTCTCCTTACACCAGACTTCCAATCTATGAAGACAACCCAGAAAATGTGATTGGGGTACTTCATGCAAAGGATGTCTTAAGATCATTCAAGGGATTTGGGCTTGGACAGTCTACCAGAAGATTCAATGTTAATGATATGAATATTCTTGAAGTTGCAATGAAACCTTATTTTGTTCCAGAGACCACTACTCTTGATCAACAAATGAAACAATTCTTAAAAAGAAAATCACACTTTGCTCTGGTAGTGGATGAATATGGTGACCTTCGAGGGCTTATAACGTTAGAGGACATTTTAGAAGAAATAGTAGGTCAAATTAGTGATGAGCACGATGTGATTGAACAACAGGTAAAGGAGCTTAATGACAACTCATTAATAGTCGAAGGGAATATGACTATTAGAGATCTTAATAGACATAGAGACTGGAATATCCCTGATGAGGAAGCTAACACAGTTGCAGGTCTTGTGATACATGAAGCACAGTCAATTCCCTCTGAAAAACAAGTTTTTATTTTTGATGGATTTCGGTATGAAATATTAAAAAGAAAAGGAAATCGTATAACAAAAATAAAAATAAAAAAGCTAGGTTAGTGCCTAATTTAAATATCTTTTAAGCGCTAATACTGCGTTCATTCCACCAAATGCAAAAGAATTGTTAAGAACAACGTCCACACTTTTCAACTCTTGAGAATAATTTGGAACTACATCAAGATCGCAAGCAGGGTCTAAACCTAAATAATTAATAGTTGGAGGGATAACGTTTTCGTTTATGGCAAGGGTGCAAGCCAAGAGTTCGATTGCTGCTGTCGCACCTATTAGATGACCATGCATAGCTTTAGTAGAAGAGACTTTTACAGATTTAGAATGGTTTCCGAATACTTTGTTAATTGCTTCACTTTCCATCTTATCATTCAAAATAGTACCAGTACCGTGTGCATTTATATAGGTGACATCTGTCTTATTTATCATTGCATCTTTCAATACACCTTCAAGAGCTTTTTGGGGACCAATATTATTCGGCTTTATGAGATCAGATGCGTCTGAAGACATAGCAAATCCGACTACTTCCGCAATGATGTCTGCTTTTCTTTTTTTTGCAGAGGCCAAGCTCTCAAATACAAAGATTCCGGCGCCCTCACCATGAACGAGACCATCTCTTCCTCTGGAAAAAGGACGACACTTGCTTTGAGATAAAACTCTTAAACTTTCCCAAGGTTTAATACCTCCAAAACTTAAAAAACTCTCGCTTCCACCCGTAATCAGAATTTTGGATTTTCCTGATTTAATAGTTTCGTAAGCAATCCCCATGGCATGATTTGCAGAAGAACAAGCAGAAGAGACAGTAAAACTTGGTCCCTGTATATGATATTCAATCGAGATCAAACTAGTTGCTGAGTTATTCATAATCTTTGGTATAGTAAGAGGGTGTAGCCTATTATGCCCCTTCTCAAAAACCTGTTTATAGCTATAGTTTATAGTCTCAATACCACCAATAGAAGAGCCCAAAATTACTCCGGCATTTTCTGGCCACTCTTCTTTACAATTTTCAAGCCCCGCGTTCGCTATTGCTTCTTTAGCAGCCAGCAAAGCAAATTGGGAAAATCGATCCGTCCTGCTAACTTGCTTCAATTCAAAATGCTTACTTGGATCAAAGTTTTTTATTTGTCCGCCAGTTTTTACTTTTAGCCTTGTTATATCTGGAAACTCAAGTTGGCCAATCCCAGGCCTACCTTCTCTCAAGCTATTATATATTTCGGGCACTGACATTCCAATAGATGAAACACCCCCCATTCCTGTTATTACCACTCTGTTAGTCATAAAAATTAATTAAAAAGAAGGACCTAGGCATTTTTTTGCAAAAGATCTTTTAAGTGATCGGCAAGGGTTGATACTGTATAGAAACGCTTTTTTATCTCAGTTTCATCTAAACTCTCAAATGGAATTGATATATCAAATGTTTCTTCCAATGAAAAAACTAATTCAACAAGGGCCACAGAGTCTAAATTTAGCTCTTCAAACTTTCTATCAAGAGGAATTTGCTTTGGATCGATACCCGTTTGTTTTCCGACCAACTCTAAAACTTTTTCTTCTATATTTTCCATTATAGAGGTCCTATAACACAGGAATGTGTAAGATATATGTCACGCTATATTACTGAATTATTTTTTCAACAATTTTATTATTTTTGGTAACCTTCTAAAAGCCAAATAGGATGCTATGTTTTTACTTTTTAACATAGCGGGATTACCCATCAGAAACTGGTTTGGCTTTGCATTAACTGATAAACCAGTTTTGCCAGCCAGAATTACATCCGATCCAACCTCTATGTTATCACCCACTCCTGACTGTCCACCCATAACCACCCTATCACCTACTTTTGCAGATCCAGCTATTCCCACTTGACCACAAATTAAGCAATTCCTGCCTAGCTGTACATTGTGCGCTATATGAACTAGGTTATCTAATTTAGTGCCCTCTCCAATTATCGTGTTGGCTATTGTACCCCTATCTATACAGCAATTGGCACCTATCTCCACATTATCGTGTATCTCTACGGAACCTAAACTTTCGACTTTGAGGTAATTTTTCAGGCTCATTTTTACTTCGTCTGTCCTGGATAACATCACTCTTTCGACACCTTCACCTGTGTCTGATACAAAAGAGAAGCCATCACTTCCAATAACGACGTTTGAATTGCATATGACATTCTTACCTATTATGACATTTTCTAAAACCCTAACTCCGGAATGGAGAATTGTTTCATCATCGATAATTACATTATTCATTATTGTAACATTAGAGAAAATAGTCACATTATCTCCAATTACACAATTAGGTCCTACGTATGTAAATGGTCCAATATTTACATTTTTCCCTATTCTTGCCGAGCCATCTAAAACCGCACTTTGGCTTATACCTTCTACACATCTTGGGGAACTATGAAATAGTTTATTTACCTCGTACAAAGCGGTCTTGCCCTTATTAAGGAAAATCGCTCCCTCCAGCTTTAAGGCTCTCCAGTCGACCTGCTTAGTAAATAAAGCTGCTTTTGCTCTGCCCAGCCCAATTTCGTTAATGTATTTGTTGCTAAGCGCCATTGCTAGTTGCTGCTCACTCGCAAACTTTGGTTCGCTCGGTCCTGCGACTAATAATTCAGCATTGCCCACTAAGGTTCCACCAATTTGGCTAGAAATATCTCGTAGGGTAAACATTTTATACTATTCTAATCCAAAATTTCCAAAAGGCGGTCAATAAATCGATACTCCTGCGTCAACCAAAGCCATATATACAAGAGCATCTCTTCCATAAATATCCGCCCTGTAATGTATTTGGCCAAACTCATCAAAGAACGCAGTGCGATAGGTAATATAAACTGGAATTTTTCTTGATAAATTAATGTAAGTTTCTTCAGCTTTTTCAAGAACTTCTTGAAATTTGCTTTCTGGATTAACCTCTTGTTCTCGCAGTAAAGAATATGCGAATTGAAATGGTTCTTGTAACCTTATACAACCATGACTGAATGTCCTCTCATCTTTGAAAAACAAATCCTTCATTGGAGTATCATGCATGTAGATACTAAATTTATTTGGAAACATAAATTTAACAAGTCCCAAAGCATTAATATTGCTAGGTATTTGTTTTATAAGGAATGGAAAGTTATCGGGTGTAAACGCCTGCATATCAATTAAATTTGAATCAATTATAGTATCCGTACCCCTAACCATTAAAACCATCTCATTATCGGTCAAAAAATTGGGGTCACTTTGAATCAACGGAAGGTACTCTTCAACCGCTATACTCTTTGGAACGTGCCATGTAGGATTTACCACCATATGGGTCATAGTGTCGTTAAATTCTGCTGTTTGATTACTAGGCAGGCCAATGACTACTCGTGATTCCCACACTTTTTCGTTTCCCGATTTAAAGTATGCGTGAAAGTTTGGCTGGTTAACCAAAACGTATTCAGCTCCTCGATCTTCATTATTCCATCTCATCCGTTCCAAATTAACGAGTACCTGCATTAACCTTGTTTTAGCGGGAACATTGATAGCTTCAATACTCCTTTTTCCAAATACACCATCGGGGTTTAAACCATGATACTCTTGAAATCTCTTCACCGAGTCATTCAATTGCTCATCGAATAGCCTTGAATGAACTTTATACACCGGATAACCCATTTTACTTAATCGTTTTCGAAGAAAAGGCACATTATCATGCGTCATTCCTACCGCTAACACAGCGTCTGTCGGCACAAGGTCTCCCCAAGACCTGTTGAGTGAGGCCTCTCTTAGGTTTTTCAATTCATCTCGCAAACTCTTATATTCATTTGATTTTGGGAAAAGGTTCCCAAAAAATAAATTGATATTTAAGCTCTCAGTTAGAGCCGATAAGAGCGTACCAGCTTCTTTTCTCCGTGGCGATACGTTGATGTTAGCATCTATCATGCTGGGGTTCAGAATACCCCCCGAAACGTCTTGCGCAAATAGCAAAAAGGCCTCTGTTGCCATAAGCTCAAGCTTTGCCTGTTGAGATGGATCACTTTCAAATATTGCTTGACTAAGCTCGTCAAAGGGGTATCGCGAGGAAGGTAATCCGTGAAGCTCTGCCTCTCCAATAATAGTTGTAAGGCTTTTTAGTTTCTTCTGATTTCTGATCCAAAATGGCTCAAACTCTCTTTTAGTATAAAATACTGATATTGGATTTTCTGCTAGATAAAATTCAGAAAGTACTGACTTTAATGAAGCTCTTTGTAAATCGTTTTTCCATTCATTCTCTTGTGAAAGCGCTCCGAACGCAAATATAGAAAAGATAAGTACAACAAATGTGATCATTGATAAAAAGCGTTTGCTAAAAAATAAAAGTCTCTTGTTATAATTAGATGATCTTATTTTAATGTAACCCATTTTTCGCCCTCAGTGATTTTGATCCTTGTGTTAAAAATTTGACATGATAAACTATTACCGTCAATTTATTAACTCTGGTGAGTTGCAGTTGTGATTAAGATAAGCGTTTTTACAAATTATTCCACTGATTCGAAAGTTTATCTTTTATTTTTTCCTATATCGTGTAATAAATATGTCGTATAAAGAAAATGATATAATTCGAGGCGAAACAGGTATGATAACAAGAAGATACTTGCTTACTTCTTTTGTGTCTACCGCATCTATTGTGGTAGCAGCACCTGTTTTAGCCAAAGCTCCTGGCTTTTTAAGGGGAGCGGGTGATATACGTAAGATAAGATTCCGGAATTTTAACACAGGTGAATTTATAAATTCTGTCTACTGGATAGAAGGCTCGTATGTTAGCGACGCTTTGAAAGAAATAGACTATTTTATGAGAGATTGGAGACAAAATAAGGTTCGGTCGTATGATCCTGCAAACATAGATATTTTATCGGCAACACAGGGGCTTCTTGATAGCTCTGAGCCGTTCTATCTTTTATCGGGGTATAGAACTAGTAAAACCAACAAAATGCTTTCAAGAATGACAGACGGCGTTGCGCAAAATTCATACCATGTTAAAGCGATGGCTGCTGATATAAGAATGAGAACAAGATCTACCGATAAAATTAGTAGGGCAGCGAAAAGTTTTAAGACCGGTGGTGTTGGTAGATATGCACGATCCGGATTTGTTCACATTGACTCGGGACCATTCAGAACCTGGACTTCTTAATTACTAATTCAAGGTCTTAACGTCCCATTTCCATTTACATGATATTGAAATGAAACTAAATGTTGAGCACCTATTGGACCTCTGGCGTGCAGTTTATTAGTGGAAATACCAATTTCTGCCCCAAAACCAAATTCTCCTCCATCAGCAAATTGAGTAGATGCATTGCATAAAAGAATTGAGCTATCTAATTTTTTAAAAAATAACTCACTGGCAGATTTATCCTCGGTCAGTATGCAGTCCGTATGATTTGATCCAAAATTTCTAATATGTGAAATAGCAGCATCTATGTCTTCTACTACCTTAACAGCTAGAATATTTTCTAGAAATTCATATCCGTAGTCGCTATCAGCAACGCTTACGATGGATTTATTTTTAAATAGTGCCTTATCTGCACGTATTTCTATTCCATTAGCAATTAGGAAATTTATGAGCTCGTTGCCTTGCTTGTTGTAGAATTCTTTATCAATCAAGAGCGTCTCCACAGCTCCACAGATACCTGGTCTCCTTGACTTAGAGTTTTGCACTACTTTTTTTGCTATCTCAATATCTGCTTTTTTATGAACATAAACATGAACTATACCTTCTAAATGAGCAAACACAGGAACTTTTGCCTCCCTTTTTATAAATTCAACCAAGCTTCGCCCGCCTCTCGGTATAACTACATCAACATAATCTGTCATATTAACTAATAACCTTACTTCCTCTCTACTGCCAGACCTAAGCATTTGAACACAATTTTCTGGCATTTCCATCTCCGACAAAGCCATGACGAGAATATCATATAATGCTTGTACAGTTTTTAACGCATCAGAGCCTGGTTTTAAAATAGATGCGTTTTTTGACTTGAGACAAAGGGCTGCGGCATCACAAAAAACATTTGGTCTACTCTCAAAAATTACGCCAATCACTCCAATTGGAGTGGTGACCTTACTAATCTCTAAGCCATTTGGACGTGTATTTGTCTCTAGAATTTGATCCACCGGGGATTTTTGTTTAGCTACGTCCAACATTACAGTTTGCAATGAATTAATTCTATCATCATCCAGCCTCAATCGATCTACAAATGCTTTGCTTGAATTATTGACAATAGCTAGCTGAACATCTTCGTCATTTGCTCTCAATATCTGATCTTTATGTTTTTGAATAAAACTTGAAAACAATACCAAAGTTTCACTGACAACTGTGTCTGAAATTTCAGAAAGAGCCAAAGAAGCGCTATGCGCTTTTTTTCCAACCTCTAATATTTTAAAATTGTTACTCATTATTTAACTTTCCCTAACTAAAGAATGCCATGTTATCTCTGTGGATGAGCTCTGGTTTTCGATTATAACCTAATGCACCGGATATCTCCTCAGACTTAAGACCAAGTATTTTTTCTGTTTCAATCTGACTAAATGAGACCAACCCTTTAGCTATTATCTGACCGTCTTCTCCCTTAACAGTAACTACATCTCCTCTTGTAAAAGAGCCAATGCATTTCTTTGCGCCCACTGGCAACAAGGAATTTCCCGATTTTAATGCTTTTTCTGCCTTAAAATCTATTACAATTTCACCTTGCGATTTCATGTTTAGGATCCATTTTTTTCTTGCTGCTTTTACGCTTTGAGAAGCTAGAAACCATGTTGCTTTCCTTTTAGAAATATTATTTATTGGATTACGATTTTGGCCATCAGCGATAATTAAATTACAGCCTACCGAAGTAGTGACTTTAGCTGCTTCAATTTTTGTCTTCATACCTCCATGTGAAAAATCGTTTTCTGGCCCCCCTGCCATAAGTTCAATTTCTTCTGTGATCTCATTGATAAAGGGAATATGCACTGCATTCTTACTTTTTTTTGGTGACTCCGTATACAGACCGTCAATATCGGAAAGCAATATTAACAGGTCTGACTCACATATCGACGCAACCTGTGCAGCCAATCTGTCGTTATCTCCATATCGTATTTCATCAGTTGCGACAGTGTCATTTTCATTAACAATGGGTATTACACCAAATGTCAGCAACGTTTTTAGCGTGGATTTACAATTTAAATATCTCCTACGATTTGTGAAATCATCTAAGGTAATAAGTACCTGTGAACATATAAGACCCTTTAATTTAAATTGCTCTTGATATTCCTTGGAGAGTTCAATCTGTCCAACGGATGCGGCTGCTTGTTCCTGTTCCAAAGTTAATTCGTTTGCTCTAAGATTAAGAATTTTTCTTCCCAAATTTATTGCTCCCGAAGAAACGATAATTACGGCTTTTCCTTTTTTTCGTAAATCGATAACATCCTCAATGAAAGACGCGAACCATTCTTTTTTGATTGCACCAAGTTTATCCTCAACTAGCAATGATGAGCCAACTTTTATGACGATCGACTTTGATTGCTGATATATTTTTTCTATGTCAGGACTAATATTATTTAAATCGGACTCCATTTTTCAGTCCTCCCTTTAGGCTTAGCTTCTTTAAGTTTATTTTTTTTTAGTAACTCAAGCAAATTGTCCTTTAACTTATCAATACCAACTCTTGAAAAGGTAGATATAGGTAATACTTCAATCTCTTGCTTATTGAAAGTTTTTACTATTTTTTCCAACTTTTTACTTTTTATGCTGTCGACCTTATTGAGTACAACACACTTGATTTTTTCTGCCAGATCACTCTTATATTCTTTCAATTCCTTTAACGTAGTTTCAAAATCGGATATAATGTTATTCGAGGATACATCCAAAACGTGAACCAAAACCTGACATCGTTCTATATGACCAAGAAACTGAATTCCAATACCTTTACCGGCATTAGCTCCTTCTATAACCCCTGGAATATCGGCTAAAACAAAGTCACCCTGCTTATAAGTGACTATACCTAAGTTTGGACTTAGTGTTGTGAACGCGAAATCACCAATCTTTGGCTTAGCATTGCTCATTACTGATAAAAGGGAAGACTTGCCCACATTTGGTAATCCTACCAAACCAACGTCGGCAAGCAACTTTAGCCTTAGCCATAACATCAATTCAGAACCTGAGTGTCCTTTATTAGCTTGCCTTGGAGCTTGATTAGTTGATGACTTAAATCTACTATTTCCCCATCCGCCATTTCCACCCTCTGCAATTACATACTCTTGTCCCTCATTAACTAAATCGACCAAAACTGATGTCTTATTTTCCAAAAGCACCTCAGTTCCTATCGGAACGTTAAGTATCACATCTTCCCCATTTGCTCCCGTTTTATTTTGTCCCATACCAGGCCTACCGTTCTTAGCGAAATAGTGTCTCTTATATTTAAAGTCTATTAAGGTATTGAGATTAGAGATCGCTCTCACAACGACATCGCCCCCTTTACCTCCGTCACCACCATCAGGTCCACCAAATTCGATAAATTTCTCACGCCGAAAACTTATACAACCTGATCCACCAGTCCCAGATCTGATGTGTATAAGTGCTAAATCAATAAATTGCATAGGTAAAAGTAAGCTTTCAGTTAATTAAAAAATTCGGTTTTAAAAGTTAGTAGTATGAAAATACAATACTCGCTATGAGGCTTATCAATAGAGCTATTTTTACAATTCGACTATTTTTTTCTGAAAAATCTGCTTGTCTCACTAGAGAACCAAACCAGAACCAAGCAGAATGAAAAATTAATTGTATTAGTAGAAAAGATATAGCTATAGTCGGAATTGTTTCAGTCGACACCCCTTGGCTCTGGAAAGCTGTAAACGCTAGCGTAATCATCATCCACGCCTTTGGATTCAATGGATGAACAAGCAACCCATGATAAAACTTTGGAACCCATATAGTTGACTTTTTCTTTACTGATAGATCCATTAAAATAATCTTGTAGCCTATCCAGGAGATAAACATTATAGATAATACCATCATTATGCTTGAATATTGGTCTATCAGATCGTTTATTAGGAGCAAGCTAAATCCAATTGGCCAAATTATAAGTTGCTTAGATAATACAACACTTAATATGAATGGGAACGAAACTCTAAACTTCTGAGTACAGCCTAGCGCAAAAAGAATAATGTTCGCTGGCCCAGGCGAGCCTACCATTGCCATAATAAAGAGAATTAAACCGATATAATCTGAAATCAACTCAGACCCAAATCTACTCAGCAGCTGCGACCGTCTCTTCTACAGAAATAAACTTTCGCTTCTTAAAACCCTTATAAAACTTTACTTTACCGTCTTTTAAAGCAAATAGAGTATGGTCTTTGCCCATTCCTACGTTCTCTCCGGGAAACCATCTCGTACCTCGTTGTCTAACGATAATGTTACCTGGTGAGACACTTTCTCCACCATACTTTTTTACCCCAAGTCTGCGTCCAGCGGAATCTCTTCCGTTTCTTGATGATCCGCCAGCTTTTTTATGTGCCATAATATTCTCCTAATAACCACTTGGTCTCAGCCTAAGTTGATTTTTTCTCTGCTTCCTTTTTACCCGCGGTTGCCTTTTTAGTGGTTTCCTTTTTTTTCTTATCTGTTGCCACACTGGTTGTTTTTACTGCTTTAGTTTCTTTTTCTGCTTTTGACTCTTTTTTCACTGGTGTCTTTTTTGCAGGCTTGGCCTTCACCGTTTCTTTAACTTTTTCAGTCTTGTTACTGATTTTCACTTTTGCAGAATAGTCAATTTTAAGACCCTTTCCAGACTTTGCCTCTTGAATATTAGTTTTATCAGCGCCTGACTCTAATATATCAGTTATTTTAAGTAGAGTAATTTGCTGCCTATGGCCTTTCTTACTCTTAGAGGAACTTTTTCTACGCCTCTTAACAAATGAGATAACTTTCTTACCCTTTATTTGATCGATAACGGTAGCCTGAACTCCTGCTCCTTTGACCAGCGGGTCACCCACTCTGACTTCTTTTCCTCCGGTTAAAAGTACCGAATTAAACTGTACTTTATCTCCACCTTTGGCAGACAGTTTCTCTACCGCCAAAATATCGTCTTTTTGGACCTTATATTGTTTACCGCCGGTTTCTATGATTGCGAACATTTTTTTCTCTCAAAAATTATGACATATTCCTATTATGTCTATCCATATTGTCAAGTTTTTTCTAGGATGTTTGTATTATTATCTTTCTATTCACCGAGCAAGTGAACGATTATAGATCTAGTTTGACCAAACTTGCGCCACTCACACAAGTATATTCCTTGCCAGACCCCAAGCACCAATTTCTTTGAAACTACAGACACCGTTAAATTAGTGTTTGTAATCAACGTTTTTAGATGCGCAGGCATATCATCCGGTCCCTCCACATCATGAAGGTAATCTGCAGAATCTGGAACTAAATTACTTAAAAATGTCCTTATATCGCTTAAAACATCTTTAGAGGCATTTTCTTGAACCGTAAGAGACGCACTAGTATGCAGGATAGATAAATTCACTAAACCTCTTTTAAATTCATGGAGAATAACCAACTCCTGAATTTTATCAGTGATATTTATAATTTGATACCCTTCTGTCTTAAAACTTATTTGCTCTACAATATTCATTGACCTAAATTCAAAGGTCACCTTCATTGACAGAAGACAGCGAATTTGCATTTGTATCAGAAATTTCATCAGCTATCAGTTGGCTACATTTAGCAATATTTGTTTCTACTGCCTTACATGTATACATAGAAACCTCATCTACATTTGACTTACAGCCAACTAGTATAAAGGGTATAAAGATCGTTGATAAAACTATTTTCCCAGCATTTTTAAAAATCATTTTTTATCCTGCAAATTTCGTACTGTCTGAGAGAGTATTCTTAACAGGGCTCTAATAAAAGGATCGGCTTTCTCCACTCTTGCCTCAAATTCACTTTCCGACAAGGCAATAACAGTGGCGTCTGACATACAGCGCGCACTAGCCATTCTGGGTTTATGTTCGATAACACCCATTTCTCCGAAAACTTCATTTTCTCCAACCTTAAAATTTGGGTCTTTTGTGTCATTTGTCGGTAAAAAAATACCAACATCTCCTGACATGAGTAAGAAGATTTCTTTGCCTTTATCTCCTGCTTTGAAAATATACTGACCGGCCTTATATTCTAACTTTTTCATCTTATAACAAATTTCATACCGAGTGGGACAAGCCCTGATAGGCAAAAAAAACCTTGTCGCTTGAGAGATTATTAGAGTGCTCGTTAAGTTGCTCGTCATTTCTATTTGGCGCATGATGGGCTATGGCTAAGTTTTTGCAGACAGTTTTTTCGGAGAAAGTAATACCCTGCTCAATACTAGAGTGTCCCCAGCCTTTTTTGGGAGGAAGCTCTTCATCTAAAAACATCCCATCCCATACAACGAGGTCACTTCCTCTAGCGCAACTAATAAGCTGATCATCAATAAGTGGTTCCTGCCCATACTCGTGATCAAGAAAAACACATACTTTTCTCTTATCTTTTTCAACAATATATCCAGCAGCTCCCCCCGGGTGATTTAGCTTTATGGTGTTTAAAGAACATAGATGCTCAAGTTCAGCCCTTATCAAATCAAATTCCACAAACTTTAAATTTTTTAGAGTGTCTACCAATGGAATTGGAAAATACATAGGTTGAAAAGCTCTCACAAACACTTCTCTCAACTCATTTGCTTTTACTAGCCCAGAAGAAATTGTTACTTTATTGGAGGGGTCAAAAATTTGATGATTAAAAGGCAACCCTTGAATATGGTCATAATGAAAATGAGAGAAAATCAGATATGTGGGACGATCCTTTAGTATCGTTACATTTTGAAAGCCTGTTCCAGCATCAAAAATAATTTGAAATTGTACATGAAGTATTTCGGTGCAGGTCGTACTTCCACCATACCTTAAAAAATTTTTGTCAGCTGTAGGAGTTGATCCTCGCACACCATGAAATATCACATCCATAAGAAAACCTCTTTCCTCCTAAAGGATACACCAACAAAATAAGAAAGCTATCGATTATTTGTATTTATTGAGACACTTACTAGTAAAAACCTAGAATTGAAAGTCTAATAATTAAATCCAATAGTCAAATATAATTTATTTATCTGAAATAATGTTTATTATTGGATTAATGGTTAATGTTGATTTTATAACAGATAAAATAGTCTCTGTTTCATTTGATAGCGGAAAGGATTCAAACCTTTTGTCGTTGGGTGTTATTCGGCAGCTAACAGAAGTCGCCAACAAACTAGCCGAAAATAAAAATTTGATGGCAATCATTTTGTCTGGAGGCAAACAAAATTTTTCCTTTGGCTTTGATTTAAAGGATAAAGAGTTTTTGAGGCTTGAAAAGCTTGGTTTTGAAGAGAACAGAAATTACTTCCAACTTGGAAAGATAATGTGTGATGCTTGGGAAAAGCTTAGCTGTCTGACCGTATGTGAAATTAAAGGATGGTGCGTAGGGGGTGGAGTTGCTCTTGCTATTTCATGTGACTTGAGACTTGCTGAAACGGCAGCAAAATTTTATGTACCGGAAGTTGAAAGAGGTTTAAATATGAGCTGGGGCTCAGTACCTAGGTTAATTGCTTTACTAGGTCCTGCAAAAACAAAAAGACTTCTGCTATTGGCAGAAAAACTAAATTCTTCAACCGCCAAAGATTGGGGGCTAATTGATAGTTATTTAAGTCTTACCAAACTCGAGCTGGAAACTATTAAACTGGCTGAAAAAGCAACACAAATGCCACGTTTGCCTTTTATCTTAACCAAAGAGAGCGTAAACAACTATTCGAATGCACTTGCTAAAGCCACTTCCTACAATGATCAAGATATTTTTAGTTTAGCATATGGAAACCTAAAAGGGGAATTCTTCAAATAAACCAATATGACTTTACTACATACGCTTGGCTACCTCTTCCAACATAACCTCGGTAGCACCTCCTCCAATCGACTGCGCTCTAGCATCTCTAGTTAATCTTTCAATATCCGTCCCTGTCATGTATCCAGTTCCACCGTGTAATTGAAGACATGCATACATTACTTCGTTAACTAACTCTCCACAAAGAACTTTAATCATTGATACTTCCTTTATCACATCAACCCCAAGCCTAACTTTATTGGCAACACCATATACCATGTAGCGCGCAGCAGTCACTTTTGATTGGAGTTCAGCAAGCTTATGTCTTACCGTCTGTTTTTCCCATAATTTCCCACCAAAAGCGTTTCGATTTTTAACATAATCTACAGTGGCATCAATAGCAGCTTGTGCCTCACCCATAGCCATTGAACCCATAACTAACCTCTCATTCTGAAAGTTTTGCATAATCGCGTAAAAGCCCTTATTAAGCGTCCCCAGCACGTCAGCTTCTTCTACCTCACAGTCTTGAAAAAATAGTTCAGCAGTATCTGAACACCTCCATCCGTGCTTGTCTAACTGCTTATTTACAATCAGCCCAGGGTTATCCTTTCTTACAATAAACATCGTTATATTACTTGATTGCTGCAATCCTTCACCCGTTTTTGCTGCAACAAAATAGATATCAGCATGAACTCCATTCGTAATAAAAATTTTTGATCCATTGATAATATATTTACTTCCGACTCTTTGAGCCTTGGTTCTTATATTTTTTACGTCAGACCCAGCATGTGGTTCAGTTACCGCAACGCAACAAATTTTATTTCCTAAAATTATATCGTAAAGATACTTTTTCTTTTGCTCTGTATTACCGGCATTTAATAAATGAATTGAAGCCATATCAGTATGCACTAAAGAAGCTATTGCAAAGCCAGAAAATGTCGACTTGCCGAGTTCTTCAGCAAAAACCACACTACCCCGAACATCCATTTCAGACCCACCAAACTCTGTAGGATAAGTAATACCTAAAAACCCTAGAGCGCCCATCTTTTTAAAAACTTCTCTTGGTATAAAGCCATCCACTTCCCATTTTGGGGCTTTCGGTTTTACTTCATTTTCAACAAATTTTTTTATCTGTTCTTTTAAGATAATGTGTTCTTCCTCGAGAAATAATGCATCCTCAGACTGTTTGAAATTTATATCCTTCATCATTTATCTCCCCCTTTAGAATTTTCTTTTTGACTCACAAAAAGTTTCCTAATCCTTGCAATTAACTTTAAGACATCCAGTATTTTTTTTAAAAAACCTGATACTAGCCACCAGAGCACCAAAAACGACGCTCCAATTAATTTAAGCACGAATCTAACCATTTGAAACCATATTTAATTCTATAGTAAACTACAACTCTTGTATTTTAACAAAAAAAGGCCGCTATAAAAGCGGCCCAGTAAAGGGAGGAATGTCACAAGCTAACGCTTTGAATAACTGACTTTTACTTCTGGATGTGTGCAATCACAACATGCATTTTTGCAATACCGCTATGCTGTCAATGCAAAGACTGATGAACTAATTTCTTAAGTTCTTTTCTATTGGGGTAAGAAGCAGACGGCAGTAATTGGGTCATAAATACGGCCGTGTACCCTTTTTTGAAATCAATCCAAAAATAATTACTTGCCATGCCGCCCCAACCGAAATCCCCAAAACTACTTGTGAAATCAAGATGCGGCTTGGTAATCACGCTACCTGCTAAGCTATGGCCCATGCCTGTGGTTGGCATCTGTGCAAAAGCTGCTACCCCAATTGATGCTATATCTCGATCTAATGAATTTTCTCTAATACTGTTAATAACATCGCATTCAAAGATTCTTGTATTATTATGTTTCCCGCCGTTAAGTAAAAGACTGGCAAATTTAAGATAATCACGACCAGTCGATAAAAGTCCTGATCCACCAGAGAAATTTGTTACTTGATCTTTTTGATAGTTGAAATTTTCATATTGCTTAACCAGAGGTAAAAAATTCTCATGCATCTCATTGTAAAAAAAACAATCCGTAAAACGATCAACTTTTGTCTTTGGGAGAAAAAATTGAGTATCTTTCATATCCAGTAGATCTAATAAATTTTTCCTTATATAAACATTCAAGGGCTCACCCGAAATTATCTCAATTAATCGCCCAGCAATATCAATCCCTACGGAATAATTCCATTTTGTACCAGGCTTAAAGGCTAAAGGTAAACTAGATATCTTTTCCACGAAAACCGAAAGATTATAGTTATCGGGAGTAGCCGTAAGATTTTGCTTTAAATATTCCTTCCCGATTAAATCATCATTAAAAAAATAAGATAATCCCGAAGTATGATTAAGTAATTGATAAATAGAAGGTGCTTTTGTCTTTTCAATTTCAGAAATATTTTTCGCATTTATAATAAGAGAATAGCAATCGGAGAAATTATCAAAATAATGGTCTAATGTATCATGGAGATTAATTTTTTCGTCAGATAACAATTGAAGTAGACAGGCAGAAACAATAGCTTTTGTCATTGAGAAAATTCTTACAATGGATAGCGAATTAAATTCCCTAGTTTTTTCTTTATCAGCATGACCGCTAGCGATGTCTAGAAGCGTGTTACCCTTTGGATCTGCTAGACTTAAGGAACAACCATTAAACTTATTTTTCTCGACATAATCATCCATCCACTCTTTTATTTTTTCATCACTTAAATTCAATTTCTTCATAAGCTTTTCACTATCAGAATTTTAGATTTATTCCTTGCTCGTTTTCATCACAAACCAATTAATTCCTTGATTTGCAGATCTTCGACCGGAGTCCTCCACGGTAACAGCATAGTATAGAAAATATACTAAGAGTGAAAAGAATAGCTAACGCCAGCCAAAATTCGCTATCTCCCCCTACAAATACTATCAAACTTCCTAAAATTGCGCCACAAAACATTTGCATAGCACCTAGAAGTCCACTTGCAGAGGCAACGCATTTTTGCTTCACAGATGAAAGTGCTAAGACTAATACATTGGCTAAAATGAGTCCATTTCCTAACCCAAACATAAAACAGGCTGAAGCAAGTGTTAATGGAGTGCTAAGTAGCGGTATTTCAGACAAAAACATTAAAGCAATCGATAATAAACACCAAGAACACCCTAAAAGGGAAAACCGTTCAAGACCTAGCCAGCTTGAGTACCTATTACTAACAATATTTCCGATTATATAACCTATGCTGGTTAAAGAAAACCAAAGTCCAAACTCTGTCGGCGAGGCGCCTAAGCGTTCAAATTGGTAAGGCATAAAACCGGCCATTGAAAAGAAAAAAGCGGCTTGAATGGATGAAACACCTGCAAAATAGAGAAAAGATATTTGGCCAAATAAGTAGCTAAAATCAAGAAATGTCGCTCTAAAAGTAAGTCTCTTATTTTTATTTTTAATTGTTTCTGGCGTATACACATAATTTAGTGAAAAAACAATGACACCAAAGAGAAACAAGGTAAAAAAGTTTATTTGCCATCCATAATTCTCACCAATATAGCCACCAAAAGCAGCACTAAGGATGGGGAAAATAGCCATAAAAGCTAATAAGGTCGACATTTTAGCTGCTGCTTTTTTTACTCCATAACTTTCAGTCAACATTACTCTTGGCATTGAAAGACAAGCTGCTGCGCCAATTCCCTGCACAAATCTAAAAAATACAAACACTTCAAAAGCTAAATTTAGAGATGCTAAAATTCCACCTAATGAAAAAAGACTAGCTCCGATTATTAACACTATGCGTCTTCCAATTAAATCGGACAAAGGCCCCCAAAAGATTTGAGAAATACAAATAGCCACAAGATAAATAGTTATTGTCAACTGGACTTCATTAGAACTAACGTTGTAATTGTTTTTAATTAGTAAAATTATAGGGCTGATAAAAGCTAGACCTGTCACAGAGGCTGCAGAGGCAGTGGAGAGAGCGATTACTGACGGATTTTTTGTTTGCAAATTATTTCTTTCTGAGACTTTTATTATGATTTGATAGAGAGCAACAATTTAACTATTTTCATATGAGCGAACATATTTAAGAAATTGAAAAAGGTTCTAAAACTATTTCCTTATCGACAAATCTACATGTCTTCGTCGCATCCAAGAGAGTTCGACAATTATCAGTCATTATTCCATCCACTCCCATCCCGATAAGACTCTCCATATCGTTCCTCTTATTAATTGTCCAAACATGTACCTTTATTCCATTTTTTTTGCAGTAGTCTAGTAATTTTTTAGATACAAGTTTATAGCCTAAATAACTCTTTGGAATCTGAAGATAACTAGCATCGTATTTAGCTTCATTATTAAATTTTATGCCCAAGATAAGCCAGAACACCTCTCTTTGACTAAACGAGAAAGGGATATCTCTTTTTAAATACTCTCTCATATAATTCATCGTTCTATGGCTGAAGGAACCCAAACAAAGGTTATAAAATAATTTATTACTATTAAGAAGATTTACCAGCGCTTTAGCAGCATTTATGTTTTTAGCATCGAGGTTAAAGGTTACGTCATGAAATTTTCGTAGTAATAAATCAATCCTAGGAATTCTATGTTTTCCATTTATTAATATTTGATCTACATCTTCTGAGTTAAGTTGGTCAATATTAATATTAATTCCAACAACCCTATTTAAATTATAATCATGCATGGCATATAGAACTCCATCCTTTGAAATTTGCACATCCGTTTCGAGCCATCTATATCCTAGAGCATAGGCATCAGCGAAAGCTTCAAAAGTATTTTCAAAAGCTACCTCGGTACCTCCTCTATGAGCTATTGGTGTAAAAATATGCTTGCACATTTATATTTTTTTTATTTTTATCATGTTCATATTTGATAGTAATACAAAAATAAGTAGATGTGAAAAATGACAGACCCTTCAGAGATTAGATATGCTAAAATACAAGAAAGACTTGAACCATGCGTTACCGAACTAAATACAAAAAACAAAACTGTTAAAGTCGATTGGTATATACCAATTGAGTTTTGTCATACTAAAGGAACAATAGCGCACGGAGGAACCGTATCCTTTATCTTAGACGCTTCAATGTTTTTTGTGGTCGATCTTATCCATAAAGGCTATACCACTGGGCTAACTTTAGGTTTAAATATACAATATTTAAACCCATGCCGACCTGGCAAGGTAACAACAGAAGCCTCCATCCTCCGCGAGGGAAAGAATTTTGCGTTTACTCAATGTCAATTAATCCAAAACAATATCACAGTATCTTCAGGAACTCAGCAAATGTCACTTTACAAAAATGAAATAGCTCAAGATAGCTCATGGTTCACACCAAAACCTTACAATGTTATTAATTAGATACTATTAGCTATATTTCTTGGCGTGTTCCACCATGGATCATCATTGTAGGCTCTAAGATCAACTTCATGTGTCCAGGCTGACCTATGTTGGTCAGCAAGATGATAATAGGTCTCAGCTATTTTATCAGGCAACAATAAACCGTCTTTTCCCAAACCCTTTTCCTTTCGCAATGCTTGATAGGCTTCTTCACCCAGCATTTTTCCTAACGTATCGGGGGCATCAACAGCTCCATCAATGATAATATGTGTCGTATGTATTCCTTTACTTGAAAACTCAGCGTTTAGGGTCTGGCAAAGCATACGCCGTCCTCCCATAGAAGCAGCATGAGAATGTTGCCCCTTATTGCCCCTGACGGCTGCTGTAGATGAAGTTACTAAAAGAGTTCCACCTCCCCGTTTTTCCATATAAGGGAAAAGCTTTTTGGCTGTGCGAAAAAGAGCCAATGTAGCCATTCTCCAACCTCGTTCAAATACCTTATCAGAAGTTTCAAGTAGCGATCTATTACCTATCTGAGATCCTAAATTAAAAACTGCAACACTTATCGGACCAATACTCTTTTCGACTTTTTCAATAAGATTTTCTAAAGAATTTTCTTCAATTGCATTTATCAAAAAACCAGTGGCACTACCCCCTTCCTTCTCAATGTTTGCAACTGCATTATCTAAACCTTCTTGATTAGTCCTCCTTGAAATAACTGCGTGGTAACCAGAAGATGCAAATTTTTTTGCAACATTTACACCAATGCCGGCTCCAGCACCGATCACTAAACACACTTTTTTTTCTTGCATTTTTTTCACCAAAACATCAAATAGAGAAGAACTTCTCTATATTAACAGTCTCTCTGGCATCATCAATAAATAAAATTAATAGAAACGTGCCGAGGTTTTTTTCCGATAGGTTTGATTTAGACATGATAAAAAAAGTAAACGTGGTTGCAGGCTCATTCTTAACACAATTTATAATCGTTGGAATGTTATTCACCTACGGCGTACTTATGACCGAATTAGAAAAAGAGTTTGGTTGGTCAAGAACAGTTCTATCATCAATTGGAGCTGCCGGTTGGCTGGCATGGGGCATTTTTGCGATACCAGGAGGATATTTAAATGACCGACTTGGACCGAAAATTGTATTGGGGGTAAATGGATTCATTTTTGGGATAGGTTTCATTCTTTTTTCTAAATCCAGTGAGGTCTGGCACTTATTTTTGATATTTATTTTCTTTATTGGGATAGGTCTTAGCACCCACGATATCTCGACATTATCAACTATTGCAAAATGGTTTGAGTCCAAAAGAGGGCTAATGACTTCTATTGCTAAGATAGGGACTGCGATGGGACAAATGGTTATGCCTCCTCTCATAGCATTTTTAATAATCAGCTTCGGTTGGCGCACAGCTACATTTTATCTTGGCATTGTAGCAAGCATCGGATTAGTATTGGCTGCATCACTGATGTCAACTCCAAATATATCAAGCAAAAAATTAGTTAGTGAGGACGCTAATCTTGAGGTTTTGGACAAAAAAGTTTTTAACCTTTTGGCTTTCTGTCAGTTTTGTATTTTCTTTGCGATGTTCACCACTATGACACACATTGCAGCACATGGCTTAAATGTAGGATTATCTCTGAAGGACAGCGCTTTGCTTCTATCAATAATAGGTTTTTCGAGTATTTTTGGGAGACTTTCTATTGGCGTTTTAGCAGATAGACTCGGGGGCAAAAAAACTTATATGGTTTGTCTATTTCCCATGACTATCGCGCTAGTCACTATACCATTCACAGAAAATATACTTTTTATTTATATTCTCCTTTTTCTATATGGGTTCTCACATGGTGGGCATTTTACAATAGCTCCTTTTATTATCGCTGAAAATTTTGGTCTAAAAAATCTTGGTTCTATCTTTGGAAAAATAACATTTTTTGGGGCAATAGGCTCGGTAACGGGACCGATTGTAGCCGGGGCTATATTTGATTTAACCCAGAGTTATTACTATGCATTTTTATTAGTCGGGGCGTTGGCCTTTATATCGATAGTTTCACTAACTTACTTACCCAATAAAGAAAAAAATCAACTTGAATATTAGCTTAATTATTATTCAATTTCAGAAACTTGTTTTTGAACATTTGATCCATAAAGAGGTCAGAAGCTCCCTGATTACTCTTGTAAAAGTTTTTAATATTTTTTGCCTGATTTTTATCAAAGTTGTTACTTTTCTTATCGTGATAAGCTGAAATCAGAGCAGATGCTAGCTCTTTATGTTCACTAATTTTTTTCAAGATACCAACATCTAGTGCTTCCAATGCTGGATATTCTATGCCCCAAATACTTGGGCCTACTAAAACAGGCTTTTCTAAAGCAAAAGGCTCAATTATGTTATGCGATCCTTCATTATTTAAAGAGTCACCCATAAAAACTAGATCAGACATTGCCATATAAAAATTCAATTCTCCAAGGCTATCACCCCACAATAGACTAAAATTATTTATGTGTTTAATTTTCTCTTCATTGCATATTTTAAAATCTGACTTGATCTCTATCATTTCACTGCGTGGTTTTACTTTAATTGAACTGTCTTCAAACAGAATCTTATATTTGTCAAAATCATTAGGATGTCTGGGAACGAGTATAAAAAAAATATCCTTATACTTTTCATGCAGGTCCCTTATTATTTCGCTGATTATCGTAAATTCCTGCTTTCCAATACTGGCAAAACAAATCGTAAAATATTTATTTAAAGCAATTTTTTTTAGTTTCGAAGCTGCAACAATTTGATGTGAAGGAACCTTTTGTTCAAATCTAGCATCTCCCATAATTAAAACGTTTTTAGCCCCAAAATACTCAAATCTTTTTTTATGCCTTTCAGATTTAGATAAAATTAAATCGAATTTTTCAATCAGACTAGCTTTCAGAAAAGGAAATTTTTTATCTCTGATGAAACCTTTTTCAGGATATTGAGCCTGCGCAAATATTAAAGGGATTTGTCTGTTGTAAGTGGTCATGATCATTACTGGCCATAAATCACACTCAAGAATTATGCAGTACCGTGGCTGAAAATTTTTGAGGAACCTTTTAAACATAAACGTTATTTCGAGTGGAGCGTAGACGATTAACACTTTACCTTCCGTTATTTCTTTACGATATTCCTGCTGGGCCGCACTTTTGCCAGATAAAGTCAGCGTGGTAATTAATAGTTTTTCTCCATTGAGAAGAAGTTTTTTAAAAATTGGGCGGGCTGCTCTAAATTCTCCTAAAGATACTGCGTGACACCAACAAACTCCCTTAAATTCTTTTCTGTAAAAACTTAATCTCTCTGTAAGATTAGAGGCATATCCTGGTTCTTTTATAGAACGATAGAAGAAATACAATAATGCAAATGGCAAAAATAAATACCAAAGAAACTGATAAAGATTGAAAACAATTGAGGCAAAGATTTTTTTTTTCAAACTAAATTTCAATCGACACCTCAAAAAAATTAACCTATTAAAGCATTGCTTGCATATTAATTGGGCAATATCATTTTACTCACTCATTATTTGAAAAGATAGGCTTAAAAATTTTGAAAATAAAAAACAGGACTATCAGCTCTAAAGAAGCTCCTCTCATCATTGCCGAATTGGGTATAAATCATGGGGGTGATTTGTTGGTTGCAGAGCAAATGGTTAAAATAGCTGCTGAGAGAGGCTGTGAAGTAATTAAACATCAAACACACTTTCTTGATGATGAGATGACACCTGACGCAAAAAAAATTATGCCCCCTAACGCAGATGTTTCAATCTGGGATGTAATGGAAAAATGTTCCTTAACCAAAGATGAAGAAGTTAAATTGAAGAGGATAGTGGAGGATTTAGGAATGATTTATATTTCCACTCCTTTTTCAAGATCAGCAGCGGATTTTTTAAATGATATTAATGTACCCGCTTTTAAGATTGGTTCTGGAGAGTGTGATAATCTTCTCTTAATTGAGCATATAGCAGAGTTTGGAAAGCCAATTATTCTTTCCACTGGAATGCAAAACTTATTGTCGGTGGAAAAGCCTGTAGAAATTTTTGAGAAAAACAATATTGAATATGCACTTTTAGAATGTACAAATATTTATCCCTGCCCGCCAGAAGATATAGCACTTGGTAGCTTGCAACAACTATCTAATAAGTTCCCTAATGCCGAGATAGGTTTTTCAGACCATTCAATTGGGCCAACAATGGCTTTAGCAGCTGTTGCATTAGGTGCAACAATTGTTGAAAAACACTTTACCGACACCAAAGGCCGACAAGGACCGGACATTTCTTGTTCAATGGACCCAGATGAGCTCGAGCACCTTATAAAAAAAAGCAAGGAAATAGCTTATTCAAGGGATAGAAGGAAGTTTATAGCCAACGTGGAAAAAGATGTATATAAATTTGCACGATCTTCCATTGTTAGCGATAAAAATCTAAAAAAAGGTGATACTATTGATAGACAAAATATCTGGGCCAGAAGACCAGGAAATGGAGAAATACCTGCTTTCGAATTTGAAAAAGTTTTAGGGAAAACCTTAAAACGAGACATTGCTAAAAATACTCAGTTAAAGTGGTCCGATTTGGAATAAAGAGATTGATATGAAAAAACTGCTATTCATAACGGGCACAAGAGCCGACTTCGGTAAACTTGAACCTTTAGCGTCAAGCGCAAAATCAGCGGGATTTGGTATTTATTTTTTTGTGACTGGCATGCACCTTCTAGAGAAGTATGGACTTACTAGTATAGAAGTTTCAAGGATGAAAAACATCACAAGATTTGAATTTGTCAATCAGATGGAAGGAGATCCACCAGACCAGATCCTTTCCCGAACTATCACTGGAATTTCTGAATATGTAAACCGCTTAAATCCTGATCTTGTTTTGATTCATGGCGATAGAATTGAAGCAGTTGCTGCCTCACTTGTTTGTGCAACAAAGAACATAAGAAGCGCACACATCGAAGGAGGAGAAGTATCAGGAACTATAGATGAAGTTTATCGTCACTGTAATACAAAGTTATGCACAGTCCACTTTGTAAGTTCAAAATCGGCAAAAAAGCGCGTTACAAAGCTTGGAGAGCATCCCAATAGAATTTTTGTGCTTGGGTCTCCAGAACTTGATGCACATAAAGCAAGAAATTCAATTTCGCTAAATGAAGTCTTGAATTACTATGATATTAAGTGGGATAACTATGGGATTTTTATTTTTCATTCAGTTACTTCAGAGTTAGAGAGTTTAAAGAAAGAGATCCAATTTTGTTGTGATGCTTTAAAAAAAACAAAAAAAAACTTCGTAGTTATTGCTCCAAATAACGATCCAGGATGTGAAATAATTTTTAAGACAATTGGAAAATTGCCCAAATCTAATTTCAAACAAATACCTTCTATGAGATTTGCATATTTTTCGACATTACTAAAACATTCTAAAATTATTATAGGAAATAGTTCAGCGGGCGTTCGAGAAGCTCCTTTCCTTGGGGTTTCTTCAATAAACATCGGCTCTCGCCAATTTAAAAGGGGTGAAGCAAAAAGTATAAAAAACTTTGATATATTTAAAAATAGACAACTTGACAAGCTAGTTGATAACCAATGGGGTAAGCGGTTTGAGCCTGATAATAGTTTTGGAACTGGTCAATCTGCAAAAAAGTTTACAAAGATTTTAAACGAAAAAAAAATTTGGGAATTAAATTTACAGAAAACATTTTTTGAGACTTCTAATCATTGAGAAACCCCTGTTTTAAACAAAAAATCTTACTGGCCGCTAAAGTAGGCAAATATTGATGCGTTGAAACGAAATCTGGAAATATCGAGGCGTCACACACATAGAGATTGTTGGTCCCAAATACTTTAAAACCTTCATCAACTACTCCACTATTTTTATTTTTGCTCATTCTATTTGTGCCTATCAGATGGTATCCAGAAAACGTTTCTGACCCGATATTTCTTTTTATATCATCATCAATAAAATCTTTTCCACTTTTAGCAAAGCCTGCTTTTTGCAAGAGATCGATAGCGCTTCGAAAAGCTTTGCAAGTAAGTTCTATGTCATATTTGTTTGACAAATAGTTGGGATCAATTTGTATCTTATTCTTATTGTCAAAAGAGATAGATCCTTCTGATCTCGGAAAAACTTGAAAGCACCCGAGTGATGCTCTTTGATCTTTTTGAAATCTAATGCCCTTGGACGATAATAAGCTTCTTTCTTGCGTAAAATGCACCAGATGATACCTTACCAAGTTGTTTATACTTGCTTTCTTATTAAAACTTGATTTATTCCAGGCGAGAGTTGCACCTGGACTTTTAAAGATCGAATTACTTGCAGTGATATATTTGACAAATTCAAAAAATAATTTCAACCCACGAGTTTTTTGGTTAAGCGTATCGAACCCAATACAATCAAATTCAATCCTGAAATTTGCGTGATCTTTTAAATGTTTTCCTACATGTTCTTGATTGATCATTGTAGGAACGCCGGCTTTATAAACGTTTTTTGGGTCTCCAATCCCTGACCGCATCAGAATTAAAGGTGAAAATATTGTGCCTGCCGAAAGAATAATTTTTTTTGCATTAACAATAACTTTAGCCTTGGTTGTTAAATTTTCGCACTCAACGCCTGAAGCGTAGTTGTCTTTGAAGAAAATCTTTATAGCACGTGTGTTTGCTAGCTTTTCAATGTTTTTGTGCTTTGCATTTTCTTTGAAATCATTTGAAAAATTATATCTCTTTGATCTCTGTATATTCAGATGAATTTTTGCCCATCCTTCTTTAAAATTATCTAGATCCGCAACCTCAGGAACTGCAATATTGTTAAGGGTTTTACAAAAAATATTTGTTAGTTCGTCTGAATATCCGTACTCTCTATTATACGAGAAATTTGTACTATTATATATGTGCTTCTTAACTCTCTGGAACATATTTTTTGGCCAAAAAGAAAAAACCTCTCCAAAACGTTTCTCGAAACCTAAGTATGAGACATTCCCATTTATTAAGCTCGAACCCCCAAACCCAATTCCCTGAAGAATAGGCAATTCTCTATCTCCTAAGCCAGCTTGTTTCTTGGAGATAAAGCTTAAACAGTGTTTATCATTTTGGAGTAATTTTCCTGATAATAATGGTATTTTATTTAGATAACTTTTACCCTCAGAGTACCCCTGCTCTATTAAACACACTTTTAAACCTGACCTACTTGCATTTTTTGCTATTTCGAGACCAGCTGTTCCAGCACCTACAATCGCTAAATCATATCTTTGGCGATACATACTCTATTCCCGAATTTTGCAGCTCTTTGATCAACACTAACGCATCGTCAAACTCCTCTTCCGTATCAATATCTATTGAGCGCTTGATCGAAAGAGGAACAGCCAAGGTTTTAGCTGCAGGCATGAAGCCTTTTTCTTTTAGCGTAGACATCAACCCAAAATACAAACTTCCATCTACAAAAGCTAAATTTTTATCTTTTTTAGTGTCACGAACTTTAAGCAATTTTTTACCTATGTGGCCTAATAAAAAGTCTGGTTTTACTTCGCTAAATTTAATTATCTCATAGATATCTTTTACTTCGCTGTAGTTTTTATTCACAGATACCATAGAAAGATTTTTCCCTAAGTGTTTAAATTGTCTACAAAAAGAAACTAAATCATCCTTCAGTCTAATAGGTGATGTCGGTTGCAATAATATAAAACTCCCTGCTAGGTAGTCATCCATACGGATCACACGTCTCTCAGCTAGTCTGTAGATACAATCAAATATGACATCGGATAGAATTGCATTGTCATCAGAAA
>CACHMT010000003.1 GCA_902581005.1 uncultured Alphaproteobacteria bacterium
CTGAATCCCTTTTTTTACTAATTCGAAACTCTTCTTATCAAAACGTTTCCGCTTGGAACATTATTTACATTCTCAATAATTCGCGTCGGTTGACTATGGAGTACTGTTTCAACACCAAACCTATCGACTAATGTTGCCTTAACCCTCACTTGGCTTCCAACTACTGTTTGATCAAGATTCAGTTTCTTTGTATTCTCTCCAGTCAAAGAAACCCAGTTTCTTCCATCTCTGCTTCTTTCCCAAGCAACATCAATCGAAGCTATCCCGTCATCATCTGAAAGAGAGTCAGTCCGCGCTTGTAACACAGAACCTTCCTTCTCTTCACCAAGGATAACGACATCTCCAAGAACTGGGTCATCAACATTTCGTACTGCCTCGCTCTCATTCGAATAAATAACTTCCCTATTATCAAAACCATCAATGTACTCTACGCGGACTCTGTATGTGTAAGAAACGTGTTCTTGTCTCAGGTTCAAAACTTCAGTATCGTCTTCGGTGTAGTTTTCCCAGCCCGTGTTAGGCGAAGTTCTTTGCCAGGTATAATTGAAAGGCCCCATTCCATCTTCGTCATACACATCTGACACGTCTAATATAAGAGCGCTATCCTCTGCGCTTTCACCAGTGAGTCTAACTACACCGGTGGGCTTATCATTCACATTAATGACTGGAGTGGTGGGTTCAGAAATTAAAGTTTCTAGGTTACCTTGTCCATCTAGATATGTAAGTACAACACGCAATGTTCTACCCACGTGCTCCTGTCTAGGGGTAAATGATTGATTTGTCGCACCTGGAATAGTTCTGTAAGAACTGCCATCGTTAGAAATTTTCCAAACAACGTTCACTTCACCAATACCATCTTTGTCAATAATTGATGTTAAATCCGCGATCAAAGGTTCGTCCTCTAGCACATCGCCGACACTATTTCCTCTACCGGTATCATTTTGGTCCCTACTTGAGTTGTTTTCTTCATTTTTAGTAGCGGATAAATTTTGAGATTCTTTTTCCTCTGGCTTTTTTACATCTCTGTTTTCGTTATCTGAACTATCACCTTTGCTTTTCTTCTGATCAGTTGAATAATTTTTTTTCAATTTCTCTAGCGTTTTAGGAGGAAATACTTCTTCATCTGAACCTCCAGCAGAGACTGCAGACCTTAGTGAAAGAGCTAGCAGCAGCAGAACTACTGATGTTATTTTGATTAATAAGTTAATACGCATTACCCCTCCAAGCAAATACTTACCGTTAAATACTATTTTCTACCACATTTTAAATTTTTTTATAGCAAAATAATAAAATTTTTCAAAAATGTTGCACATCTTCAACCATATTACAGGATGGCGAATGAACGTTTAGTAGGTATAAATCGTAAAAACGTTTATTTAGTGTAATTTTAAAAAAGTTTATTATGTTGATATAAAACAAAAAAACTAATATTATCAAGCGAATAATATATATATCGAGGCTAACTTTTGGGCAGCATAGGACGTTATTAATAGCAGATATAAAATCTCTAAAACAAATGGTGGAAAACTATGCTTGAAAAAGAACTAAATGAACTTTCTGACGAGACAATATTGGTGCTTTACAAATCAATTGTTCCTTCGGCATCAATAATCGAGTCAGTCAATAAAAAGCTTGAAAGACAATCAGCCGAAGGCACACTGCGAAATAAGAAAGATCTTAGCAAAAGGAATGATAACGATTTTAGGGCTGATAAAACCTTTTTGAACTTTCAAAGACATCTAATTGAAATGAAACTACTCGCTGTAAAGGTACTTGAGGAAATCAATAAAAGAGACTTATACGAATTAGACAGCTACCAAAGAAAAGCAGAAGAAGTAGGGTACGTAGAGACTTGCGCTGATGCCGTTGACTCTTCACCAAACCTTACTTCTGTTCCTCAAGGTACAGAAACATTGCCTTACTTGAATAGAGAGGCAAAATCTTAGCCGTTTAATAGACTTTTGTAGCTTTATTGAAAGAACCTGTATGAAAGCTAAAAGTCATTCAATAAAGGCCGGAATTTTAGAGGGTATTAGGGTCCTAGATCTTAGTAGAATGCTATCTGGACCCTACGCTACAATGCTACTAGCTGACCACGGAGCTGAAGTTATCAAGGTTGAGAGCACCGAAGGAGATTCGAGCAGAAGGAGTGGTCCCTTTAAAAAGAATGACTTAAAAAGGAATTGGTCAGGTTATTTTATAAGTTTAAATAGAAATAAAAAAAGTATAAGTCTAAACTTAAAAAACGGGGACGATTTAGCATTTTTTAAAAAACTAATTGAAAAAAGTGATGTGTTAGTTGAAAACTTTCGACCAGGGGTCATGAACCGCTTGGGGCTTTCATTTGATGAAGTGTCTAAAATCAATCCAAGAATTGTCTACGGCTCAATAAGTGGTTTTGGTTCCGATATTTTCGGAGAAAGCCCTTACAAAAACTGGCCTTCATATGATGTAGTTGCCCAAGCAATGGGAGGTTTAATTAGTTTAACAGGGTACGATGTAGAAAATCCTGTCAAAGTTGGCCCAGGAATTGCCGATATTTTTTCGGGCTCTTTATTATCCTTTGGTCTTTTAGCTTCAATTTTAAAAGCTAGAGATACAGGCAGGGCTCAATTTGTTGAAGTTGCTATGTATGACGCAATAATAAGTATGTGCGAAAGGGCAATCTATCAATACGATTTTAATAATGTCATCCCTAAACCTGAGGGTAATGGTCATCCGTTGTTGGCACCATTTGGCATTTATAAAGCGAAAGATGGTTTTATTGCTATAGGGATCGTAGAAGATTCTTACTGGAACATTCTTAAAAAAATAATTGCCACTGATGATATTCTAAATGATTTGAAATATGGAACTATTTCCTTGAGAGCTCAAAATAGAAAGGAATTAAATGAAAAAATCAATATATGGACTGAAAGATTTAGCAAGAAAGAATTAGTCAACTTACTAGGAGGGAAAGTTCCTTTTGGCCCGGTTAACAACGTTAGAGAGATTTTTGAGGATAAACATGTTAGAAACAGAGATATGATATTTGAAATAGAGGACCCTTCTGGTAAAGGAAAAAAATGGAGGGTAGCTGGCAACCCCGTTAAATTTCAGGGTTTTAGGTCATTTAATTTAATGCCACCTATTTTAGGAGAACATAAAAAACTTTATGTCGCTACTCTAGACTCCATTAATTCGAACAATCCGAAACACTCTTTTCAACCTCAGCAAAAGGATTATCAGTGTAAAGTAACTTTTTCGAGTAAAAATAACAAAGTTTTTGAGCTTGATACATGTTCATTTACGTGGCTAAAATCAAAGGAAACCTATCTAATATGTAGTGTAAGTAAGAGTCAATTCATGGCTTTTGAAAATTGCTATAGTTCCGTAAAGTTCCATTTTTTTAAAGTGATAGCTGGAAAGGATGATTATAAAGATGCAGTCAACTTATTAAATACAAAACTTTCTAATAAAAGTATTAATGATGTATCTATAATTGATGCTAAAGTTGAATTATTAATATCAGTTAAAACATAATTATTCGAACTTACGTTGGCATTAAACTTGCTCTCTTAACAAAAACAGAGAGGTATAAAATGCATAGAACCAACGAAGCCACACTTAGTTCAATCACCAATAATCTCGAGAAGCTGCGTGAATGCTTTGGGAATTGGGTGAATTTGTCTATAGTTTCTGACTGCAAGGTTATCGTGACATCAGCAGAAACTAGCATCTTTAAAATGGGAACACATGAAGTTAAACTTGGAGAATTATCGGAGAATAGCTCAAGAGAGGTTACTCAAAAAATATATTCTGGGAAAAAAATTAAAGCCAGATTGTGTGATTTTCGACCTTCGTTTTTGGGTGGTTACAAGGGAGCCCCAGAAGCCATGATATCTATCTGGGAAAATTAAAAACTGCTAGCTTTATCATTACGCACATGATATCTTATGTCTAAACCACATAGATGGTATTAGGCACAGGCAGATGAGAGATCAGGAAACTCCGAACAGAAGAAAGCTAAATCTTGGTATAGATGCCATTGGTACGGTGGATACTATATTGTCTTGGGATAAACTAGAAATGTGTTTTGGAGGTTCTTTTAAGTTTTCTACCGAGACTAAGTTTGAAATAACTAAAGAGTTAGCACTACAGCAAGGCCGACTTCAGAAACTTTCATCTGAAAGAAAGTCAGCTAAGATGTTTGATTTTCAAAAAGATGCGAAAAACTTATCTGAACAGATAGAAAACATAATTGAAACAAAAGATAGCAGAGCTTTATCCTTTGTTTCAGATATCATTAAAAGAGAGACTGGCTCTGGTATCAGAGATTTTTGTGATGCTTTGAAAGCTTTAGGAAGTACAGAGAATGTTTTCGAGCCCTTGAGGCCAAACGATTTGTTTAGGGATATAATAAGAAAGATAGTTAAAATTTTATTGAGAGAAAATATTCCTCTCTCTTTACATGTTCAGTCTACTTTAAATAAGTTTATGACGGAGCTCGATAGACAGCTTCCAGAAACTATTTTCCCTGCGTCAAACGCTAGGTATATTGAAGAGGGGAGAATCAGAATTCTTAAAGATTATTTAAGGGGGTATTTAAGATCTAATACATAACTCACTTCAACAAAATGGGCTTACTAGGAGGTAAGGTGATATAAGTCATTGCTCCAGTTCTTGTTGATTTCCTTTGTTCTTTCTTCCTAGTAAGTAAAATTTGAATACCTTTTTTGTGGCCATCATATGTCTTAGAGAATTGATGACCTCCGTTTCCATTAGATACGAAGAAAAGAAATTCCGTTTTTGATGGCCTTGCAGCCGCAAACAAAGATGCCACCGAGGGGTTGCTTATTGGGGCAATAGGTAACCCTTTTACAATATATGTGTTATAGGGGTTCTTTTCTTTTATCTCTGCTTTAGTTGGACTTCTTGCAATCACATCTTTTCCCATCGTCAGCCCGTATAGAACAGTTGGGTCAGCCTGAAGTTTCATTCCTTTAGAAAGTCGATTATGAAATACTGAAGAAATAAGTTGTTTCTCGGAGTCGTTCCTAGTTTCTTTTTCTAAAATCGAAGCTAAAATTAGTAATTCTCTGGGACTTTTCAGTATTGTATTCCTGGATCGCATCAGCCATGCCCTTCCCAAATTTGCTCGTTGCAAAAGCATAATCTTTGATAAAACCTTTTCTCTACTTTCCCCAAATTTAAAATACAGTTTTCCTGTAGCTAAGCTTCCTTCCTCAGGGACAAAATCGATAAATCCTGTTAAATTTTCCGTTGAGTTAATTTTGTTCACAATTGAGTTGGAGGTCATGCCACTTTCTAAAAATATCTCGACTTTTTCTTGAAAGTTTTCTTCCTCAGAAATATTGTCTTCTATTTTCTCAATAAGCTTGGAATTCTCTATTTCAATCAATGCAAGTTCTGATTTTAGTTTGTGTAATTCCTTTGTCAGGCTATCAATCTTAATACTTAGGGGTTGGGAAACCGTTTCTACAAGGGGAGTGAGTGCATCGTCTGATCTGAAACAAACTCCTTCCCAATTGGTTTTCCCTGAAATAATCTTTATCTTATCATCTTCTAGGATCAAGAATTCGGTCCCTTTTTTACTTGTACCGAGCCAGATCCCATCATCCAAAACAAGTTTAAACGATCGATCGTCTACAAAAGCTTCTCCAGTTCCATTTTCATTCTGTTCAATTAAAGTAATTAAATGTAAAGTAAAATCGTCTGACTCGCCTTTCACACAGCTTAACACCTTAGGAAATTTTTCGGCGAAACTTTCTGAGGATGTCTGCAAAACAAAAAAAAGTAGAACTGTTGAGAAAAAAATTCTTAGCATTTAGATAACATATAGTCGCCGATTAAATTTTGTGGAAATTTACATCTAAAATGGCACCGTCATCTATAGCTACTCTTTTGTAGGATAAATCTCCTTTAACACTTGCGGAAGATGCAATGGTTATTTTATTTGCACAAACTTCTCCTTCGAAGTTCCCAATAATTATCAGGTGTTCGGCAAATATAGAGCCGTTGACCGATCCTTCTTTTTCGATCACTACTTCAGAGGCATTTAGTTCACCCTGAACTAATCCAGAAACCGAAATTGTACTTGGAGAGGTTATTCGGCCGTCAATCGTTGACCCACTTGATATAACTGTACCAGCGGCAGGCTCAGTTGCCAAGAAGTCAATATCTGAAAATTTTGATCTAACATTCACGGCGTTCACCTTTTACTGTTTAACTCAATACTGCCAAATAGGTTAGCGTCTGCTGCGCTTTTTAATATAGTATCAGAGCGAAGATAGGTCGCAACGATTCTTTACGTTAGCTATTTTTTATCCTTTTTTCAAAGACTATGTTTTAAATAAATGCCTTTAAATGCAAAAAAGATATTTAAACTGCATAATAAATGCTATCATTTTCTTGAAAAGCTATGAAATCCTCAGAAATAGAAAAAATGAAATTTACAGCAGCCCACTGGGGAACTTATAAAGTCAGTCAAAACGTAGGAAAAACCTTTGAACTAGTTCCGTTTGAGAAAGATAAGGACCCATCAGATATAGGAAGAGGAATAGAATCCGCCATAGAAGGTAGTTCGCGTATACAAAAGCCGGCAATTAGAAAAGGATGGTTAGAGTCTAAGAAAAAACAAAGAGATATCAAAAGAGGAGATGATGAATTTGTAGAGGTATCATGGGAAGACGCATTTGACTTAGTCAGCCAAGAAATCAAAAGAGTTATTTCTTCCCACGGAAACGAAAGTATTTATGCGGGTTCATATGGCTGGGCTAGTGCTGGCAGGTTTCACCATGCTCAAAGCCATTTGAGGAGATTTTTAAATTTAATAGGTGGTTATACTTACTCTAAAAATACCTATAGTTATGCTGCTGCTGAAGTAATCATCCCACATGTTTTAGGAAATTTTTATAATTTTCTTTTTGATACTACTAGTTGGGAATCAATTTTAGATCACACTTCCCTATTTGTGGCCTTTGGAGGTATTCCTTTAAAAAATGGACAGATAAATCAGGGAGGAGTTGGTTCACATAATCAAAGAGACTATTTAAAAAAGGCGACTGCGAAAGGAGTAAAGTTTATTAATGTAAGTCCATTGAAATCGGACCTAGAAATAGCTAGGAATGTGGAATGGGTCTCATTAAAGCCTAATACTGACGTCGCTCTAATATTATCACTTTGTTACGAAATCAGTAAAGCCAAAGCAACGAAAAGAGACTTTATAGAAAAATATACAGTGGGTTTTGAACAGTTTTCTGCGTATTTAAATGGACATACTGATGGGGTTGTTAAGAACGCAAATTGGGCATCGCGAATTACCGGAATAAGCAAAGAGGCTATTTTTGATCTTGTTAGAAAAATAAAAAGTTCTAAAAGGACAATGATTTCAGTTAGTTGGTCGCTAACTAGGCAATCGCATGGAGAACAACCTTACTGGGCGGCAATTGCTCTAGCTTGTATTATTGGAGACCTTGGCAAGCCTGGTGGAGGCATTGGATTTGGTTATAGTGCAATGAATAGCATCGGCAACCACTACAAAAAAATACCAGCAGTTTCTTTGCCTCAGGGAAAAAACAAAGTCACGAAATTCATTCCTGTTGCAAGGATTTCAGAGATGCTAGAAAGCCCTGGAACCAGCTTTGATTACAATGGATCAAAACTCACTTATCCTGACATTAAACTGATTTACTGGGCTGGAGGCAACCCCTTTCACCACCACCAAGATTTAAATAGGATGATCAAAGCGTGGCAACTACCTGAGACTATCATCTCAAATGAATGGTGTTGGAATGCTTTGGCAAAACATAGTGATATCGTTTTACCGGTTACAACGCCATTGGAGAGAGAAGATATCGCACTTGCGCCAAGAGACCCATATATGATCTTTATGTCAAAAGTTATTGAACCAATTGGGGAGAGCAAGTCCGATTTTGAAATTTTTTCAGGCCTTGCGGAAAAATTTGATCTCAAAAATGATTATACCGATAACAAAACTGAAAAGGAATGGATTAGGTGGATCTATGATGAGAGTAACGCTTTACAGGAAAATAACCATAGGTTCCCAGATTTTGAGTCTTTTAAAAAAAAGGGATGGTATAAACACCCTGATCCACTCGATCAACAAATATTTTTAGAAAAATTCATTCAATCTCCTAAGAGACACCCGCTAGAAACCCCGAGTGGGAAAATTGAAATTTTTTCGGAGGAAATCGACAGCTTTCAATATGCAGATTGTGTGGGCCATCCCAAATGGTATGGCGATAAAGAATATCTAGGTAATACCTCAAAGTACAAACTGCATCTTCTTTCAAATCAACCTAAATTTAAACTTCATTCGCAATTAGATAACGGTCAAGTTGCAGACAATGAAAAATCAGAGGGGAGAGCAATAATTGAGGTAAATAGGAGTGATGCAAACGCTAGAGGTTTATTAGATAAAATGCTGGTAAAAGTTTTCAATGACAGAGGCTCCTGCCTCGCAGTATTAAAAATATCAGAAAGTATTATGGAAGGAGTCGTGAATATTCCGACTGGCGCTTGGTTAGACCCTTCAAAAAGTAATACACTGAGTTGCGTACATGGCAATCCGAACGTGTTAACTTTGGATGCAGGTACGTCTAAACTGGCTCAAGGCCCTTCATCACATACTTGCCTAGTAGAGATTGAACAATTTAAAAAGGAACCCCCCAGAATTAGGGCTTTTGATCCTCCAAAAGTCATGAAAACTAAATGAATTAAGGATCTAGACAAAGTGTCGCAAATATTCGATTAGCATTTATATATTGTTGACTAAGGCGATAAATTTTGCAATCGTTGATCACATTAAAAATTGGGGTTTAAAATGGATGGATCAAGCAAATGCCCTGTAATCCATGGGGCAATAACAACAGCACAAAAAGATGCGGGGACGACTAATAGGGACTGGTGGCCGAACCAGCTTAATACTGGAATACTTCGACAGAGTGGAAAGAGCGGTAATCCAATGGATCCGAGCTTTGATTATAGGTTGGAGTTTCAAAAACTTGATTACGAAGGGTTGAAATCAGACCTTCATGCGTTAATGACAGAGTCCCAAGACTGGTGGCCAGCAGATTATGGTCACTATGGACCATTTTTCATCCGGATGACTTGGCATGCCGCTGGAACCTACAGAACGGGAGATGGTAGAGGTGGTGGAGGTACTGGCGCTCAAAGGTTTGCTCCTTTAAACAGCTGGCCAGATAACGGAAACCTAGATAAGGCAAGACGATTGTTATGGCCTATCAAGAAGAAATATGGCAACAAAATAAGCTGGGCAGACTTATTTATACTCACCGGGAATGTAGCCATAGAGTCGATGGGTGGAAAAACTTTTGGGTTTAGCGGAGGAAGAGAAGACATTTGGGCACCAGAAGAGGATATTTATTGGGGCATCGAGCAAGAATGGCTGGAAAATGGAAGGTATACTGGGGAAAGAGAATTAGAAACCCCCTTAGCAGCTGTCCAGATGGGATTAATTTATGTCAATCCAGAAGGTCCTGACGGCAATCCCGATCCCCTAGCTAGTGCTAGAGATATAAGAGAAACCTTCGCTCGGATGGCAATGAATGATGAAGAAACCGTTGCGCTGACAGCCGGTGGCCATACCTTTGGTAAAGCGCATGGAGCAGGCGATGCAAATCTGGTAGGTTCGGAGCCGGAAGGCGCGCCAATAGAGCAAATGGGATTGGGTTGGAAGAACGCGTTTGGAAAAGGTTTAGGAAGAGATACGATCACAAGTGGTATTGAAGGGGCTTGGACCGCGAACCCAATTCAATGGGACAACGGTTACTTTGATTTATTGCTAGGGTACGAATGGGAACTCACAAAAAGTCCAGCAGGGGCGTATATGTGGAAAGCTAAAAATCAAAAGGAAGAGGACATGGCCCCAGATGTAGAGGATCCATCAATTCGAGTACCTACAATGATGACCACCGCAGATATTGCAATGAGAGAAGATCCAGAGTATTTTAAGATATCTGAGAGATTTCACAAGAATCCTGAAGAGTTTGCCGATAAGTTCGCTAGAGCTTGGTTTAAATTGCTTCACAGAGACCTAGGCCCAAAAAGTAGATATATTGGACCCGAAGTTCCAAGCGAGGATTTGATCTGGCAAGACCCCGTTCCAAGTGGATCAACCTCATACGACATAGACAAGGTTAAAAAAATGATAAAAGGACTGAATCTTAGTGTTACAGAATTAGTAGAAACTGCGTGGGCAAGTGCCTCTACTTATAGAGATACAGATAAAAGGGGCGGCGCTAATGGTTCAAGAATAAGATTACTTCCTCAAAAGAATTGGGAAGTCAACAAACCACAAGAGCTAGAAGACGTTCTAGCTTCCTATGAAAAAATCTCCTCTGAAACGGGTGCGTCGATAGCAGACGTTATTGTTTTGGGAGGGAATGTAGGCATAGAGCAAGCATCAGGGGTTTCTTTAGACTTTACACCAGGTCGAGGAGATGCAACACAAGAACAAACTGATATTGAGTCTTTTGAAGTCCTAGAACCAATTGCGGACGGCTTTCGTAATTATATGAAAGATGGGTACACAACTTCACCGGAAGAACTGCTACTTGATAAGGCTTATTTGTTAAATTTATCAGCACCAGAAATGACTGTATTAATTGGTGGCTTACGGTCTTTGGGCGTAAGTGCGAGTGGGGCAGGCTTGGCTGCTGACAATAAGAATAAGCTGAGCAATGATTTCTTCGTTTCACTTTTGGACATCAATACGGATCTAATGCCAAATGGAATAAATTCATTCGAGTTTGCAAAAAGTGATAAGACAGTATCTTTTAGTAGAGTTGACCTTATGTTTGCTTCAAACTCCGAACTAAGAGCGATTGCAGAGGTTTACGCGAGTGATGACAACGAAACTAAGTTCGTTAACGACTTTATTTCTGTCTGGACCAAGGTTATGAACTTAGATCGGTTTGATATACATTAGGTCGCAAGCACTTCACATAGCACTAAGAATTAGTAAATCTGGTTGAAAAGTACGTTTTGGCATGATTATTGATTGAGCTATTCTTTTATTATTAAAAGTTATATGAATGACCTCAATTTTTCCTGGTGGTAATGCTTTAAACGCTGCGAATATAACCAATCAACAGCAAAATCAGTCTGCTGAACTAGTGGAAAAAATTTCCAACGGAAAGAGGCTGATAACCGGTGCAGATGATGCTGGAAATATTAATAAAGTAAATAACTTAAAAGCAAAAGTGTTAAGTACTAAAGCTGCTATTCGAAGCGTAACAGACATGATGTCTATGGCTCAAATAGCTGACCAAGGCTATAATAATATCAATAAAATGCTATTAAGGGCGAACGAACTAGCAGTACAATCCACTAATAAGATTTACAAAGATGCTGATCGAATTGCCCTCAATAATGAAATCCAAAATATCATTGATGAAATAGATAATATCGCCAATGGGATCAGCTTTAATGATACCACACTTATAAATAGTTCTATCAAGCAAATTCACTCTGATATGGGTACGGGAAGAACAGGTGAGATATCTTTAGATTTAAGTAATATCGATACAAAACATATAGGTCTGTATTCCCAGAGCTCATTAAATTTCAGTAGTGATTTAAGCATTGATACTTTTGATGGCATAGATCAGGAAAACTTTCTGTACAATAATGTTTCAACTGATTCAAGTAGATTGATCGACTTGGGCGATAGCCTAATTCCTTCTAGCGGAAAAGCGTTTTTCTCGGGATCACATATAGATTTATCACTTAACGACTCTAAGTTGAATAATGAAACAATTAAACTAAGAACTATTGCTACAGCGTCTACTGCTAAAAATAGCGTGTCAGTAGTCGGCAACAAGGTGTACGTTGGGAATGGAACTACAGCCGATCATGTAGCAACAGTAGATGGCACTTTAGATGGAACAAACGGAAAGAAACTGCGTATTAATATTGAAGAACCTTCTTTTACAAATGGTGACTTTGAATCAGCGGCTGATTTAGAAGGTTGGACTGTGGAGACTGAAAGAGTGTATTTGAATGGAAGTGACCTTATAGATGGTAAAGCTACTCCGGTTGATAACACCTATCACAATAATAATTCTAGCAGAGGTTTAAATGACTCTGATCCACTTGCTAATGGTGGCACAATGTCAGGTGGCATTACGACAACACAAGTTAATAACGGATCGAAGGCTGTTCGCTTAACTAGCGCCAATTTAACCTCCTCTTCGGGTTACGCTACGGTTAGAGGGCCATACCTGTACAGCAATTCCTACGTTACACTGGGGACCTCAAGTTCAGTATCATTTGCTTGGCGGGCAGAAGGAGGTGGAGATGCTTATGACGTATATGCATATTTAGTAGATATAGATGATCCGAGTAAAAAAATTACATTACTTAATGAGCATACAAACAACACATCAGGAACCTCTCCTTGGACAACTAAGACAGTCAATATAAATGAAGAAGGAACATTTCAATTCGTTTTTGTTGCTGGTTCTTATGATGCAAGCGGGGGGAAAGCGTTAGGAGCTCAATTGTTTATCGATGATGTAGCAGTAACAAATGCAGCGAGAAAATTAAATGGTTCCGTTATTGAAAGCATCGGTTCATTGTTATACGGCGAAGTAGATGTTAATTCAAATGGCAATCTGTCCGTTGGGGCATCAGCGTCCTTAACAGAGAAAATCATAAATACTGGACAAGATGTCAGCATATTGGGAACTCTTGGCAAAAAACAAATAAGTGTGAAAAGTGGGGATATTGCTGAGGTAATTGCTAATAAAATCAACAAAGTGAAGGATGAAACATCTGTAGAAGCAACTTCTTCGACGCAGGCAATGTTATCTTTTGAGAATACCAGCGGAACAAATTTGAATGATACTGTTTCATTTAATTTATATGGTATAGATGGAACGATGAGACATATTAGTTCTAAAATTAACTTTGGTTCAGCCAACCAAAACATGGACTTAGGTCCTCTTAAAGCCGAGATCAATAATTTTTCAAGCCAGACAGGTATAACGGCATATATATCTGATGACAAGCAAGCAATTATTTTTAAAACGAGGCAGGGCTTTGATATATTAATTGAGGATTTCAACTTAAAAAATGATACCAATAGCGTCTTCATGTATCTAAATGAGATGAAATCATCTGGGAAAATATCTCCATGTTCATTAAAGCTCAGCCAGAGTTCAAGTGGTGCAAGTGCTAATGACTCAGCTAGAATTGCTGGTGAAGTTATCCTTAAAAGCCATAAGCACTTCTCTCTGAATTCTACTCAAACCGAAAGCATACTTTCACTTCGTGAAAAAAATCTCGACTTTGTTTCTTTGTCCACGATAGCGGCAAGATCTTTCGAGGCCGCAAAAAGCTCTATTGATGTTATAAAGTTTTCCATGAAGTCAATAGCTGCTGAACAGAGTAAAGTTGGTGGACTTGCAAATCAGCTTCAAGAAACAGTGCGTAATCTGAGCCACATGAAGTCTCTGGATAAAATTTCCATTGGTAAAATAGAAGATGTCGACGTTCCCAAAACAGTTGTCTCCTTACAGAAAGCAAACTATATTCAAAGTATTGCGACTGCGATGGTTAACAGAGTTAAATCAACAATGGAAGCTGTCCTTCAAATACTAGATCGATAACAACTTTTACGCTAAGGATAATACATGTTTTATACAACTCAGGCAAACGATCATGGGTTCCCACACGACCCTTTCAAAGCAATAGTAACACCGAGGCCTATCGGTTGGATTGGATCAATTGATAAAGACGGAGTTGCCAATCTAGCGCCACATAGTTACTTTAATGCAATTTCAGATAACCCCTATTTTGTTATTTTTGGCTCTATCACTTATAAAGATACCGTACGTAATATTGAAGACACAGGTGACTTCACCTGCTCTCTAGTTTCTGAAGACATGTTTGATGCTATGAACTCTTCATCAGTTCCAGTTGAACCGAAAGTAGATGAATTTAATTTAGCCGGGATTAAAAAGCAAGAAAGTAATTTGGTAAAATCGCCTTTTGTAAGTGGTTGCTGTGCTGCTTTAGAGTGCAAACTATGGAAAACTATTGATATTCCTGGGACTGATCGATCTAACTTGACAGGCAATTATTCAATAATTGGCGAAGTAGTAGGGATCCATATCAATGACGAATACATTGAAAATGGTATGTTCAATACCAAGAAAGCAAGACCTGTTGCAAGATTAGGCTATATGGACTACGGAGTTGTAGGTGAAGAAAATATTTTCTCTAAAAATAGACCAAAAATTAACTCTGAAGGTAAATTGGAACAGGTTGGTAATTGGGATGGCGTGTATCGCTGAAATTATTCTATTTCCGGGAAATGCTCTAGAAATTCGTTCCATTCTCTTTTTGACATTCCGGAATTTTCAAAGGCTATCTTCTCACCTTTCAATTTTGTTTTAAGGCACTCGACCGCCTGACTTGATAAATGGATCGAATTCAATTGATAGTCCAAAAACGCTTGGAATGCTTTAGGAACCCATTTTTGTACTATCTCACCGATTGTTTCTGCGTATACTCTTATCTCATATTGAGCATGTTTATCTGCTCTGAGCCGCAAAAAGTTAAATAAATTGTGTAGGTCTGTTTTCCAGTACCACTGAGTATAAATATTTGTTGGCAAATTCATTCTGGCTAATTCTCTTGCTAAACCAGGTTTCCCATCAGAGGAAAGTAATCGTTCATAATTTGCATAACTTCGGTCACTGTCATTTTTTAAAATCTCTAGAACTCGCTGTGCTTCTTCTGCTTCTAATACTTCTCCCCTACCCTGGTTATTAATCTTCGATTGAGCAGCTAAATTACTAGGGTCAGGGATATAAAACTCTTTATCAAGAATAGAATACCGAGCTGAGTACTCATTAACGTTAGCTGTCCTATGTCTAATCCACTGCCTTGCTACGAATACAGGTAGTTTTATATGAAATTTTATTTCACACATTTCAAATGGCGTAGAGTGCCAGTGTCGCATTAAATAACGAATTAAGGAATTATCGTCTTGAGCTTTCTTAGTGCCCGCACCATATGAAACCCGTGCTGCTTGAACAATTGCGTCATCATCCCCCATATAGTCTATTACCCTTACAAGGCCATGATCCAAAATAGGAAAGATTTTGAAGAGGCTATTTTCGAGGCCTTCTATAGTGGCTCTTTTAGTAGTGAAAGATTTTTTTCTTTCTTCCTCTACTGACTTCTTATCTTTTTCAGATATTGTCATTTGCACGCTTTCTCATAAAATATACTCTTAATTAGTTTTAACAAGGATAGGAATAGAATGGCAATCAAATATTTGCATACAATGGTAAGGGTAAGAGATATTGACACATCGCTAAACTTTTATTGCAACCTGCTTGGGCTAAATGAAGTCCGCAGAAAGGAATATGAACAAGGCAAATTTACACTAATTTTTCTTGCACCACCTAATCAACCCGATGCAATGATTGAGTTAACATATAATTGGGATAGCTCAGAAACATATACAGAGGGACGAAATTTTGGCCACTTAGCTTTTGAGGTTGATGATATTTATCAAAGCTGTCAGTATTTGCTAGATAATGGTGTAAGTATAAATAGACCACCAAGAGACGGGCGTATGGCTTTTGTTAGATCACCAGATAATATCTCTATAGAACTTTTGCAAAAGGGTGAACCCAAAGAAATCCAATCTCCTTGGGATACAATGGAAAATATTGGTTACTGGTAGTTGATAATTTTCGAGAATTATAGCATAATATCGTCGTCTTTTCGACTATGGTAATAAACGCGCATGTAATAAACGGATCGGACCCGGGGGCGGTACCCGGCGGCTCCACCAAAAAATTTCAGGGGGCCGAAATAGGATCGACGGACGTCTAAAGATGTTTGCTTTTACTCGGCGGGACGCCACCGTTATCGGCACAAATTGTATAATTGCAAATGACGATTATGCTCCGGTTGCAGTTGCAGCGTAAGCAGTAACGAATACCGAAACTTAACTCCAATCTGTTTGCACAGATTGGCGGGGTTTGTAGGCACCTGGCAACAGAAGCCTACGCTACCGCGACAAGGGGATTGCTTAATGGCGGATATGAATTATAAAGTGCTTATAGAAAAAGCTATGTTGAATATGGTAAGGGATATTTTAAAAAAAATATCAAAAGATGGCTTGCCAAAAAACCACCATTTCTTGATAACCTTTTTTTCAAACTCGAAAGGTGTAATTATTCCTGATTGGATGAAAGAAAAGTATCCAGATAAGATGACGATTATTATTAGAAATTGGTTTGAAAACCTTAATGTGACCGACAAGAAATTTGAAATATCACTCAATTTTAATAACAATGTGGAAAGGTTAACTATTCCTTTCAATAGCCTTGAATTATTTGCGGATCCATCAGTTGATTTTGCTATAAGTTTTAATCAAGTTAATAGTATGCCAACTAGCGAAGCCGAAGGTGATAACGAACCTAACAAACAAACTGCTTCAAAAAAAGATGAGTTGAGTAAAAAAAACGAAAATGTAATTAATTTAAAAAATTTCAAAAAATAATTGAATAATGGGAGAAACAAATGAGACCAACACGAGTAGAATCTGATAGTTTTGGGCAACTAGAGGTACCTACTGATAAATTTTGGGGTGCTCAGACACAAAGATCACTAAAAAACTTTGCAATAGGATATGAAAAGCAACCCTACCCGTTAATTATGGCAATGATAGCAATCAAACAAGCTGCAGCAAAAGTCAATATGGCTGAGGGGAAATTGGATAAAAAATTAGGCTCTGCAATTATAAAAGCTTGCAAAAAATTACGTGAAGGAGGTTTTGAAGATAACTTTCCTCTCTCAGTTTGGCAGACCGGCTCTGGTACACAGACAAACATGAACGTAAACGAGGTGATTGCGAACTTAGCAATAAAGGATTTAGGAGGTCAGGTAGGCTCAAAACACCCAATACACCCAAATGATCATGTCAATATGTCTCAAAGTTCAAATGATACCTTTCCTTCAGCAATTCACGTCGCAATAGCTACGGAATTTTTGGAGCATACTCTACCAAAAATGACTTTTTTACATAAATGCCTAAAAGAAAAACAAAATAAATTCCAGAAAATTATAAAAATTGGTAGGACTCATACTCAAGATGCCACACCACTAACACTTGGACAGGAATTTAGCGGTTATACATTCCAAATTCAGCAAGCTATGAAACGCTTAAATCATTCATTAAAGGATATATTGTTTTTAGCTCAAGGCGGAACGGCGGTTGGAACTGGAATAAATGCCTCGAAAACTTTTCCAAAGAGCGTAATTCGGGAAATTTCTAAAATAACAAGAATAGATTTTAAGACGGCTTCTAATAAATTTGAGGCATTAGCTGCAAATGACCCTATAGTCGAATTTTCCGGTTCCTTGAAAACCGCTGCCTCAAGCCTCTTTAAGATTGCCAACGATATTAGGTTTCTAGGTTCCGGCCCTAGATGTGGTCTCGGTGAACTAAGCCTCCCCGAGAATGAACCAGGTAGTTCTATAATGCCAGGGAAGGTAAATCCAACTCAAGCCGAAGCCACAACTATGGTCTGCATCCAGATAATGGGTAATGATGCCGCAATAGGGTTTGCTGGAAGCCAGGGGCACTTTGAGTTAAATGTTTATAAACCGCTATTGAGTTATAATACACTTCAATCACTTCAATTACTTGGTGATGCATGTTATTCTTTTGCAAAAAATTGTGTAAACGGGTTAAAAGCAAATGAGGTTCAAATTAAAAAGCACCTTGATAATAGTTTAATGCTCGTAACCGCTTTGGCACCAAAAATCGGTTATGACAATGCAACCAAAATTGCAAAAAATGCACATAAAAATAATACAACTCTCAGAACCGAGGCTATTAAATCAGGATTAATTGATGACAAGGAATTTACTAAAATTGTAAATCCCAAAAATATGATTTAGTAACGCTAGCCGAACACACTCAGAAAAGGTAGGTACTCTAAAATAAAAAAACCAATCACCTGAAAAGATCCACTTAAAAATAGAAGACCAATAATTATCAAGAACCCGCCAGTGACCCGCTCGATATATAAAGAGTACTGGGAAATAAATCTTGTGATAAATACTCCCCTAATCAAAAGATAGGCTACACCTATAAATGGAAGGCTAAGTCCCAAGGAGTAAAATATCATTAAAACTAAACCTCTTAAAACAGATGTATCTTGTGCTATTATGGCCAATATTGAGCCAAGTATTGGTCCTATGCATGGGGTCCACCCAAATGCAAAAGTTAACCCTAAAAAAAATGGTGGTAGTAAATTTCCTCTCTGCTTAATATCAATGTTAAGCCGAAATTCTTTTTGCAAAAAAGTTACTCTTAGTAGTCCGATAAAGTGTAGCCCAAATACTATGATTAAAATTCCTGAACCAACTCTTAATTCATTTTGATAAAGAATAAATATTGATGCCATCGAATTGGCGGCTAAGCCCAAAAGAATAAAGACAACTGAAAGACCAATTGAAAAGCTAATGGCGCTTAGCAAGACACCTTTTTTAATAGTCTCATTATTATTTTTTATTTCACTAACGGTTGTCCCAGCCATATATGCCAAATATGGAGGGAGTATGGGCAAAACACAAGGCGATAGAAAACTCAGTATACCTGCAAATAAACAAAGTATCGCGCTAAAAATAATTGACGAAGAAAATAAATCTATTCCGAACATACGCCTTTATATAGTATGGTTAGAACGAATTCCAGTTATTCAGCTGCTGAAAGCTTTTGATCGGAGTGATTACCAGAGATGATCGCCTTAAGGTTTGATCTAATCTTATCGGATTTATCTATAGCCTGCTCTTTAACATGACCGAAGCCTCTTATTTGTAACGGTAAAAGAGCCAGGTTGATACAAGCATCGTGATTATTTTCATTATAATATTCTATTATATAATCAACATCTCTTTCGTATTGACTGATTAATTTTCTCTCTGTCAAACGTTCTTTTGTAAAATGGAAAGGGTCTAGCCAAGTACCACGTAAGTATTTACCTTTTGCTAATAGCTTCATTAATGTAAACATCCAAGGACCAAACTCCTTTTTTATAAGATGTCCATTCTTGTCCCTTTTGGAAAACAGTGGAGGTGCCAAATTAAATCTCAGTTGTTTATATCCTGAGAAACTATTTTTAACTTGGTTTTCCAAATATTCGGTATGTAGTCTAGCAACTTCATACTCGTCTTTATACGCAATTAGCTTATAGTAACCGCGAGCAACAGAAGAGCCTAAGTTTTCATTTAAGTCTTTTGCTTTATTACAAAGCTGCTCATATTTTTTTGCCAGTTTTTTACTTTGATAACCTTCAAGCCTTTTGGATCTGTACGCCAGTATTGACTCAAAATTATAATTTACCTCGTTAATATCCTCCACTTTTGCTTCCTGGAAAAAATTCGGCTGATATACATAATATCTCCCCAATTCAAAAGCTAATAGGTTTCCATCCACAGCAGCTCCATTCAACCTAATAGCCTCTAATAAACTTTCTCTCTTTAGCGGCAACAACTTGGATTGGTACGCCATTCCTAGTAGTACAGTGTTTGAAAATATAGTGTCTCCTAAATACTTTGATGAAATTCTATTTGCATCAATATATTGTACGCTATCAGGACCCACTTTAGCATTAAGGGCTAATTTCATCCCATCTGATGGCAAAGCAAACTCAGTGTCACGAGTAAATTCACCTGTAATTGCTTCCATTTCATTACAGACAACTTTTGATCTATCTCGCCTTAAAAGGGACAGTGTTTTATCACCAGCTGTCACTAAAAGATCACCACCAATCAAAGTGTGCGCTTCACCTGATGCTACTCTGACAACACTAATATCCTCCGGGCTTTCTGCTATTCTACAATGAATATGAACTGCTCCACCTTTCTGTGCAAGACCAGCCATTTCCATCACTCCAGCTCCTTTCCCCTCTATATGTGATGCCATCCCTAACAATGCCCCTATAGTAACAACTCCAGTACCTCCAATCCCTGTTACCACGATGTTGTATGTTTTATCAATGCTAGGAACTGTTACATCGGGAATGTCGGGTATTTTCAACTGTTCAGTGGAACTTTTCTTTATCTCAGCCCCAATTACTGACACAAAACTTGGGCAGAAGCCATTAACACAAGAAAAGTCTTTGTTACAGGAGCTCTGGTCAATTTTTCGTTTTCTACCGAGCTCTGTTTCCTCGGGAAGGATTGAAACACAATTGGATTTAATACCACAATCTCCACAGCCTTCACAAACTTCAGAGTTTATAAAAATTCTTTTGTTTGGATCCGGGAACAAGCCTTTTTTTCTACGGCGCCTTTTTTCAGCGGCACAGGTTTGAATGTAAACAATTGCTGTTACACCCAAGGTTGACGCTAGTTCCTCTTGTATTCGCATAAGTTCCGATCGAGGTACCATTTCGCAGAGGTTTCGATAGTCATTAAGATCAAACTCTTCCTTTTCATCAAATACTCCTACTACTCGTTTTACACCTGCAGCATTTAACTCCTTTATTATTTCATCTGCGCTAAGATCTCCTTCATGCGACTGTCCTCCAGTCATTGCAACGGCATCATTAAATAATATTTTGTAGGTTATATTAGCATTTGAGGCCACAGCAGCTCTGATGGCCAAAAGCCCAGAATGGTTGTAGGTCCCGTCTCCAAGATTTTGAAACACGTGGTTTCTATTTGAAAAGGGTGCCTGTCCTATCCAATTAATGCCTTCTCCACCCATATGCGTTGGACCGTCCGTCGCTCTATCCATCCATATAGCCATTGTATGGCATCCAATTCCGGCGTAAGCAATTGAGCCTTCAGGAATTTTTGTTGAACTATTGTGAGGACAGCCTGAACAAAAGTACGGTATCCTGTCAGGTGCGGGTGTATTGGCCTCACTTCTTGAGCCTATTGACATTGAATTCAGTGCATTTTCAAGCTTCTCTGATTTCGATGATCCAATTAATTTATTAGCTATAGCTTTCCCAACGATAATGGGGTCTAAGACACCATTCGAGGGAAGTAATAACTCTCCATTATCATCATGCTTCCCAATAATTTTTGGACTATTCACCATCCCATAAAGAGCTTCTTTAACTTGGCTCTCTATAAGACCTCGCTTTTCTTCAACGATTAAAATCTTATCAAGTCCGTCAGCCCAATCTTTCACAAAACTGTCATCAATCGGCCAAACCATTCCTAATTTCAAAGTCGTTAGTTTATATTTTTCTGCTTCCTCTCTATCTATGCCTAGGAGGCTTAGGGCATGGACTGTGTCTAGCCAACTTTTTCCAGCTGAAATTATTCCTATTTTCTTTTCGGTAGGTGAATAGTCAACTTTATCTAGCTTATTGGCTCTTGCAAAAATCTTTGCTGCTCTAAGTTTTTTGTTATGCAAACGATCTTCTCTAGCTGGAGGTGTATCGCCCAATCTTATATTCAGCTCTTCGTGGTCTTTATCTTGAGGGTCAACTATCTTTATTCTGTCATATGCAGCATCAACAACTTCTGTGACTTCTATTGTGTCTTTCAAACATTTTATGCCTACCCAAAGACCAGAGTATCTACTGAGAGCCCACCCCTTAATACCAAAATCCAAAATATCTTGAACGCCAGCTGGTGAAAGAATAGGCATCATTGCATCTACAAGGGCATATTCTGACTGGTGCAACTCTGTTGAGCTTTCTGCGGAATGATCATCACCCATTGCCACTAGTACGCCGCCATACTTAGATGTACCAGCTAAATTCGAATGTCTAAAAACATCTCCACATCTATCAACGCCTGGGCCTTTACCATACCAAAGACCAAAAACCCCATCATATTTTCCTTCATTACGCAATTCAGTTTGCTGAGACCCCCAAATTGCTGTAGCGGCTAAATCCTCATTCAAACCATATTGAAATTTTATATTGTTTTTCTTAAGAAACTTTTCAGCCTTAGTAAACGTTGCATCAACACCGCCAAGTGGTGAGCCTCTATAACCCGTTACTAGGCCCGCTGAATTTATTCCATTAACCCTATCACGAACAGCCTGATTGAGCATCAATCTAACAAGAGCCTGCGTACCTGAAGCGATAACTATCTTTTTTGCAACATCAAATCTATCGTTTAGCGAGACTTTATTAATTGTCATAACCGATCTTTTAATTTTATATTAATTTATGTAGTTTATCAGATTTAATCACTATATAAAAGTATTGAATGATCACTGAAAATTAATGCAAATTTTGAATTTGGCAAGAGAATGGATTGGGACAGGTTAAGAATTTTTTTATTGGTTGCGAATGAAGGTAGTCTTACAGACGCTAGTAAGCGTCTCAACCTATCGCAATCATCTATTAGTAGGCAAATAAAAAAACTAGAAGATAGCTTAAAAGTAGTTTTGTTTCATAGACACCCAAGGGGGCTACTCCTTACTGAACAGGGAGAATTGTTATTTAAGTCTGCAAACAAAATATATTTGGAAATAAATTCAACATTGGCGAAAATAAACGATAGCAAAGAGACTGCTTTTGGAGAGCTTAAAGTTACAACCACTACCGGTTTTGGTACTCTTTGGCTGGCTCCAAGATTAAAGAAGCTGTACGAACGACATCCAAATATTCAAATAAATTTAATGTTGGAAGAAAAACTTCTAAACCTTTCTATGAGAGAGGCGGATATTGCTATAAGGCTGCAATCACCAAGTCAAGCTGACTTAATCCAAAGAAAGCTTATAAGTGTAAGGATAAAATTTTATTCTACTCAAAGTTATTTAGAATCTAACGGTTCGCCATCAACAATTGAAGATCTTGCAGAAAATCATCGCTTGATTTGCTACTCCCCCAATTCAGCTCAAATTACAGCAGGCCAAAAGTGGATTGCGCCGTTTCTTGACAAACAAAACTTTTCTCTACTTTTTCTAAATAATTATTACGGAATATTTAGAGCAGTAAGAAATGGACTTGGAATCGGTACGCTACCTGATTACTTAGCTAGTGATTTTCCTGAATTGGTGCAGGTTCTACCAGAATTTCAATCAGACATGGTGCCCGTACATATTGCCTTCCCGCAAGAATTAAAAAAATCTAAACGGGTGGAAGCATTCAAAGATTTTATTATTGACGAGCTTTCGGGAAGTAGAAACACTTGATCGACATTCCAAAAAAAATATAATGACACCTGTAATAATGTAACAGTTATTTTAAACTAAAATACTAATGCACAATAATGAAAATAAATGAAATTCTCGAAGATATATCTATCGCTACAATAGTTTTAACACGAATACCAATTAATAACATTTTCTCAATTAATCAAAATATTGAGATCCATCGAGGTCAATGGGCTTATCCTATTGTTGGAGCCTCGATAGGTTTTTTTTTATTTCTGCTGATATGTGTTTTTGAAGGGATTGGTATCAATCGTCAAGTATCAGTACTGATTTCCTTGTCGGTAGGCATATTGTTAACGGGTGCTTTGCATGAAGATGGAGTTGCAGATTTCTTTGATAGTTTGGCGGGCGAGGACCATACCACCAGACAGAAAATATTAAAAGACAGTAGACTAGGGACTTATGGCGTATTGGCGCTAATGATAGTATTCCTACTCAAATTTTTACTCATGTTAGAATTAGACTCTCGCCTTGCATTGGCTTGCGGTCTAATCGCATGTTCAAGTCTAGGTAGGTTCTCAATTTTACTTTTGGTGAACTACTGCGATCTGTCAAAACAGGCTGGCCTAACGAAACACCTTAAAAAAGTTGATAATAGAACCATTATTTTATGTGGGATTTTCTGTATGTTTTGGATTATACCTGCCGGATTGCCAGCCATACTTATTACCACTATATTTGGTTGCGCATTTCTATACCTTTTTGTGAAGTTTATTATTCCGTTCAATAAGGGGCTAAGCGGCGATATATTAGGCCTATGCGTAGTTTTAATAGAGATTTTTTCTCTGATTGTCATTTCAGCCTCATTAAATTAAAGTTTTTCTTTTATGGAAAACTTTCTTTTTGGATTTTATTTGGGGATGAGTTTGATTTTGGCGGTAGGGCCCCAAAATCTCTTTGTAATTGAGCAAGGGCTAAAAAGAAATCATGTGTTCTTGGTTTGCTCAATTTGCTCTATATCTGATTGTATATTTATAGTCATTGGAATAGCGGCTTTTTACTATTTTTCGCAAACAAATCCATTAGTTGAACTAATACTAAATTTGTTACTACTGATTTTTATTTTAAATTTTATTTGGAATAAACTTAATTACTCTTCAAATTTATATTCATTCAATGAGGCATATCGGGAGGAATATATTGGGAAAGTCGTTCTTAAAACACTGGCTTTCACTTATCTAAACCCACATGTTTATTCGGATACCATTTTTATAATTGGCGGTTTTTCAAGAGAGTTAATATTTAATGAAAAAGTTTTCTTCGCAATTGGCGCATCCACTGCATCTTTTATTTATTTTTTTTCTCTTGGATACGCATCATCTTACTTTGCAAATTTTATTAATAACCAAAGAAGCTGGCGTCTGATAAATATAATAGTTATTTCTAGCATGGTATTTCTATCGATTTTAATATCTCATAAGATTTTGACCATAATTAGGTCGATAACCTAAAGTGATAGTATTCTACGCAAACTCTTGGGGAATTGTTCTAATAAAAAACTTGTTAGAAAATAATCTGCTTCGTCCAAATTATCTCCTACGCTATATCGACTCGGGTTTACAGCAGTATTGATATTAGCTCTCTTTGCAGAAGCAAGACCTATTCTACTATCTTCAAATGCTAGACACTCTTCTGGCATTAAGTTCATTTCTTCTAATACCAATTCATATAAATCCGGACTGGGCTTCTTTTTTTTTACTAGATCTCCCGTTGATATAAAAGAGAAAACATCTTCTGGATTTTCATTCAAACAAGACTTAAGTAACAAAATTACGTTATCACGACTTGTCGATGTGGAAATAGCTAGTTTCTTTTTATTATATTTTGCTTTTTCCAAAAATTCCCTTATCCCTGGTCTCAATTGTACAAAACCTTGAGATACTGATTGCATATAAAATTTAGTTTTTTGAAGATGAATTTCTTCAATATCTTTACTACTTATTTGTTTTGATTTTGATGAAAAACTATTATTATAAAATTGAATTCTTTCTTTTCCTCCTGCTACTCGAAGTAATCTTCTGTAAATGTGTTGGTCCCAATTCCAACCTAGTTTATTAGACTGAAATGCTTTGTTAAACGCGTTTCTATGGGCCTCTTCGGTTTCAGCTAGGGTTCCATCACAGTCAAATATCAAGCACTTAACCTCCTTTGTTCCAGTACAATTGCGGTATCTATCTGATTCTTTCTTTTTCATATTATAATTATCAATTTGATCAGTACTTGATTGATCTATTCATACAGAATTAAACTACTTACGTTAGTTGTTTATTAAATACAGTAAGTCTTTGACAAGAATGTTTATATCTTTCTCAAGCTTAGTCTTTAGTTTCGCTAAACACTTAGAGATTGGAACATAATTTTTTCTAGATAAAACTTCAAATAAATCCTTGGAACTAGTAATCTGAGAAGCAAGATTTAAACGTTTTAATAATTTAAAGTCATCATTGAAGTTTGAATATTTTGGCCCAAAAATAGTTGTGCAACCTAAATTTATGGCTTCCCAAGGGTTATGACCTTCAACGCTGGAGAAAGTTCCTCCGATAAACACAACTTTAGAAGCTTTATACCACAATCCTATTTCTCCCATAGAATCAGCAACATAGACTTCAGTTTTTTGATTTGGGATTTCTCCTTTACTTTGCATCCTTACTTTAAAATTTTTAAGAGATTTTATTATTTCTTTTCTTCTATTTGGAAATCTTGGGACCAAAACCAATAAATTTTTTATATTATGGTCTTTTAATAATTTCTTGGCTTGGATCGCTATTTTTTCATCTTCAGCATGACTAGAACCCAAAACCCAAACTTTTGTGTTACAGGTTGCTTTTTTTATAATTTTAAGTTTGTCTTCCTCGAAAACCAATGGTGGACAATGTGGCTTTAAAGATCCGTCGGTTCGAAGTGTACATGAAGCACCCAGTTTCTCATATAATTTCTTAGAGGAAAGATCCTGCGCCGATATAAATTCAAAGCGCTTATAAATGACTCTATGTAAAGATTTTACCTTGTTCCTGCGACTAAAGGATTCATTGGTCATTCTTCCATTTACAAGCACCTGTTTTATGCCAAACTTAGAAACCAAAGAAGACATACCAGGCCAAATGTCCTGTTCTGACCATATCACAAAATCTGGAGACCAGTGACGTAAAAACCGTTTGCAAAAAATTCCTAGATCGTACGGTAGAAATTGATGAATAGTGTTAGGCATATTATTTTTCTCGAACACATCTGCCGATGAAACAGTAGATGAAGTCACGAGGAAATTTAGCTTTTCTTCATTCTTGTGAAGCTCTTCAATGAGCCCTCTTAAGGCCAACACTTCCCCCAATCCAACAGCGTGGAGCCAAATGAGTTTCCCGGAGGGACGCGCTAAGTTTGTTTTGCCAAGCTTTTCCCTCCATCTCGTTGGATGTTCTTTAGCATTGTAAATACGCCAAATCAAAATAATTTCAACGAAGGGTAGAGCCAAGAAAGTTAAGAAGAGGTATAGATTTAAAGATAGTTTATCAAGCATTTAAAGAATATTTCTTCAATTACAGTTATGATTGATTATACCGCATCAGAAGTAAATCTAGAATTCTCTTGGGTTGCTTCCCATATGAAAAATATCTCTCCTGAAAAGCCACAGGTATTTTTTTAAAACCTTTCAACAAACCTCCATTCATAATATACTCTCGAAGTCTTTTATGTTTTAGTCTAGTTTCCGCCAGCCTTACAGCCTCCAAGTCACGATTATTTGGTCTTTTGAAAATCCTCCCAATAGCTTTACGGCAAACTAAAAAAATAACATCATTATTTTCAATATACTCAATAGAAAAGTTATCTTTTAATAAGCCTATTAAAGATAAGCTCGTGAAATAACAAATATGAGCTTTAAAAAAATGATTGAAAGGGGAAGTAGTTTTTGACTCGAGGTTTGGTACCTCTATAACAAACAATCCTCCGACTTTAAGTATTTGATGTACTTTTCTAATTACTTTCAATGGATTTGGTAGATGTTCCAAAACATGAAACATAGTTACTATTTGGTACGATTGTGTGTCTTCCAACTGAGAAATTTGTTTCTGTTCTACGTTAATCGAGTAATGATTTTTTCCAAATTCCAAATAGCCACTACTTGGATCAATTCCAGAGGCGTCAGCGCCCATACAAGAAGCAAGATAAGTGAACTCTCCTCCACCAGATCCAATATCTAGTAATTTTGTGTTTTCCCTTATAAAAGGTGCAATTTTTTTCAGCCTAGATATCGCCTGGGCTCCCGCTCTGTAAACATGTTTCGGACTAGGTCGGTCCTGCTTTTTGTACTCAATCCTATATTTCGACTTATAAAAATCAAAAAGATCCAGTTCATTTGGCACATCTTTAAGCTGAACCAATCCGCAATTTTGGCAACAAGCAATCGAAATAAAATCTCCCGCTTTTGCATCTTTCATTGTGTGGCTAGTACTAATATCGCTATTGCATGCAATACAATGAAAACTCATAGGCCAGTTTTCCCTTTTTATAAAATCAATATACTGCTATCACCAAAGCAGTAGAACTGCAATAATGAGCCCTGATTTTTATAACGAATATTAAATCGGTAAATCAATATACCTTAAGCATCCTTAGAGCTGTTTGCAAAATGTCATAGATTCAAACTCTTTTCTCCATTCATCTGAAAACTCGGTATTTGAATAATCGTCAAAGTAAGGCCCACCTAAGGTCCAGTGCAGAACCTTTATATCTTCCGTTGGGTTATCATATTCGCCTACTAACCAATTCCACTTTACAGAAAGCTCTCCTATTTCTTCGTCTTTCAACCAAAGAAATCTATGAAGCGTTGCTGCATCGGCGTCCCCAATGAAGTCAGGATTTACTGCATTATTCGACGGATGGGCACAATTCCAAACTATAAACGAGGACCAGTTTTTTCTCGGGTAACTGTATTGTTTATTTCCAAGATATTTCACCTTAACCTTTGACTCATAATCATGCTTAACCACAGACACTGCATGATTCTCATCTATATCATTTAACACCTCACTAATGTCTCCTAAAGCTAGCATGTCGCAATCCATATAGACGCTAAACCCTTCGTAATTACACAGATAAGGCACCAGAAATCTAGAAAAAGAAAATTCGTTCGATTGACGCTGATCATGCTCTCTAGAATATAGGGCTTTCAAATTTCGTAAATTAATAGGTACAATTGAAATAGGTTTGGAACTTCTTTCTAACAAAGAATGACTAAGGACATGAAATGCGACGGCCTCCTTAGGATCGTAACCGATAAATATTTTAAGTGTTTTCATTTTTCTTCCTATTTAATTTATATCTTGCGTATTGCTTTTTCAATTTTCATAACATCTTCGGGGTTATTTAGTTCCCAAAAAGTTCTACCCTTACTATCAACTAAAACACATTTTATAGCACATCTATTTTCGAGAAATCTTAATTGTTCTAATCCCTCCAGTGCTTCAAGATTACTTTCTTCCCATGTGTAGTATTTCGAAAGGATTTCAGGCCGATAGGCATACACGCCTACATGGTGAAATATCGGACTAGCTTCTGTTCGAATTGAGCGTTTTTCATCGAAGAATGGAATTATCTCTTTCGAAAAATATAAAGCGTTGTTGTCACTATCAAATACTACGGTAGTGCCTCCCACTCGACCAGAGTTTCTATCAAGCCTAAAAGAATTCAAAGAATCTCTATCTAATCTCAAAACGGGTGTGGCCATTTGGGTATCTGGATTTTTTTTAAAAGCCTCGATCAAATCTTCGACAAACCATTCTGGAGTTAACGGAGCATCTCCCTGTAAGTTCACGATCAAATCAGCATTTAAATTTAGATTTTTCAACGCTTCTGCACAACGCTCTGTTCCATTTTTGCATTTCTCTGAGGTCATCACAACCTTAGCACCAAAAGACTCTGCTTCAGTTCTAATTCTTTCATCATCCGTTGCCACAACAATGTGTTCCACATTTTTAACTCTACAAGCGGCCTCCCAGGACAACTGGATTAGTGTTTTTTGAAGCCCTTGTCCAATGGAAAGCTTTACAAGAGGTTTGCCAGGAAACCTTACAGAAGAGTAACGCGCTGGAATAATGATGACTGTCTTCATTTAATACCTGAGCGTAAAACATCATGCATGCGTAGTAATCCAATAGGCTTACCATTCTCAATTACAACAATTGCATAAACTTTAGATTTTTCCATTTTTTCTAAAGCAACAGACACTAAATCAGTTGGCTTTATCGATGTAGGATTTAACGTGGCTATGTCTCTCGGAGAAAAAGTGAGAATATCATAAATGTTTCTTCTTAGATCTCCATCCGTTATTATTCCTGAAAGCATTCCATTTTCATCCACTAAAATTGCAACGCCAAATCCAGATTGGTTCATACAGGAAACAACACTACTCATACTCAAGTCCTCCTTTACGATTGCCATTTCATTTTTCTTTCTCATCAGTTGTGACACCGTTAACATCTGCAAACCAAGATTGCCTCCAGGATGCAAAACCTTAAAATCTTCTGGCTTAAAATCTCGTTGCTCCATTAGCGCAACAGCCAATGCATCTCCTAAAGCCATCGTGAGTGTAGTTGATGTTGTGGGAGCCATACCAATGGTACAGGCTTCGGGGGCATCAGTTAGTAGCAGCTTAAAGTCAGCAGCTTGTATTAAAGTGCTATTTTTCGAAGAAGAAATAACCGCTGTCAGAATACCAAACCTACGGGTGTGGGCTAAAATATCGTAAAGCTCCGATGTCTCTCCAGAATTCGAGATAAGCAAGCAGAAGTCGTTTGGAGTGATCATTCCTAAATCACCATGGCTCGCTTCTGTTGCGTGCACAAAGCCCGCTGGTGTGCCTGTGCTAGCCAACGTAGCTGCAATTTTCCTACCAACATGCCCAGACTTTCCAACACCTGATACAACAACTCTACCCTTGGTTTCAAGCACAGCATCAATAGCCGCTGAAAAATCCGCTGGCAAATCGCTGGCTAGCTTCGAGAGCGCCGATGCCTCAGTTTCTATAACAAATTTACCAATTTCTTGAATATTTTTTTTCTTCATCATCTTTAGCGGTCTTTGCATTTAATCATTGGTTATTGACCCCGTTGAAAATATAATGCTAAAAACACTTAAGTCGCAAACCAATTTCCTAGTTGGTTATTAAGGCGACACATGTTAAACAAATAGCTACACTATCAAGAAAATTAAGTCAAACTCATTTGTTTTTCATTTGTCGCACTCAACTAAACTTTTTGTTTTTCTTAAACTGAAAAAAATACTTTATTTGCACAAGGCATTTTCATTTTAGAAAATAATTTAAGCTTTGAAAATATCGGTGAAAAGGGGAGATCTTTTATAGATGCTAAAAGACCTCCCTGTTGAAGGAAAAAACTGAAACATATTTCCTGACAAAAATAACGACATGGAATATTTTTTGTTTATAAAAATCACATTCTCACATTAGATATGCGAATATTGTGGCATGGTGGAGGGGATAGGATTCGAACCTATGTAGGGTTTCCCCGACGGAGTTACAGTCCGTTGCATTTGACCGCTCTGCCACCCCTCCTTGAAGATGGCGTAAAAGCGTTTTACATCTGATATAGCTAAGTGTAAATAGAAAGATACAAGTTTAATATGAATTAATACTTAAAAAATGGGCATGTATAGTAAGAGAACTAAGAATATTAAAGAAAATAGCGCCTACTATATGTTTGGCTTGCACGCCGTAAAGGCTGCAATAAAAAATCCTGATCGTAAAATACATGAGCTATGGATTAGTCAAAATGCAAGAGCTAAAATATTTTCCGATTATGCAATTCCTAACATACCCATTTTTAATCTCGATAAATCAAAAAATTTACCAATTTCAGAAAATAAAGTTCATCAAGGAGCTATTTTAAAAGTAAGTCCCTTAAAACAGCCAAGTGACATTTATGAGATCCATAAAAATAAGCAGGCTAAATTAATTATTATTCTAGATAAGGTTAGTGATCCACAAAATGTTGGAACTATCATCAGATCAAGCCTATTCTTTAATTGCAATGCTATAATTAACACTCTAAACGGCGGGTCAAGAGAAAATGGAAGCCTTGTAAAAGCAGCTTCAGGGGCCTTTGAACGAGTACACTACATACAAGCTACGAACATTGCACAAACGATCGTTAAATTAAAGAAACTTGGATATATTATTATAGGGCTTGATGAAACCGCAACAGAGAAAGTATCTTCATTTAAGAAAGGAAATGATGATATTGCAATTGTCTTTGGAGCAGAAGGGAAAGGGATAAGGCGTTTGACAAAAGAATACTGTGATATGTTGTTATCTATAGATGGTAACCACACGTTTTCATCACTAAATGTATCGACAGCCGTTGGAATAACACTTTTCAACATTCAATCAAATAAACTGTATGACGTTTAATCAGACCTTCTCCCAATAGTTTTCTAGCTATCTAATTTATGATATATTATATTCGCTTTTAAAGATCGTTAAGATAAAGTGAAATGAATAAAAATAAGCTAGCTCTAAATTTATCAAAAACATCAATCCAGCTTCTAAAAAAAGGCAGTAAGAAAACTTGGAGTGTGCTTGGATCAGTTGACCCATCATCAAAAAACCTTGAAAAAGACCTAGTTTCACTAAGAAATCAAGCTGCGGCTTTATCAACAAAAAAACCAATAGTAGACGTCCTTCTACCTCGAGAGTTAGTCCTTTCACAAACTATCGTTATTGAAGACAATTTTTCTATTCAATATTGTAAACAAGTAACAGCTAAACGATGTGGCCTGAATGAAAATGAACTATTAATAGCGGTCGGAGACTCGTCCACAAGAAGCACTATTCCAATTGCGGCCATATCTGCAAATTCTATAACTGAGTCCAGAAATTTCGTGAAAAGAGCAGGATTTCGGCCTGAAAGATATATTGCTTCAAGTAAGATATCAGGATTTAAAAAAAGTCCCGTTTTTTTTAATGATAATAGTTCAAAAAGACTATTTGATCTTGAAGGACAAACATTTAAACGGGCTCTATCAATAATCAGTTTTTTACTATTTGCTGGTTTTTTATTTTCGCTGACTTCCACATTTTTGGAATATAGGTCTAATAATAAGCCCTATAATTATTTAGCTGACTCTAGAGAATTTAGAGATAAAGAAAATAACTTGAAACCCGAACTTACTTTATTGGCGAAAGCAAAGAAAACCTCTTCTACGCGACTAGATATATCAATTTTTGAAGCAAAAGATCCAAATCATATAGATCTTCCTCAAATACCTAAAAATCACTCTCCTAAAATTTTTTCTTATAATAAATTCTCGGTAAAATCCCAATTTAATGCAAACCAAAAAACAGTACAGTTGAAAGAACTAAACATTGGAGAGATAAATAATCCAATGTCAATTCCCGAAAACCCAATCAAGTTCGATGACTTTAAAGAATTTGCTAAATTGGAAAAAGTGGCATTATTAAGTTCTTTTGCGAAACAGCAAAAAAAAGTACATGGATCGCTTCCGAAAATAGATAAAAATTTTTCATATTCAAAACATCGAGAAGATAAACAATCTAATCCATCAAAAACTATTTCAAATAGCCTAAAAATGAAGATGGTTTTTGATAATCCAAAAAAAGAAAGGAGTATAAATCATGAATACAAAAAAATAGTTATTGAAGAGGTTTTTTCAGATCTATCTTTAACTAAAATTCTAATTACAACGGCAACTAGAAGAGCTAGTACGCTTCCATTAATCTTCTTTGACGTCAAAAAACCAAATATTCTAAGTTCCAATAGAATGATTGGATTTAATTTTATAAATGATGAAAATAAAGCTTTGATAAGACCCGCAAATATAATCCAAGAAGAATTTTTGATTAGCACTCTTGTACCCACTTATGGCAATGAACTGATTTTAAATCATCAATTAAATGTAAAACTGAAAGAGCAAGGTATTGATGTTAAGTTGTTAAAAAGTAATCAAGGAAAAGATTCGATACAATTTACCTTATGGAATGGCAAAAAACCTACCATAAAGCCAAATATAATTGACTCAATTAAAGTTTTAGACGATCCTACTAAGTCTACTGGAGCAGTGACATTTGTTGATATTCCTCCTGGAATGCCCACGGAGGTCAGTAAATTGAAAAAAGTTGCTGCTAGCTCAATCAGAAACTTAAATGTCAGAAGCAAGCCACCAAGCATACCTAGGAGGGCCTCTATAGTCGGAAATTCAACACTACGCAATTTGATAGAATTAAATAGGACAAATTTAATTGGTGTCTTTGGTAAAAGAACGGGACGAATTGCTTTAATAAGATTATCCTCTGGCAATACAGTTAAAGTTAAAGTAGGACAGCAATTTGGGAATGGCTGGAGAGTTATAAGTATCGACCTCGATAAAATTCATATTACTAATGGAAGGAGACAAGAAACTCTTAGAATTCCTGGATAAAATTTTTCTCAATCTTCTATTTTGTACCATATAACCTATCACCTGCATCTCCAAGCCCCGGTAGGATATATCCAATGTCATTGAGTGATCTATCCAATGATGCGGTGAAAACTTTAACATCTGGATGATTTTTCTGCATAACCTCAACACCCTCTGGTGCAGCTAATAGACACAAAAATCTGATGTCTTTTGCCCCTTTTTTCTTAAGGTAATCAACAGCAAATGACACAGATCCTCCAGTCGCAAGCATTGGGTCAACAGCTATACATACGCGATTGCTCAAATCACCAGGAACCTTAGAGTAATACTCAACCGGTTGTAGTGTTTTTTCGTTCCTATATAAACCAAGGAAGCCTACACGAGCAGAAGGTATCAGATCTAAAACCCCATCAAGCAAGCCATTACCAGCTCTCAGAATAGAAATTAGGGCTAGCTTTTTTCCTGCCAAAGTTGGTGCCTCATACCTTTCTAGAGGAGTTTCTATAGATATCGTTTCCATTGGCAAATTTCTTGTAATCTCATAGGCAAGAAGTAAACTTATTTCCTTTAAGAGTGTTCTAAAATGATTAGAGGAAGTTGTCTTTTTTCTCATTTCTGTAAGTTTATGTTGAATTAATGGGTGGTTGATTATAGTTAAGTTTTCCATTTATTTACTTCCTAAAGTTGTTGAATTAATTTTTCTTTGAGTCTTGCCTCACAAAAAGCAAACTCTAAAGACTTCCTATTAATTTGCGAAAAGATCTCAAATCCCCAACCAAAAACATCATGAAGATCCTGATATTCTTTGGATAAACTTGTAGAAAAGAAAGGAGGATCATCTGTCGAAATGGAGATTGGTAGGTCTCTATTAAATAAAAAGTTAATTGGGTGATCATCAAGTGATGGATATAAGCCAAGCGCTATGTTTGAACCTGGACATACTTCAAGTAAGATATTCTCTTTTGATAGGTTCATTATCGTTTCTTCGCTTTCGCATGATCTAACGCCATGACCTACTCTGGTTACTCCAAGTTTTATAGCTTCATCCACAGATTTTGCTCCACATATCTCCCCGGCATGAGTAGTTGTCCCCAGTCCAGAATCTTTAGCAAATTCAAAGCTTCTCATGAAATCTAATGTATTGAATTTTGTTTCATCTCCGGCCATGCCAAAACCAACGACATTTTTATCTTTAACCTTCGAGGCAAACCTTGAGGCTTCTAAAGCCTTCTCAGGACCAAGATGTCTTATACAAACAATAATAAAATAGGTATAAATACCATATTTTTTTTCATACTCATCTGCAACTTTGCTAGCAATATTTAAAAAACGTTCCCATCGGTCATTGGGTCGATCACTCCATAAATGAGGCCCCAAAAAAACTTCGGTATATATAACATTTTCCTTAACCTGCTTATCAAGTACGTGGCGAACGAGCGCCTCAAAATTTTTTTCGTCTAAAAATATGTTCGTTACTATTTCATATATAGTAAGAAATTGATCAAAATTCTGCCATTTGTAGTTCCCATTTTTATCAAAGATTTCTGGAATCTCTATGCTACTACCGTAACATATTTCTCTAACGAATTCCGGTGAAGCTGCTCCCTCGAGGTGAATATGTAATTCAACTTTTTTACATAGTGCAAATGAGCTCATAATTGAATACCTATTAGTATTTTTCTAACTTAAGGAAGGTTTCTACCAACGACCCTATATCAGAAAAATTAATCAATCCGTAACATTTATTAATCAAATTATGTTTTTTTATCAGAACAGGAACTTGTTCTCTAGTATGATCTGTTCCTTTAAAGGTAGGATCGTTTCCGTGATCTGCTGTAATCAACAAAAAGTCATCTCTATTTAAAATTGAAAAAAGCTTTGGTAATTGCTTATCAAACTTTTCCAATGCTCTTGCATAACCGGGCAAATCTCTCCTATGACCATATAAAGTATCGAACTCAACAAAGTTTGCAAATATTAAATCACCAGTGTTTGCCTTTTCAATGACATTCAGCATTTTATCAAATAATTTATCGTCGGACATCCCAGATATAGACTTGCTTATTCCTCGATGTCCAAAAATGTCTGCAATTTTACCTATGCCAAAACATTTTTTTCCAGATTTAATAACTTTGTCACATAAGGTTTGTATTGGTGGAGGTAATATAAAATCCTTTCTATTTTTGGTACGAAAAAAATCGTCTTTATTGCATCCAAGAAAAGGTCTCGCAATTATTCGTTGCACCCGCAAATTATTAAAAATTTCAGAGGCGATTTTACAGGTTTTGTATAAACGATCTAATCCAAATACTTGTTCATGGGCTGCTATTTGGACCACACTGTCAGCTGAGGTATATACGATTGGGCACCTACTGTCTATGTGAGATTCACCATATTCTTTAATAATGTCTTCGCCAGATGCGTGCTTATTTCCTAAAACACCAGTCACTTTCGCTTCTTTGATAAGCATATCCATTTCTTTTTTAGGAAAAACTGGTACACTTTTAGGAAAAGTATACCAACCAATTGAATTAGTATAACCAACTATTTCATGATGACCGGTCGGCGTATCCTTCCCTTTAGAACGCTCTTTAGCTACAGCATAGGATCCAACAGTGCTATCAGTATTCGGAAGGGTTAAGCCAGTTGATAACCTTGCAGCGCTATATATACCTAAAGACTCAAGATTAGGAATCTTTAATGCTCCCCTCCGTCCAATATCCGCATCGCCGTTTGAACAGGCCAAAGCAATAGAACCGAATGTGTTGGACCCTTCATCATTATAGAGCTTAGCATCAGGAGCACCTCCAACACCCAAAGAGTCTAAAACAATCAATATAGCCTTACCCATTAAACAACTTTTCGCAAAATCGGGGTCCTTAATTGCACCGGTCCACTCTCAGAAATAGAAAAACAATCATTGATTTCTTTTTCCAAAGATGCAGTTAACAATTCGCCAGCACCATGCAAAAACAGGAGAGATGTTTTATTATTGACCTCTTGCCCAGATTTCACTACCTCTGTAAATCCAACAGATAGGTCAAGCTTATCTGAAGCCTTCTGTCTCCCTCCACCTATTTTTACAAGAACATCACCCAATGCTTTTGTATTAATTTGAGAAATAAACCCTTCTTTTTTTGCCTTAACGGGTACCACTGAATTAGCTCTCGGGAGTACCTTTTGATAAATTGATAAAAAGTTTTTTGGCCCACCTAAGGCCGATACCATTTTTTCAAAGCACTCAGCCACATGACCAGATTCAAGAAGTGAATAGATTTTCTGCTTTATATCTGATGGGCTTTTTTCCGAGTAAACCATCGAATATAATTCAACTGATAAAGCTATTGTTGTGTCCAAAAGGGCATATTCATTTTTATTTTTTCCTAATAGAACTTCGACTACTGTTTCTACTTCTAGAGAATTACCTATTGATGAGCTAAGAGGGTCGTCCATGTTAGTTATCAGAGCTTTCGTATTACAATTTGATGCTTTTCCAATAGAAACCAAACTTTCAGCTAATTTTTTTGCTTGCTTTATATTTGCCATTAATGCGCCTCTACCAACTTTAACATCCAGAATTAGATTGGGTATTCCAGAGGCAAGCTTTTTTGAGATTATAGATGCTGTAATTAAATCAACAGAGTCGACTGTACTGGTTACATCTCTTGTAGCGTAAAGTATTTTATCGGCAGGCACTAACTTAGAAGTCTGACCTACAATAGCGCATCCTACCTCTGACACAATCCTTTGAAACGCAGTTTCACTTTGCTCTACTTCGTATCCGGGTATCGAAGAAAGTTTATCCAAAGTGCCTCCGGTATGCCCTAAACCCTTGCCAGAAATCATAGGTACAAAACAACCTAAACTAGCCATTAGGGGTGCGAGGATTAGAGAGACTGTATCACCAACTCCCCCAGTGGAATGCTTATCAACTATTGGCCCGTCTAGATCCCACTTTAAAACCGTTCCACTATTCTTCATCGAATTGGTTAAATTAATTTTTTCATGTTCGCTCAAACCATTTATCCATGATGCCATCAAAAAAGCGCCCGTTTGAGCAGGTTCAACTTTATTGTTAGACAATTCTTGTATAAACCAATCTATTTCGGCGGAAGTCAGTTGCTGTTTATCTCTTTTCTTTCTAATCAAATCTTGAATAAACATAATTTGGCCTGTAGCACTTACTCTATTTCTTTGTGTAGCAAATAGGTTACGAACTCTATATACTATAGCATTACTGTACTATTCTAAACTAACAATTTGATCCAACTAAATTTGATGCACTAAAAATCACAAAAAATTATAAAATGCCACTAGACAAAAACTTTAATAAAAGAAAATTGGATGACGTGATTGTGAAGAATGAGGGCATTCCCTTTCAGCTAGAGGCTATTAACGAAGTTAGGATTAATAAAAGCGCTGTAGAAAAAAGATGCGCTTCGGCAACCAACCGTCGCACAGTGAAAAAACATAACCAGGTCGCATGGCTACTTAAGGCAATTACATGCATGGATCTTACTACGCTATCTGGTGATGATACCGAGAGCAGAGTAGTTCGACTTTGTAATAAAGCCAAGACTCCTTTACGCAATGATCTTCTGAAGAAGCTTGGGATAGAAGATTTAAATATAAAAGTAGGAGGCATCTGTGTTTATCACCAATTCATACGAACCGCATTAGGCGCTCTTCAAGGGTCCACTATTCCAGTAGTTGCTGTGTCTACGGGGTTTCCAGCGGGGCATACTCCAAAAAAAACAAAAATTACAGAGATAAAAGAGTCAATAAGGAGTGGTGCTCAAGAAATTGATATTGTAATCTCAAGAAGACATGTTTTGTCTGGAAATTGGAAAAAGCTGTACGATGAAGTATCAGAGTATAAAGAAGCTTCGGGTACGGCTTGTCTTAAAACTATTTTAGCTACCGGTGAATTAGGGACATTAAAGAATGTGAAGAAGGCTGCCTTGATTTGTATGATGGCTGGTGCAAACTTTATAAAAACATCTACTGGTAAAGAAAGCATAAACGCAACATTACCCTTTACTCTGGTTATGTGCAGAGCAATTAGAGAATATCGCGAATGCACAGGGTTTGAAGTAGGATACAAACCCGCAGGAGGAATTTCATCGGCAAAAGATTGTTTATCTCATATGATACTGGTAAAAGAAGAACTTGGTTCAAAATGGCTACACCCTTTCCTCTTCAGGGTTGGTGCTTCATCTTTGCTTTCCGATATCGAGAGACAGATAGAGCATTTTGTGACAGGTCATTACTCCTCATTTAATAGACATGGCATGGCGTAGGTAAATGAAAAAGATTGAAGATTCTTTTAAAAAAATGGGCTATGAAGAAGCTCTTGAGAGTGACAAAGAAGCCCTCGAGTGGATTGCTAAGCATAATGGCCAATTCGGACATTTTATTGGCGGTAGATTTACTAAACCAAAAAACTTATTCAAAACCATTAATCCTTTTAATAAAAAAGAAATCGCTAAGGTTTCGCAAGGAACTATTACTGATATTAAAAACTCTGTGAAAATTGCAAGATCAGGCCTCGAGAGATGGCAATCGCTTAGTTGCTTTCAGAGATCGAAATATTTGTATGCTATAGCAAGATATATTCAAAAGGAATCGCGAACAATCTCTGTTTTAGAATCATTAGAAAATGGAAAATCAATTCGCGAGAGTAGAGACATTGACATACCTCTTGCAGCAAGACACTTCTATTATCATGTAGGATGGGCTCAATTACTTGATGAAGAGTTTGAAAACTATTCCCCCGTCGGGATATGTGGGCAAATTATCCCATGGAATTTCCCACTCCTAATGTTGGCATGGAAAGTTGCCCCTGCAATTGCAGCCGGTAATTCAGTGATCCTTAAACCAGCTGAACAAACCTCTCTGACAGCACTTTATTTTGCAGAAATATGCAGGAGAATTAAGCTGCCAGCAGGTGTAGTAAACGTAGTAACTGGTGACGGAATAACTGGATCATATCTGGTACAACAAAAGGATGTTTCCAAAATTGCCTTCACTGGCTCAACGGAGGTTGGCAAAGAAATTAAGAAAAGTACGGCGGGAAGTGGAAAAAAACTAACTTTAGAATTAGGAGGAAAATCTCCTTTTATCATATTTGATGATGCTGATCTAGATAGTGCTGTTGAAGGTTTAGTTGACGCAATTTGGTTTAATCAAGGACAGGTTTGCTGCGCTGGATCTAGGCTTTTATTACAGGAGACGATCAGTACAAAGGTAGAAAAGAAAATCCTTTCAAGAATGAAAAAATTAAGGTTTGGCAATCCATTAGATAAAAGTATAGATATGGGGCCTTTAGTAAGCTTTGAACAACAGAGTAGAGTTAAAGGTTTAGTTGATAAAGGAGTAGAAAGTGGAGCAGACATCTTCCAGTGTGATATACCCTCTAATCTAAAAGGATACTTTTATCCACCGACACTACTAAAAAATGTTTCCCCTTCAATGGAGATTTTCCAGAAAGAAATATTTGGTCCTGTTCTTTCTTCAACGACATTTAGAACACCAGAAGAAGCAATCTCCCTCGCAAATAATTCCCGCTACGGGCTATCGGCGAGTATTTGGAGCGAGAATATTAACCTTGCGCTGGATATTGCACCAAAATTAAAAGTGGGAGTTGTATGGATAAACTCTACGAACGTTTTTGATGCTGCTGTTGGGTTCGGGGGTTACAGAGAGAGTGGATATGGTAGAGAGGGTGGGAAAGAGGGAATGTATGAATATCTAAAATTTAATTCCGACCACTACCAAATAAAAGAAGCGAGAGTATTGAAGAAAAATATTTCAGTAAAAAAGAAATCTATTTCTCATATAGACCAAACTAGAAAAATGTATATTGGCGGCACACAAAAGAGAGGAGATAGTGGGCACTCTATAGTGATATTTGATAATCAAAGAGAAGAGATAGCGACGGTGGGACGCGGTAATCGAAAAGATATAAGAAATGCTGTAGAGGCAGCCAATAAGCAAATGAATTGGACCGTGCTTAGCTCTCATGCTAGAGCACAAATTATGTTTTATATTGCAGAAAACCTTTCGCAAAGAAGAGATTATTTTATAAGTTTGTTATCTTCGACAACCTTTTGTCAAAATCCTATACAAGAATTTGATACCGCCTTAAACAGATTGTTTACCTTTGCTTCGTGGGCAGATAAATTCGATGGCGCTGTCCATCAAGCGCCAATAAGAGCAAATACCATTGCACTTAACGAACCTGTTGGTGTTATCGGGGTTATATGCCCTAATCTTGCACCCTTGGCTTCTTTTGTCACTCTCATTGCAGCAGCACTTTGTCAAGGAAATCGCTTAGTAGTTATTCCTTCAGAAAATTTTCCCTTGCCTGCGGTAGATATGTATCAAATATTTGAGACGTCAGATGTTCCTCCTGCAGCAATTAATATTGTAACTGGAAAATACGAGGAACTTATCAAAACGCTTTCTGAGCATAATTCTGTTGATGGGATATGGAATTTTGGAGATCCAAAATACGAGTCTGATATTGATATAGCCTCCATTTCGAATTTAAAACAAATATGGTCGATAAATGGAAACAACATTAACTGGATTAACTATCATGCAAGCTTCAATAAATTGCTATTAAGAAAATCGAGTCAAGTTAAGAATATTTGGATACCATATGGAGAGTGAGATTTGATCAAATAGTATTCAAATCAAAAGCACCTGGTAGCAATAACCCCATAGTTGTTTCTTCTAGAACATCCTCAAGATTGCAAAGATAAACCGGCGTGTAAGGTTTTGAAAATTCCATTAGTCTCTGTCTACATCCCCCACAGGGAGTTGTAGGTTTCTTTGTGTCTGCCATCACCAATATTTCATCGATTTCAGTGCATCCATCAGTAACCATTTTTCCTATTGCGGCCGCCTCAGCACACATCCCTTGTGGAAATGCGCTGTTTTCAACATTTACTCCAGTGTAAATAGCGGCGTTTATTCCAAGCAAGCTAACTGAAACATTAAAGTTTGAATAAGGTGCATAGGCATTTGAGAAAACACTCTTTGCATTAGAAAAAAGTAATGTTTTTTTTTGCTTCATCTTATTTTTAATTTTTTGGATATCCTATAGTTGCAAGCGCCTCTTTAATTTCCTCTAGAATCAGCGGATCATCTATAGTTGCTGGAACTTTAAATTCTTTGCCATCGGCTATTTTACATACGGTTGAACGCAAAATTTTTCCAGATCGTGTTTTTGGCAAGCGTTTTATAATCAGTGCTTGCTTAAAAAATGCAACAGGCCCCAGCCTCTCTCTAACCATTTGCACCAGCTCTTTTTTAACTTCACCTTCAGGTCTATTTACCCCATCTGTTAAACAAACCAAGCCAAGTGGGACCTGCCCCTTTAATTCGTCACTTATTCCAACAACCGCACACTCGGCAACATCTTTGTGATCAGCTAAAATTTCTTCCATTGCTCCCGTAGACAATCTGTGGCCTGCAACATTAATAACATCATCCGTTCTTGCCATTATATACATGTAACCATCTTCGTCCTTCAACCCAGCATCACCGGTTTCATAATATCCAGGAAATTTTGATAAATATGCCGAAACAAATCTGTCATCAGCTTTCCAAAGCGAGGGTAAAGCTCCAGGAGCAAGAGGTAACTTGATAGCAATTGATCCTAGCTGATTTGGAGGCAATATATTACCTTTCTCATCTAGAACATCTATCTCGAAACCAGGAATTGGTACAGATGGTGAACCAACTTTAATTTCCAGCTGCTCGATACCCCAAGGATTTCCAATCATCACGTGTCCACTTTCTGTTTGCCACCAATGATCTATAACAGGTATTTGGAGCAAATCCTTTGCCCAGTTTATAGTATCAGGGTCTGCTCTTTCCCCAGCCAAAAACAGTGTTCTTAAACTCGTTAAACTATACTTTTTGAGAAAGTTACCTTTTGGATCAGCCCTCTTTATTGCCCTGAAAGCGGTAGGGGCAGTAAAGAGCGATACAACCTTGTGATCGCTTATTACTCGCCAGAAAGTACCGGCATCTGGTGTTCCAACAGGCTTTCCTTCAAAAAGAATACTAGTAATACCACTTACTAAGGGAGCATATACTATATAGGAATGGCCTACAACCCAACCTACATCAGAAGCAGCCCAAAAAACTTCGCCAGGACGAATATCATAAAAGTTTTTCATAGTCCAATTTAGACTTACCAAATGCCCGCCAACAGGTCTTATAACACCTTTAGGCTGCCCTGTTGTACCAGAGGTATAAAGAATATATAATGGGTCTTCTCCACTCACTGGAACACAATCAGCTTCATCAGCTTCTGAAACTAAATCATTCCAATCAAAATCTCGACCCTCTATCAAATCCGCTCTCAACTCATCCCTTTGGTAAACAATACAAAAATCGGGCTTATGATCAGCTAATGAAATCGCTTCATCGAGCAAGGGCTTATAGGGAACAATTCTGCCAGGCTCTAAACCACAGGAGCCCGCAATTATCGCTTTTGCGTTACAATCATCAATCCTTACAGCTAACTCACTTGAAGCAAATCCTCCAAAAACTACAGAATGAATGGCTCCAAGCCTAGCGCACGCAAGCATAGCAACTACTGCCTCTGGGATCATTGGCATATAAATAATTACTCTGTCACCTTTTTTAATGCCTTTTCCTTTTAGAGCTCCAGCTAACTTTGCCACGTTTTGCTTAAGTTCTAAATAGGAAATTTTTCTTACTTTTTTACACATAGCGCTATCATAAATGATTGCAATATCTTCCCCTTTTCCATTCTCGATGTGTCTGTCAACGCAATTATAGCAAGCGTTTATTGCTCCACCCGTGAACCAATTATAAAAAGGCTTTTTGCTATCATCCAAAATTTTGTCAGGAGCTTTGTACCACGTAATTTCTTTTGATTGGTTTTTCCAAAATCCTAAAGGGTCCTGCTTCCAGTCGTTATAAACTTTTTGATAACTCAATTGATCCTCCTGGTTAACCATAGATTTGAACAGGTGTTCCTGCTAAAGCTGAAATATTTAAAAGTCCTCTAGTGGTTATTGATGGGCTAACAATATGTGCTTTATTTCCCATCCCCATTAAGATAGGTCCTACTTCAATCCCATTAGATCTCATTTTTAAAATGTTACGCACACCACTCGCTGCATCTATATTACTAAATACTAAAACATTCGCCGCACCAGCAAATCTACTACCTCTAAAAATTCTTTTCCTTAAATCCTCGTCGAGTGCTGAGTCAGAGTGCATTTCGCCCTCATATGAAAAATCCAATTTTTTGCTATCAAGAATATCAAGAGCTCCTCTCATTCGTCTTCCTGAGTCGGTATCTAAGCTACCAAATTGAGAGTGAGAGCAAAGGGCAATTTTAGGGGTAACACCAAAACGTTTAGTATGTCGTGCGGCTCCAATGACGATCTCAGCTATCTCTTCCGCAGAAGGGTTTGGATGGATATTGCAATCAGCTACAAACAAGACATCTGACTCTAATATCATCATTGACAATGCACCAACGGGCTTCAATCCGTATCCAGATAAAATTTCTTCAATATATTTTAGGTGCCATAGATATTGTCCAAAAGTTCCACAAATTAAGCTGTCGGCTTCGCCTCGTTTTACCATTATTGCTCCGATAGCTGTTGTGTTTGTTCTCATAATTTCTCTAGCTAAAGCTGGTGTGACGCCTTGTCTCTCCATTATTCCTAAATATGTTTCCCAATATTCTCTGAACCTAGGATCATTTTGGGGGTTTACCAGCTCAAAATCTTTACCGTGCACTAGCGGCAACCCATATCTCTCAATTCTGTTTTCAACTACTTTTGGTCGCCCAATCAGTATGGGTTTATCATTCGTCTCCTCTAACAAGGCTAAAGCAGTCCTGAGTGTTCGCTCATCTTCTCCTTCGGCAAAAACAATCTTACGAGATGATGTTTTTGCTGCTTCGAAGACTGGCTTCATCAAGATAGTAGATTTATAAACTGATCCTTCTAATTTCTGTTTGTAAGCCTCCACATCTTTCAAGGGGCGAGAAGCGACGCCACTCTTCATTGCAGCCTCTGCTACCGCCACTGCAACATTCGGCAATAGTCTTGGATCAAAGGGTTTCGGAATAAGATACTCTTTGCCAAACTTTAAAATTTCTCCCTGATATGCTTCTACAGTTTCTGCAGTTGAAGTTTGTCTCGCTAGATTCGCTATGGCATGTATACAGGCTAATTTCATTTTATCATTTATTTGTGTGGCTCCAACATCAAGAGCACCTCTAAAAATAAAGGGAAAACATAAAACGTTGTTTACTTGGTTTGGATAATCAGATCGACCCGTAGCTATCAGCGCATCAGGTGCCACCTTTAGAGCATCAGCTGGATTGATTTCTGGATCAGGGTTAGCAAGAGCAAAAATTATTGGTTGCTTATTCATTTTGAGAACCATTTTACTGGTCAATACACCTGGGCCTGAAAGCCCTAAAAACATGTCGCAATCTTTAATCACATCATCTAAATTTGATAAAGTACTATCTTGAGAAAACCGTTTTTTCTCTTCATTTATTTCACTTCTATTTTTTGTAATTAAACCCTTACTATCGCTGAGCCATATATTTTCTCTTTTTGCACCCAATTTCACCAACATTTCTAAGCAAGCTATTCCAGATGCTCCCGCCCCGACCGCTACGATTTTTGTATTTTCAATTTTTCTATTTGATAGTTCTATCGCATTAACCGCTGCTGCACCTACCACTATCGCTGTTCCATGTTGGTCGTCATGGAAAACAGGTATTTTCATCTTTTCTTTGCAAAGTCTCTCAACTTCAAAACAGTCCGGCGCCTTAATATCTTCTAAATTTATCGCACCAAAAGTTGGCTCTAAAGACGATACTATCTCAGCAAGTCTTTGTGGGTTATCTTCATCCACTTCGATATCGAAACAGTCGATATTTGCAAACTTCTTAAATAGAACGGCTTTTCCTTCCATCACAGGTTTAGAGGCACCAGGTCCTATATTTCCTAACCCTAAAACGGCTGTACCGTTAGAAATCACTGCGACTAAATTTCCTTTCGAGGTATACTTGGAGGCAGTATTTTCATCTTCCTTTATTTCCAAACAAGCCTCGGCAACTCCAGGAGAGTATGCCCTTGAGAGATCTCTTTGATTAGCCAAAGGTTTTGTCGCTCTAATTTCCAACTTCCCCGGTTGTGGAAACTCATGATAATCAAGCGCAGCTTTTTTGGAGCTATTTTCTTTTAAATTCTTTGCCAATTTTTCCTCTTAAATTAGTGGTTACGACCTTTTTTATTGAATAATAACTGAATAATCTCATCTGCCGCTCTTGGAATATTAGTACCAGGTCCAAATATTGCACTAACACCACTATCTTTCAAAAATTTATGGTCTTGATGTGGAATAACACCGCCACAGATTACCAGCATATCTTGTCCATCTCTCTTTTCTAGCTCCTCGATTAATTGTGGAGCCAGTGTTTTATGGCCTGCCGCCTGTGTTGAAATACCGATGATATCAAATTTTCCATTCAGTGCATCCTCAGCTGCCTCAGATGGTGTCTGAAATAAAGGACCTACCTTTACATCAAACCCAAAATCGATAAATGCTGAAGCAATTACTTTTGCTCCTCTATCATGCCCGTCTTGCCCCATTTTCACAACTAGCATCTTAGGCTTCCGCCCCTCCATTCTGGTAAAGCTATCCACAATGTCTAATGTCTGCTCGATTTCCTTTTTATTTTTGAAGGACTTAACATATTGCCCTTTACCAACTTCACTTGTTGTTGAATACCTAGTGTAAACTTCTTCTAAAGCATATGACATTTCTCCTACAGTGGCTCGCTCTCTAGCAGCCTCAATTGCTAATGCTAAGATGTTTCCGGTACCGTCTCTTGCTGCTAATTTCATATTATTAAGCGCAGCTATACATTTTTTTTCATCTCTAGAACTTTTTATATTTTTTAGTCTTTCAATTTGCTCAAGACGTACCTTTAAGTTATCTACATCTCTGACTTCAACGTTTTGTTCATCCTCCCCAACGTATTTATTCACTCCAACAATGACCTCCTCACCACTATCTACCTTAGCCTGACGAATTGCTGCAGATTCTTCTATTCGTCGCTTAGGCAGACCGAGCTCAACCGCCTTTGTCATACCTCCTAATTCTTCAATTTCCTGGATCTGTTCCCATGCCTTTTCACAAAGTTCGTTAGTTAAAGTTTCCACGTAATAACTGCCGGCCAGCGGATCAACCACATTTGTTATGCCAGTTTCTTCTTGAAGAATTAATTGAGTATTTCTAGCAATTTTTGCCGAGAACTCCGTCGGTAAAGCAATAGCCTCATCTAGAGCATTTGTATGAAGACTTTGAGTTCCGCCTAGCACAGCTGCTAGTGCCTCATATGCAGTTCTAACCACATTGTTATAGGGGTCTTGTTCCTGTAAGCTTACACCTGAGGTTTGGCAATGTGTCCTAAGCATCAATGAGCTAGATTTTTTTGGATTAAACTCCTTAATAATCCTTGCCCATAAAATTCTAGCAGCTCGAAGTTTTGCTACCTCCATAAAAAAATTCATACCGATAGCAAAAAAGAATGATAGCCTTCCAGCAAAATCATCAATATTTAAGCCCTTAGATAAGGCCGCTCGTACGTATTCTTTCCCATCAGCTAAAGTGAATGCCAGTTCCTGTACTAAATTAGCTCCAGCTTCTTGCATATGGTAGCCAGATATTGATATAGAATTGAATTTTGGCATCTCTTGGCTCGTAAATTCTATAATATCAGCAATCAATTTCATAGAGGGTTCGGGAGGGTAAATATAGGTATTTCGGACCATAAATTCTTTTAGTATATCATTCTGAATGGTACCCGTTAATTTCTCTCTTGGCACCCCTTGTTCCTCTCCTGCAACGATAAAGCTTGCCATTATAGGTATAACTGCTCCATTCATCGTCATAGAGACAGACATTTGATCCAATGGGATACCCTCAAACAAGATTTTCATGTCTTCTACAGAGTCAATAGCGACACCTGCTTTACCCACGTCCCCTTCAACTCTTGGATGGTCACTATCGTATCCGCGGTGAGTAGCCAGATCGAATGCAACCGATATCCCTTTCTGCCCAGACGCAAGATTTTTTCTATAGAACTTATTACTCTCTGCAGCTGTAGAAAAACCAGCGTACTGTCTTATTGTCCACGGCCTACCAGCGTACATCGTTGCTCTTGGTCCTCTCATGAACGGCTCTTTACCTGGAATACTATTTAAGTGTTCGAGTCCTTCAATATCAGTCTCCGTATACAAAGGTTTTATATCTATCCCCTCTGCTGTTTCAACATTAAGGGATTCTAACTTTTTTCCTCTTAATTCTTTTTCGGCTAAATGCTTCCATTCAGAAAGTTTTTTGTGCTGCATGTTATACCTTATTCAAACTCAATAATTACATCATCTACTGCCAAACTGTCACCAGCTGCTACATTGACTTTTTTAACCTTACCTTTTTTCTCAGCTCTAAATACGTTCTCCATCTTCATTGCTTCAACAGAGCATAAAATTTGACCTTCCTCAATAAAATCTCCATCTTTTACACTCATAGAAACTAAAAGCCCTGGCATGGGACATAAAAGAAATTTCGATGTATCAATAGCTTCAGGCTCCTTTATAAATTTAAATAACTCTTTTTCAGTTTCGTTACATACAACTACTGTATCCAAAAAACCTCGGTACTCTACAGTAATTCCTTCATCCTGAAATCTTAAATTTGCAACAATATTTTTTTTGTTAAAACTTGCGCTTATCAAGGCATCGCTCGGTTTCCAACTAGTGACAAACTTTAACTGCGTGTCATCTACAATAACAGTATGCTCATGGTCACCTATCTGAATTTTGATAGCAACCCATCGATCCTCAAACTTTATAAAATATTCACCATCCGTATTCCTCTCAGAAGTGTTCATTCTTCCTGAAATTGTTTGATTTCTTATATTTTTTATATGCTGTGCAAACCCGACTAAAGCAGCTAATTGGTTGCGTTCCTCTTCAGAAAGAGTCTCACCTTTAAATCCTTCAGGATAGTTTTCTTCTATAAAAGCTGTTGAAATCTTGCCTTCGCGAAAATCAATATTCCTATAAACACTATGTAAAAAGGGTATATTTTGTCCTATTCCTTCAATTTGATAATTATCCAAAGCTTCCTGCATGTAGCAAATAGCTTGTTCCCTAGTTTTTCCCCAAGAACATAACTTAGATATCATTGGATCATAATAAATACTGATTTCTCCACCTTCAATTACACCGCAATCATTTCTAATTACTTTTTCCTCGTCATCGGATACTTGAGGGGGTCTAAACTTTGTTAATCTTCCAGTAGATGGAAGAAAGTTTCTATAGGGATCTTCTGCATAAATTCTGCTTTCTAAAGCCCAACCCTTTAGTTTTACCTCATCTTGCATTAAATTTAATCGCTCCCCATACGCGACTTTTATCATTAATTCTACAAGATCTAAACCAGTTACTAGTTCTGTAACGGGGTGTTCTACTTGCAAACGTGTATTCATTTCCAGGAAATAAAAATTTTTATCTCCATCAACTATAAACTCTACGGTTCCAGCAGAGCAGTAGTTTACTGCCTTTGCCAAACTTACAGCTTGATCTCCCATTTTCATTCTTAGCTGATTGTCAAGGAAGGGACTTGGGGCTTCTTCAATAACCTTTTGATTTCTTCTTTGAATCGAACATTCTCTTTCCCCTAAATATACACAATTTCCAAACTTATCAGCTAGTACTTGGATCTCTATATGCCTAGGATTAGATATATACTTCTCGATAAAAACTCGTTTATCACCAAAGGACTTTTCTGCCTCGTTTTGAGAGGAAATTAAACCTTGTTTCAATTCGCTCTCAGAACTAACAATTCTCATACCCTTACCACCACCGCCTGCTGATGCTTTAATTAATACTGGAAACCCAATATCTTTAGCGATTTTTTCTGCCTGATTTTCATCAGAAATTTCGCCTAGAAACCCAGGTACGATGGATACTCCTGCTTCTTCAGCGATTTTTTTTGATGATATTTTATCACCCATTGAATCTATTGCTGAGCTTGGAGGCCCTATGAAAACTAAATTATTTTTTTCAACTTCTCGAGCAAAATCTGAATTTTCTGAAAGAAATCCGTAGCCTGGATGAACTGCCTCTGCTCCCGTTTGTTTCATAGCAGAAATAATTTTCTCTTTATCTAGATAAGAACTTTGCGCAGGACTTTCTCCTATGTATATTGCCTCATCGGCCATCAAGGTATGCGGGGAATACCTGTCAGCGTCTGAATAAACAGCAACTACTTTTATACCCATATCTTGGGCTGACTTAATTACGCGACAGGCAATTTCACCTCTGTTTGCGACAAGTATTTTTTTAAACATTTTAATTTACTACCCTATTACATTAGGAAAATTTTTTTCAATTTCCTTTACATCTAAAACCAAAAGAGCCTCATAGGATTTGGGATCGAAGTTTTTTTCTGCACTTTTAATCTCCCTACCGAATAACCAGCTAATCCTTCCAGCATCAAGGTTCCCTCTCAGAAATGGCTTATCACCAAAAAAATCATAAAGATGAGAGAGAAAAACCGTGTCAGCAATTATGTCATTTTTTCGTCGATCTGAATACCTTTCTCTTCTGAAAATTTTAGCAGGCTCAACTTTATTTTCACGCCGTATAGTAAAGTGCACCTTCGTTTGCTTAATTCCTGATGGAAATCCCCTATGCTTAAAAATCTTATACCTCGTTATAGTGGAATATTGTCATGTTTTTTCAGTGGGTTTGATAATTTTTTATTCCTTAGGCTGGCGAATGCTCTCGCAATTCTACGCCTTGTATTTCTTGGCATAATGACCTCATCTATGAATCCCTTTTCAGCCGCAACAAAAGGGTTAGCAAATCTCTCTTCATAAACTTTTCTATGATTTTCCAGCTTTCCACTATCGCCAAGATCCGCTCTATGTATTATTTCCACAGCGCCCTTTGCACCCATAACCGCAATTTCAGCAGTTGGCCAAGCATAATTGAAATCACCTCTGAGGTGCTTAGATGCCATAACATCGTATGCTCCACCGTATGCTTTTCTTGTTATAACCGTAACTTTAGGCACTGTAGCTTCTGCGTAAGCGAATAAAAGTTTAGCGCCATGCTTAATTACACCGCCATATTCCTGTGAGGTGCCAGGTAGAAATCCTGGAACGTCTACGAAAGTTAAGATTGGTATCTCGAATGCGTCACAAAAGCGAACAAATCGGGCAGCTTTACGAGAACTATCTATATCAAGACAGCCTGCTAGCACCATAGGTTGATTTGCTACAACTCCTACAGTTGACCCGTTCACCCTAATGAAACCAACTAAAATGTTCTTCGCAAATTCCTTCTGAATTTCAAAGAAGTCATTTTCATCCGCTATTTTAATTATCAATTCCTTCATATCATATGGTGTGTTGGGGTTTTCAGGAATTAATGTATCCAGAGAATTTTCTGATCGGTTTATGGAGTCGTATACTTCTATAGTAGGGCTCTTGTCAGTATTATTGAGTGGAATAAAGTCGAAAAATCTTCTCACTTGTTTAAGCACAATGATATCGTTGTCATATGCCGCATCAGCAACACTTGATTTGCTGGTATGCGTCTTCGCTCCGCCAAGTTCTTCTGCAGTTACCACCTCATTTGTAACAGCTTTGACTACATCTGGACCAGTGACGAACATATAGCTTGAATTTTTTACCATGAAAATAAAATCAGTCATAGCAGGCGAATAAACTGCACCACCGGCACAAGGCCCCAAGATTACACTAATTTGCGGCACAACACCGGAAGCCAAAGTATTTCTTTTGAATACTTCCGCATATCCAGCGAGAGAAGCTACACCCTCTTGTATTCTTGCACCACCGCTATCATTCAATCCAATCACTGGCGCCCTGTTTTGAACGGCCATGTCCATAATCTTACAAATCTTTTTTGCATGACTTTCTGATAAAGATCCACCTAAAACAGTAAAATCTTGACTGAAAACATATACCAACCTACCGTTAATCGTTCCCCACCCAGTGATCACACCGTCACCCGGAATTTTTTGAGTTTCCATACCAAAATCAGTACAATTATGAGTTACAAACATATCAAATTCTTCGAATGAGTTCCTATCAAGCAAAACCTCTAAGCGTTCCCTAGCTGTAAGTTTTCCTTTCTCATGCTGTGCTTCTACTCGTTTCTTTCCCCCACCAAGTCGTGCCTCTTCTCTACGTTTCTCAAGTTGCTGTAAAATGTTTTCCATAATTGTCCTTACACGATAATATTTTTAACTTGAAAGAGCTTCAAAGTCTTCATCTGAAGCCTCAAAGTTGCTAGTAACAGATCTCACATCATCATCGTCTTCCAAGGCTTCGATCAATTTGGCGACTTTTTGTAATTGCTCGATACCTATTTTAATTGGTTCTTTGGCTTTCCATATTATTTTACTGCTTATATCTTCAAAATGGCATTTCTCCATAAAGTTTGCAATGGTGTTTAAATCTTCTGTAGAACAATAAATAAATGCCCTTTGATCATAAAACTCAACATCGTCTGCCCCTGCATCTATTGCTTTTTCAAAGACTTCATCTTCACTTTGTGCCTTGAGATCAAATGCGATTAACCCACACTGATCAAATAGAAATCCCACAGACCCACTTTCACCAAGGTTCCCACCATACTTAGTAAATAAAGAGCGCACATTAGATGCTGTTCTATTTCTGTTGTCAGTTAAAGCTTCTACTATCACTGCAATGCCACCAGAAGCATAGCCTTCGTATCGAATCTCATCCATATTTTCAAAATCTGAACTTTGAGACTTTTTAATTGCCCGATCTATAACATCTTTTGGCACGGAGTTAGATTTTGCCTCTCTTACTGCTAAACGTAATCTAGGGTTTTTTTCTGGATCAGGATCGCCCATTTTTGCTGCAACCGTTATCTCCTTGGACAACTTGGAGAACAACTTAGATCTGGCCGCGTCTTGTCGACCCTTTCTATGCTGAATATTTGCCCATTTACTATGACCAGCCATGTAAGTTTCTACCATAAAAATTTTTCATAAAACAACAAAAAAAACTATTATTCATCATTATGCTGAGTGCCCTAAAACTCCGCCGATCCTAATTGCTTTTATCTTTTTTGCCGTACCGTTTTTATTCAATTCCACTGTTACTCCGCACAGAGTGGCCTCTCCATTTGCTGGCGTAAATCTTCCACTAATTTGATTTTTCAAAAATCTCCGCATTGGTTCGGCTTTATCCATTCCGATGATACTATTATAGTCACCAGACATTCCTGCATCAGACTGAAATGCCGTTCCATTGTCTAAAATTCTTGTGTCTCCTGTAGGCACATGTGTATGAGTACCAATTACTAAACTTGCTTTGCCATCACAGAAATGGCCCACGGCCATTTTCTCGGAGGTTGCCTCTGCATGTACATCAACAATTATACAATCTACATTCAGGCCAAGCTTATATTGAGAAAATATACCTTCTAAGAACGGAAATGGGTCCAAGAATTTTTTTTTCATAAACACACGTCCCAATACCTGCAACACAAGTATTTTTTTATCATTTACCGAAAAAATTTGCCAGCCTTGCCCAGGACAATCATCTGAATAATTAATTGGTCTAACTATTTGTTTTGTGTGTGCTAATAAAGGTATTATTTCTTTTTTGTCATAGGCATGATCTCCTAGAGTGATGCAATCGACGGAAGCATTCAGCAAATCTTCTGCGTGGTTTGCAGATAGTCCTGCCCCAGAAGTTGCATTTTCCGCGTTAACCACAACAAAGTCAATTTTTTCAGAAGAGACAAATTGATGAAGACTACTCTCTAATTTTTGCCTTCCTGTTTTCCCAACAATATCACCGAAAAAAGCTACTCTCATGTTCTAGGTTTCTGCATTTAAAATTATTGGAAATAATCCATTCCCGTTTCAGTTATAACTGCGTCTAGAGGAACATCATGAACCTCTGATGGTAGGTCGTGATAACTTTTTTGCCCTGAAAACGCAAGCCCGATATATTTTACTTGCTTATTTTTTCTAAAATATTTTATTGTTCTGTCATAGAAGCCTCCACCATAACCTAGTCTCATTCCCTTTGAATCATAAGCTAGAAGCGGACAAATAATTAGGTCAGGAATTAAGGTCTGGTCATTATCAGGTACGGATATTCCGTAATGTCCAATAACCATTTTCTTTCCTGGACGCCAAGGCTTGAATATTAAAGGTTGTTTTTTATTAACAACCATCGGCAAGCAAATGGTTTTATTTTTGGTATCAAGATACTCTATCAGCGACAGGGGACTTATTTCGCTATTTATGGGGTGATATAAAGCTACAACAAAAACAGACTTTTGACCTGAAATCCATTCATGGAAAAAGTGGGTAATTCTTTTGGCATATTCCTCATGAGAGGAATTAGCATGAATTTCCATTCTTTTCGTAAGCGCAATTTTTCTTTGCTGTGCTTTATCGGTTTCTGACAACAAGCCACCTCTGTAAAAACAAAAGTGAGAACCAGCAAAACCGTAGAGTTTTATCCTCGAGAGCCTGAATTAACAGGTGGGCATCGGTTATCAGAGGCCACGACCTTGACAGAGCCAACTCCCTTTCGAGATTTTAAGGCCACTAGGATTAAACTTTTACAAGAAAGCCAGAACTCACAATCATGACCATATATAATCTAAAAAAAATTTAAACAAATTTTTGAATTAGCAATTTTCATGGGTCTGATTGGCCTTTAACACGGAATAACGCATGTATATCCGGCCACCACAATAATATTCTGAAATAACTTTGTGTTGTACAAAAAAAGCTGTTAATTCGTTCTTTTTTAACTTACTAATTACGGATGTAAGTTATGCCGATGTAGCTCAGTTGGTTAGAGCACTAGATTGTGGATCTAGGGGTCGTTGGTTCGAATCCAACCATCGGTACCACTCTCAAAAAAGTAAGTACGCAATATGGTCAAAATAAATGGAAATGAAATAAGAAAAGGCAATGTTATCGAACATAAGAATGGTTTATGGATTGCAGTGAAAACATCTCATGTTAAGCCAGGCAAAGGTGGTGCTTTTGCACAGGTGGAATTAAAAAATATTAGAACAAACTCTAAATTAAATGAACGGTTCAGGTCAGCTGATAAGATTGAAAGAGTAAGACTTGAACAAAAGGACTACCAGTTCTTATATAAAAGTGATGAAGATTTTATATTTATGGATAATGAAACATTCGAACAAATCACCATCAAGGAAGATGCCTTAAACGTCATCACCAATTTTCTTACAGAAGGATTAGTAGTTCAAATTGAATTTTTTGAAAATGAAGCTTTAAACGTTTCATTGCCCGAAAAATTGTCCTGTGTTGTAAAAGAAACTGAACCTACAATTAAGGGACAAACCGCTGCAAACAGCTCTAAACCAGCAATCCTCGATAACGGTTTGCGAATTATGGTTCCTCAATTTATTGCTGAAGGAGAGTCAATAATAGTTTCTACTGAAACAAGTGAATATCTTGAGAGATCTTAAGCACCCCAAAGGCGTCTTATGCAAAACAATACTGCCAATCTAAACATAATGACAAAAGCTGCTAGGAAAGCTTCTAAATCACTTATTAGAGATTTTAACGAAATCGAAAAGCTTCAAGTTGTATCAAAAAAAGCAGGTGACTTCGTATCAAAAGCTGATTTAAGAGCAGAAAAGATTATCAAAGAGGAATTACTTTCTGCGCGACCAAGTTACGGTTGGTGCGCTGAAGAAAGTCAGGAAATAGAGGGAGAAGACCCTACAAGGAGATGGATAGTGGATCCACTAGATGGAACAACCAATTTTTTGCATGGCATTCCTCATTGGGCTATATCTATCGCTCTGGAACACAAAAAAGAAATCGTTGCAGGAATAATTTATGATCCTATTAAAGATGAATTGTTTTCTGCGCAGAAGGGCGGTGGGTCTTGGTTAAATGAACAAAGATTAAGAGTATCTAATAGAACTACGTTCCAGGAAATGTTGTTTTCTACAGGTATTCCTTTCGGTCAAAATGATAATCTACAAAATTCTCTTTCATCTATTGGTAATCTTATGCCTAGTTGTTCAGGAATAAGAAGAAATGGTGCAGCTGCATTGGATTTAGCATACGTTGCCGCTGGCAGATTCGATGGCTTTTGGGAACAAAACTTATCTCCCTGGGATATGGCAGCGGGAATAATTCTTGTGAAAGAGGCGGGAGGGATTTTAGAGAGTATAGACATGAATCTCACCCCCTTGGAAACCGGAAATATTATCTGCTCAAACAATCAGGAGACAGTCTTTAAAAAATTTTCTGAAATAATTAGATCTTCAATTCACTAGAGTGAGTGGTTGTCCAAAAACAGTTAATTTCTCCTCTTTGAAGTCTTCCTTAATTTTAATCAAACAGTAATTATTAAAAATACTAAATATTTCTCCTACAACCTTGCCATCAAAATAAATTTTTTTGTCATCTTTATTTTCGGGGTCGATGGGAATATGTCCACAATAAAGCTTATTTTTTAACTTCGCCTTATGTTTCATTCGTGCGGTTACTTCTTGGCCTATATAGCAGCCTTTCTTAAAATCTACGCCGTGTATTTTTTCAAAATTCAACTCTAAAATATACGATTTCTCAGGGATCAACTCTATTCCCGTTTCCGGTATAAGGCTCTTTATTCGATTTATCTCAAACTCATCGTATCCTTTAGTCTTTCTCACAAATTCTTCGTTAAAATCATAACAGCGCCAACCCAAAATCTTTGCTCTAGGGTCAGGAAAAGAAAAAAATTCTTCTTGAACGGAACTCAGTACAACCTGGCAACTCTTATCGGAAATAGTCACATCAGAATTGAGTTTATAAAACTCCAAGAATTTTTTGAGAGCAACAACTCTTGATTGATGGATGTCGATAAAAATTTCCTTATTACCCAAAGAAAAAACAAAGAAGTCATATAGATATTTTCCTTGGGGAGACAAAATCGCAGTGTAAATAATACCCTCTTTCGATACTTTCTCAATATTGTTCGTAGTTAGTGCTTGTAGAAAATCAATTTTATCTTCTCCTTCTATGGCTAGAGTGGCTCTATTTTTGTCAACAAAGAAAAAATCAGTAACACCAGTTTTAATCATCGTTTTTCTTTTCTACTTGTGATTTGAATAAATTAGAATAAAGAGAATTCTCCAGCAATAACTTACTATGCTTACCCTGTCCCACAATTTTTCCATTGTCCAAAACCAGTACTTTGTCGCTATCAACTATAGTAGATAATCTATGCGCTATTGTAATTGTAGTTGAATGCTTTGCAAGATTACTAAGGGATTTTTGAATCAACTCCTCTGACTTACTGTCCAAGGCCGAGGTTGGTTCATCTAAAAGAAGAAGGGGACTTTTCCTCAGGAAGGCACGGGCTATAGATATTCTTTGGCGTTGCCCCCCTGATAGGGTTGATCCTCTTGGGCCAACGACTGTATTTAAACCATCTTTTAACTCATTAGTAAATTCGTCAACATAAGCCATTTTAGCTGCTTCTCTGATTTCTCCGTCAGTAGCTGTTGGCTTTCCAAATCTAATATTTTCAAGTATTGTTTCGTCAAACACCATCCCATCTTGACGTACAACAGAAATAAGGGAACGCAGGTCATTCAAACAGAAGTCTTTAATACTAATTCCGTTAAGCTTTATAAGCCCACTACTTGGGTCTATCAACCTTGTAATAAGATTAAACAAAGTTGTTTTTCCGCTACCAGAATAGCCAACAATCGCATTCGATGTGCCCTCTTCAATCCCAAAAGTTATATTTTCAAGAACTTTTTTATCTTCATAAGAAAAGTGTACGCTATCGAACTCAATTCCTATCTTATCAAATTTTTTTCCAGCGCTAGACAAAGTTGGAAAAACTATAGATGATTTTTCCTCAAAAATTTTAAATACGCGTTCTAAGCTAGCCATGGCAACCTGAATATTGCCCGAGACATTACTCAATCTTCTGAGAGGTTCAAAAATTAATGCCATAGCAGTGAAAAAACTCATGAACTCTCCGATAGTCTTAGACCCTGATGTGATATCGATAGCGCCAAAAACCATTACAGCTAAAAACCCAATTGCTGCTATGACATCAATCATGGCTGGGATACCCGCCATTCCAGCCTCGAGTCGAAGCCTTACTTTATGCGTAAGCTGAAGGATATCAAAAAATTTGTTGCGTTCACGGCTCTCAGCTCGGTTGAGCTTAATATCTGTTATGCCATGGAATATCTCATCCAACCGAACGTTCGCTTTCGACTCATAGTCCCTGTTTTCTCCTGCTCTGGATCTTATTAAGCCTTGTAGAAGCAAAATTGGTAACACTAAAAATGGAATTCCCAAAAAGGCAATTAACGACCATTTCCAATCGATAAAAAATACGACGGCAAGCAAAGATATTAATGAAAATCCATCTCTTCCAACCGTCATAAATGCTTCTCCAACGGACTCAGATAAAGCTTTGCTATCAGCTCTTACCCTATCCATAAGAGTACCCGGTGAGTTTTTTTGATGGAACCCAACATCCATATTTAAAAGATGTGCTACCATTCGATCCTGAATAACTTTAATAATTTTCTGACAAACATTTACCGTCAAAAGCCTGTGAACGAATCCTGCTATGGCCCTAATTGAAAAAATGGAAAAGATTACAACTGCAACAATTAAAATGCTTGATGTATCTTTAGAAACCAAAACATTATCAAATAAAAATTTAATTGAATAAGAAAGCAGCCCCAACATCGAGCCTTCTATTGACATAAAAATCAATGCCGTAAATAGAAGGCCGACATGCTTTCTTACATATAAACTCCAGAACCATTTAAAAAGAGGTTTTTTGTCATCTTCAATATTCATACTAATAATTTTATCTGGGAATTTTGAACCAATGAGAATTTTTTCTAAATTCACCGTACCTTTGTGTCATCTCTTCTCTATGGTAACGTTTCTCTACCCAATCCAAAAAGTTAATCCTGTCTTTTTTGAAAGCATGTCTATATTCCATAAGCATAAAATCTAAAATTCCTGCAGTCCAACCGCCCAGGTGTAAAAACTTAAAGGAAAGTTGCTTTTGAGCTATTTCCACAGGTGTCTTTAGAACCAGTAAGAAATAAAGAGCTGAGCCTAAACCGGCTCTATCAGAGCCTGACTTACAGTGCATCAAAAAAGGCTTTTTTATGGTTCTAAAAACTTCATTTATTTCAAAAATTTTTTCTTTTTCAGGTAATTTTGATGAGTATAATTTTATGTTGATCAGTTTAATTCCGATCTTCTTACATATATTTTTCTCAATAAAAAATGCTCCTTGGTTAGACTCACCTCTAAAATTTATTATAGATTGAATCCCTTTTTCTCTTTGCCATTCCAATATCCGCTTCTCAGAGGGCTGATTAGATCTGAACACTCCGGGCGCTATCTGAAAATTATTATGATAAAAAATTCTGAGAAACTCATGGTCTATCCAGAAAGCATGCTTTTCAGCAGATTTCTTATTTGAGGAAGAGAAAGTTTTTTCTAAATCACTTCTCCAGTTTTCATCAAACTTTTCAAACTTTTGCTTTAAGTTAAACAATATGTTCATCCTTTTCCGCGATTAGTATTACAACACTTCCAAACCGGCAAGACTTTTTGATTGCAAATAGCTATAACTTTTGTTTATAGGTTACATTAACAACCCAGATTGGTGAAATAATAATGAAAGTTTCTAACGGACGCATACACAGAGCTCTTCCCGGACCATCAATAATACCAGATAAGGTACTTCAAGCTATGCAAAGACCTGCTCCCAACATTTACGGAGGCGAGCTCGAAGAGATTACAATGAGCATATTATCGGATATTTCTAAATTAGCTGGTAGCAAAGGCAGAGTAGCGCTGTATATATCAAATGGTCATGGTGTGTGGGAAGCGGCCTTAACAAATCTCTTTAATGAAGATGACAAAATTCTAACTATCTCAAATGGTGTTTTTGGCAAGCACTGGGGAAATATTGCCTCAAAGCTTGGGATAGACGTAGTTCATTTGGAATACGGAATGGACAAGGCTTTTGAATTCAATGACCTCGAAAAAGCTCTTTCCGAGGATAAAGATAAGAGGATCAAAGGTATTTTGGTTGTTCAAACAGACACTGCTTCCTCAATGCTTTTAAACATAGAAGAAATAAGTAAATTAAAACAAAGTTTGAATCATCCAGCCTTGTTATTAGTAGACAGTATTGCTTGTTTTGGATGTGATAATATGGAGATGGATAAATGGGGTGTTGATCTACTATTAACAGCATCACAAAAAGGTCTAATGACTCCGCCTGGCTTAGGATACCTAGTGATAGGAGAGAGAGCTGAGATCCAAGCAAAAAAAGTTACAAAAAAATCAGCTTACTGGGATTGGGGTCCTAGACTTGATCCTACAAACTTTTATGAAATTTATTTTGGAACTGCACCAACACACTTACTATTTGCGCAAAAGGCAGCACTAGAGATTATGAACGAAGAAGGTAAAGATAACATTATCAAGAGGCATGAAATTTTAGCTAATACAGTCTGGAAAGCCGTTGATATATGGAGCCAAGAAGGAGTGCTGAAATTTAATGTTCCTAATAAGGAAAATAGATCTCACGCCGTAACCACACTTGTTGCAAAAAACTATGATCTTCTCCCATTTAAAAACTGGGTAGAGAAAAATACTGGAGTTGAATTGGGGATTGGATTAGGATTTGAGGGTCCAGAGTATTTTGATGGTAATTCTGCGTTCAGAGTTGCACATATGGGGCACCTTAATCCTCACATGCTTCTTGGGGTTTTAGCATCGTTAGAAATGGGTCTTATAGCAGCTAATATACCATTCAAAAAGGGTGGCCTAGATAATGCTATTGATTACTTAGCAAACTCTATAAATAGTGAGGGTTAAAGATTCTTAATTATCCTACTCATTGCATCATCTAAGACCATTAAATCTTTATTTGTGCCTACGGTAATTCTTATAAACGAATTGAGAGGCTCAACACTTGGCATGCGGACAAAAATTTTTTCTTTAATTAAACTGTTCATTAACTTTGCCGCAAACTTACCATCACCACCACTATTTATCGGCACAAAATTTGTTCTTGAAACTAATGAGTTAAACCCGAATTTTTTAAAGATCGAAGCAATATCTTTTTTTGACTTATCAACTTTTTTCAAAACAGTCTGTAAATACTCCTGGTCTTCCAATGCTATTTTGGCAGCGATTTGACCAAGTCTGTTTACTCCGAAGTGATTTCTTACTTTATTAAAAGCCTCAACCAATTTCTTATTTCCAATTCCGTAGCCTATCCTTAGCCCGGCCAAGCCGTAGGCCTTAGAAAAAGTTCTAAATCTAATAACGTTTTCCCGATCTATGTCAATCGGAGCTAATTCATTCACATCTACGAAGTCTGAGTATGCTTCGTCGAGACAAAGTATTGTTTTGTCAGGTATATTATCTATGAAATCCTGTATTCTTTCTTTGGAGTGAAAAGTTCCCATTGGATTATCTGGGTTAGATAAATATAATATTTTCGCTTTGCTTTTCTTTGTCGCACTTAGCAACTCATCAAGATCCTCATAATTATTATTGTAAGGAACAAGAGATATATTACCTCCATAGCCATCCACATGATATTTAAAAGTAGGGTAGGCGCCAAGGGAAGAAACAACTTTATCGCCTGGTTCTATAAAAAGCCTCACTAGGTTTCCTAAAAGCCCATCAATTCCCTCCCCCACTGTAAAGCAGTCTCTAGGCATCTTATAGAACTCTGATAATGTCTGTAAGAGGTCAAAACTTTCAGGATCTCCATATTTCCAAACATTTTCAGCTTTAGCCTTTATCGCATTTATAACCCTTTTAGAGGGACCGAACACACTCTCATTAGCACCCATCCTAGAATCGAAACTGAATTTATTTTCTCTCTCCTGACTTTCTGGTCCTATGAAAGGTACCGATACAGGTAAGTCATTAGCTATCTTAGTAAACTTAGGCTTCAATTGTTAAATTTCTCCAACCCCTTTATCAAGGATTTCTGTTTGTTTAATTTTGACTTAAGATCTTCATGATCAGACTCAAATTTTTCTATAACGGTTTTTGGAGCTTTATCTCTAAAGTTTTTATTGTTTAGTTTTTCTGACAATTTTGTAATTTCACTCTCTAACTTTTTTAACGTTGCATTTACTCTCTCTTTTTCAAGTTCTAAATCAAAATCTGATTGAACAGACACAAAGGCCTCTACTTTACCTCCTGCAATTGCCAAAGCGTTCTCGGGTTTTCTTTGAACTTGCTTGATTTCTAATAGCCTAGCTAACTTACAAATAATTTTTTCATTCTCCTTGATATAACTATATTGCTTGGCTTCCAGATCAACCACGAATAAATCTGTTTTTCCACCTGAAAGTAAATTAAAATCTGACTTGGTAGATCTTATATCCTCAATAAAAGATATAACATTTTCTATTTTATTAACCTGATTTTTGTCTATCGAATTAACACTTATTGTAGGCCATTTACTGTTAGATAAGAGTCCTTTATCCTTTCTAAAATGCTCCCAAAGCTCCTCAGTCACAAAGGGCATTATAGGATGAAGCATCTTCAAGCACGCTACAAAAGTCCAGGACAATGTTTTTCGTGTTTCTTGAACAAGTTTTTCATCTTCATTATTTAAAAGAGATTTGGAAAACTCAATATACCAATCACAGAAAACACCCCAAGTGTGATTATAAAGGTTATTAGCGATATCGTTAAACCGAAATCTTTCATAGCTTTGATTAACGGAGCTCAAAATACCTTGAGTTTTACCTATTATCCATTTATTTGGTGGTGCCTCAACACTTGAAATATCAAACTCATCGTCAAAATGACAACCGTTCATTTCTAGGTATTTTGCTGCATTCCAAATCTTGGTAACAAAATTTCTATATCCCTCAATTCTTGATTCCGATAATTTTAAATCTCTTCCGGTAACTGCCATAGCTGTTAAGGTAAACCTGAGGGGATCAGCCCCATATTTATCAATTAGGTCTAGCGGATCAAGCACATTACCAAGAGACTTAGACATTTTTTTTCCATGCTCGTCTCTTACCAAAGCATGAACATAGACTTTTTTGAAGGGAATTTGTCTTACGGTTGCAAGTTGCATCATTATCATTCTTGCAACCCAGAAAAAAATAATATCGAAACCTGTTACCAAAACACTTGTGGGGTAGTATCTTTCCATAAGGCATTTTTCATCGGGCCATCCAAGCGTTCCGATAGGCCAGATGCCTGAAGAAAACCAAGTATCGAGCACATCTGGATCTTGAAATATTTTGCTGTGTCCCGCCAATTTTTTGGCTTCTTCAAAACTTTCTGCGCAATATTCATTTCCTTCATCATCATACCAAACGGGTATCTGGTGTCCCCACCATAACTGTCTTGAAATACACCAAGGCTCAATATTTTCGAGCCAGTTGAAATAAACTTTTTTATCTCGTTCTGGGATAATTTCTATTTCATTCTTCCTAACAACATCAATAGCTTCTTTAACAATTTTTTTTGAGTCAACAAACCACTGCGTGGTTAAAAAAGGCTCCACTACTTCTTTTGATCTATCACCATGTGGGACAAAGTGCACGTCTTCCTTCTCAGCTTCAAAAGAACCTTCTTCCTTTAGTAATTGTAAGATTTTCTTTCTTGCCTCAAATCTTTCAAGTCCATTTAATTGGAAAATATCTACGGACGGCTTAATTTCATTTGCAAAATCTTCATTATTTATGATTTTAATATTTGCACCTGTATCAAAAACATTAATCATTCTTAAACCATGCCTTTTACCGACCTCCCAATCATTAAAGTCATGGGCAGGAGTAATCTTCACAGCACCCGTACCTTTAGTAGGATCCGCATAGTCATCTGCTATCACTGGGATCTTTCTTCCAACCAATGGTAATATTACTGATTTCCCAATCAAATCGCTGTATCGCTCATCACTAGGGTTAACAATCACAGCAGTATCTCCAAGAAGTGTCTCTGGTCTCGTAGTTGCAATAACTACATGATCCATAGGCATCCTTTTTAAAACCACTCCATTCTCATCGGTTTCTACTCCAAAATTGAATGTACCTTCCTCTAAAAAATACTTTAATTCCCAGATTTTTCCTCGAACCTCTATTTGCTCAACTTCTAGATCCGAAATGGCACTTTGAAATTTTGGGTCCCAATTTACTAATTTTTTACCCTTATAAATCAACCCTCTATTGTAGAAATCTACAAAAACTTTTATGACAGCCTTATGGAAATCTGGATCCATGGTAAATCTATTTCGGCTCCAATCACAGGATGCTCCTAACCTCTTCAACTGATCAATTATAGTATTTCCAGATTTTTCCTTCCAATTCCAAACCTCTTTAAGAAACGCTTTTCGACCCATTTGCTGTCGGCTTTTATTCTTTTTCTCTAACTCTCTTTCAACTACCATTTGAGTTGCGATTCCAGCATGGTCCTGACCAGGTTGCCATAAAACATCATAGCCATTCATTCTATGATACCTCACCAAAACATCCTGAATTGTATTATTAAAGGCATGGCCAATGTGCAAGCTGCCCGTAACATTTGGAGGAGGGATCATTATAGAAAATGGTGGTTTGCCTTTTTCGCTATCTTTGCCTGATCTAAAAGCGTCGGCTTCTACCCAACGATCATTTATTTTTTTTTCAGCCTCTTCAGGGTTGAATTTATTTGGAAGGTTCATCTTAATTTGTATCCTAATGAGTGCTACACTCAGCTACAAACGCCAGCTTGACTTTGGAATTAGAATTTTTTTGCAAACGGTTCGTTAATAGCACATGTTGATCAATCGAAATCTTCAATGACATTATAGGTAATACTTCTTTCTACTGAGCTATGGAGCATTAATTTTATTTTTTTTAAGCTCATTTATTATTTCTGCCTTTGAATATTTACTGCTCAAACTTAATTTATTTTTTTTCGATAATGAAAGAAGATCGGCCTTTGTTAACAAGTTTAAGCCAGAATTGCTCTTTTTTCCTACATTTGTTTTTCCTTTTTCCAACTTTAAACTATTCGACTTGTTATTTAACTGAAAATTCTCAAGTTCACTTCTTACAATTTTTCTTATTACACCCTCTAGTTTCTTATCATTTAGATCAATAGATAGTGAGGGGTGTTTTTTTTCGCCTGCGGTTACCAAATTTTCCTTTTTTAGATTAATTGTTTTATATTCACTCACCTTGAATAGTGTTTCTTTCTCTTCTGAAACAACAGTTTTAATGTCACCAAGAATTTCTTTAAGATCGCCTCTGCCATTTTCTTTTTTCTCTTTTTTTGCAGTCTTTTTTTCAGCCATTAAACATTCCTCATAGCAATCAATGTATTATCGCAGCTGTAGCTTAGTTCTCAGAGTACCTATCTCGGCTAACAAGTCAAATTTTGCAATTAATATATCCGTAGTACTAGTAACTAATTCAACTTCAGAATTCAGGAAATTTTGATATGCTTGATCAGTATCTAGCGAGGTCTTTCCTCCGAGCCTCCATTCTTCAAATACGCTCTCATACAACTCATTCAAAGCATTGGTTTCTTCTTGCTTAGCAATAACTGAGGACTTTAAAGCCATCAAATCCAACCACTTTGTAGTAATATCTCTTTGCAACGTTTTTTTTCTTACTGCAATATCAATCGCTTTTGCTAGCAGTTTATTTGTGGCAATCTTTACTCGAGCTTTTTCTTGACCACCACTATAAAGAATATAGCGTGAGGTTAAGGAGATCCGTGCTGAACCATTATTATTTCCCAAGGTCTGACTATCACCATAAGACAAGCTTCCAGAAAGGCTTAGGTTTGGTAACTGGGATTTTTCTGTAGAACTTAATTCGGCTCTCAGCGCCCGTTCTTCAAGCATGAGAATTTTCAAAGCAATGTCATTCTCCATTCCCTTTTTAATGCTAATTTCTAATGTGGAAGGTTCATTTATTTTAATCTGTAAAAGCATAGGTTTATCAGAAACTTTACCCACCAAAGTCTTATAACTTTCTCTAAGCTTCTTCACGTTTGCTTGCCCCACTTTTAGTTGTGCCTCAGCACCAGAAATTGAAGCTTTCGAACTCAGAAGGTCTGATCTTGTGGCCTCTCCTAAATCAAACCTATTTTTTACTGACAAGAATTGCTGCTTCCTTATCTCAAGGCTACTTTCATAAAGATCCACAATTTTTATCGCCTTAAATAGTTCTAAGTGTACTTTGGCTACGCTCAGTATCAGCTCATCTTCAAGCTTCTTAAACGAAAGTTTTGAAGCTTCATTCAAACGAATAAATGCTCTATTTTTTTCTTTTAGTGATCCAAAGTCAAATAATGTATATGAAGAATTCAACGAAATGCTGTAGCTATCTGAATCCTGGTTTGAGTCAAAATTTGATGAGCGGGTTCCTGTGCCACTTAAAGAGAGACTTGGTAACATTATTCCTTTTTGAATTAAGAGATTCTGATAGCTATTATCAAGCAATACTTTTTGGCTTTTTAAGCTCTCATTATTATCCAATGCCGTTTTTACAGACTCTTTTATGCTCTGTGTATATGCCTCTTTGCAGAAACAAAAGATTACCGAAGTTAATATTATAAGAGTTTTAATTTTCATTAAATTTTTCACCTGTTTACAAGGTAAACTCCTTTTCTTTTTTAAAATCATTCAACAAAACACAATTTGCTTCAAAAAGATTTCTCCACTGCACTCCAGATCTTGTTTTTATGCCTAACCTGCATTGACCTAAATTTTTTTCTTTGAATACTGCTATGATTCTACCCTCAACTTTAAGCTGATTTGTGATTTCATCATGTATATATTCAACACCACCCTCAATTAAAATTGCATCATAGGGACCTTCTTTCTCTGAGCCTTCGTTAATATTCCCCTCTCGAACCAAAATATTATCGTACCCATTTTCAATTAATCTAGCTTGAGCTTCTTGTGCAAGGTCTTGTGTTTCTACAACAACTACAAAATTCGCTAAAGATGACATTAGGGCACAACTGTAGCCGTATCCAGCGGCAAGACTAAGAACATTATCCGCGGAGTTGAGGTCTAAAAATTGGAGCATTTTAGCGAGTAGCCAAGGACTCACTGATGATCTATCATTTTGTATTAGCAAATCAGTTTCACTGTAAGACAAAGTGGCTAGGTTACTCGGTAAAAACTTTTCTCGTTGAACATCTCCCAAAGCTGACAAAAGCATTGGATCTGTCACATTAGCTGGCCGAATTAAGTTATCTACCATATTCTTTCGTGCTTTTTTATAGTCAAACATTAGATGAACTCAACCAATAATTTAAGAAGATAAAGTAACAGGAAAAGATTTACATAATATTATATGTTCTTGCAATGAATTAAATTATTTTATATTTCTATTTTCTTATAAATGGGCGACGTGGCGGAGTGGTTACGCAGCGGACTGCAAATCCGTGGACACCGGTTCGAATCCGGTCGTCGCCTCCATTTATAATTAACATAGAAAGTTTACTGATTATAATGTCCCATCTCGTGAATAAAGAATACATTCTCAATATTATTAACAAAATTGATTATCCTGGAAATTCTGATTTTACCGAAAAGATCGAATCCATAAGTTTTTCTGAACAGAATGTTAAAATAATTGTAAATTCAGAATTTACGAGCAATACAGAAAAATTAACGCACCTATGGCAATCTGTAATTGAAAAAGATCGTAAAATTACAAGTTGCTCTGTAATTTACACAACGCACAGGACTCCGCCCCTACAAAAAAATATGCCTTCACAAAACCAACAGTTTTCTAATAAATTTGACTTATCTCACCTAGGGAAAATATTATTTATAGCCTCGGGTAAGGGAGGTGTAGGAAAGTCCACTATCTCAAGTAATATAGCTGTACAAATAGCAGAGATGGGATTTAAAGTGGGTCTAATGGATGCAGACATCTATGGGCCTAGTCAGCCAAAAATGTTGGGACTAAATAACTCAAAAGTCGAAATAAAAAACAAAAAAATTAGCCCAAAAAAAATAGGCAATTTGAGCATGATGTCCATGGGAATGTTATTCCCAGAGCATGAAGCCATAATCTGGCGAGGACCTATGCTAATGAAGGGGCTACAACAATTGCTTCTTGATGTTGCATGGGATAATCAAGATTTTTTCATTGTCGATCTACCTCCTGGAACTGGCGACATACATATAACACTAGCGCAAAAGGTGATAGTATCTGGAGCAATTGTAATATCGACGCCCCAAGATATTTCTTTGATCGATGCAAAAAAGGCAATTGCGCTTTATCAAAAGACAAATACTAAAATCCTAGGCTTAATTGAGAACATGTCATATTTTGAATGCTCAAAATGTGGAGAGAAGCATAATATATTCAGTAGCGGTGGTGTAAAAAAAGTTACTAACAGCGAAAATCTAGCCCATTTAGGAAGTATACCCCTTTCAAAAGACATAATGGAATGCGCGGATAATGGAACGCCTTATGTTTTACACAATACTGAAGGCAAAGAACTATTCAGTGTAATTGTTAAGAATATTTTTAAGCAATTAGATCCCATTTAAAAGAATGATTCATACGGAATAAAGTCTATAAGATCTCCCTTTTCTATGTTTTGCTCACTGTCATCAAGCTTAATGATGCCATTTGACCAGGATAGACTGGAAAGTCTACCTGATCCCTCAAATGGATAAATTGACACGAAACCGTCTTCTTGATTAAGGTTAGCTCTTAAAAACTCTGATCTGCCTGACCTTTTATGCTTCACGAAATTTGCCTTTGTTTTAAATGATAAAGGCTCAAACCAAGTTTTTTCTCCCCCAATTCTACCAAGCGAAGGACGTAAAATAATAAGTGCGCAGATAAATGCCGCCACTGGGTTTCCTGGCAATCCAAATACATACTTATTTCCTAACTTTGCACAAATAAACGGCCTTCCAGGTTTAATCGCAATCCTCCAATTAATTACTTGCGCCTCTCTATTAAGAAATTGTGCAACAAAATCTTCTTTTCCTGTTGAAACACCGCCTGTTGTCACGAAAACATCAACACGCTCCAAGTTATCATGGATCTTATCTCTCAATAGATCTAAGTTATCTCCCACCGAACCTATACTCACTACAGAATGACCCCAACTTTTTAGCACCCTTTTCAATGGAACGAAATTTGTATCAAATATAAATCTACTACTTTGCCTTTCTATGCTAGACTTGAGCTCATTACCGGTGGTTATTAGCCCAACTTTTAGTGGTTTGACTATCGGTACAGATGAATTTCCTGATCCTATTAGTGCAGCTAAATCTGTTATTCTTATTTGGTCGCCTTTTTTAAATAAGAGATCACCTTTTTTAAAATCCTCTCCCTGCAGTCTTATATTATTTTCTTTAACGTCTTTCTGGACAAAATAAATCTTTTGATCTTTTTCTTTTGTGTTCTCCTTAAAAATAATTCTGTTTGTTCCAGATGGTAGAGGCGCGCCAGTTAAAATCTTAATTCCCTCGTTTTTTTGTAAAGTAACAGAAGCTTTACAACCTGGTTTCACCAAACCCTCTAAAAGTGAGAAGCTGTCAATAGTTGCTTCAGTGTCTCCATTTAAGGCAAAACCGTCTATAGCTGAATTATCAAAAGGTGGATTATCATATTTAGCAAAAATATCTTTTGACAATATTCTATTGACGCAATTATCCACACTAACTCCAGTTTCCGCTGAAATGGCTTTCAATTCAGCCTTCAGATCCAGAAACAACTTACCTAGGGGAGTTAATTGAAAATTTGGGGAGCTCACTTTTTATTCACCTTCCAAATTTTTTACCATAAAGTCACAGATCTTCTCAATATTGTCTCTTTCAAATTGTGGTAATACTGTATTTTCAATTTTGTGTTGATTAAATATCAGTCCACATATTGTTTTGTCGGTTTCATATAGTGGTTTTCTCTGGCTAATATTATTAACAACTTCAACTTTTCTGTGACCACTAACTTTGAACCCTTCTACTATAACTATATCAACTGGACTGATCTGTTGAATAAGATAATCAAGACTAGTTTCGTTCTCAGAAAATGTTTTAGAAAATTTGATCCATTTTGTATCGGACGCGAGTATTGTCTCTTTTGCACCTGCATTAAAGTGCCTGAAGGAGTCTGTACCCTGCCGATCTAATGAAACATTGTGGTGGGAATGCTTAATAGTGGATACCGTCAATTTTCTTAGATTAAATTCCCCTATCAATTTTTCAATCAAAGTTGTTTTTCCCGTATTTTTCCAACCAACTACTCCTATAATTTTCATTTTTTTTTCAGATTCTCCTTAAACAATTTAATATCTTCTGGCGTATTGATATTAAAGAATGGGTCTATCAAATCATTTGCAAAACAAACACTGGAGGTTTTGTGTTTTTCACTCCAAAGTGTGACCTTTCTCACGCCTCTTTCTAACTCCTTTCTTAGATCATTATAAAGATATGTTTTCCATAAACCAAAAACTGGATGCAAATCCTTCGTTTGTTTATGGTCTTTTAATGATGCTGCAATAACAATGTCTGAATTACTTCCTTCCATCTTTTTGTAGAGTTCGTCTAACAAGTTTTCTGGGAATAATGGTGTGTCAACCGCAACAGTAACAACCTTTTCATAACCTATATCCCCTGCCCATTTCATGGCGGTTAATATTCCTGCCAAAGGACCGTAGAACCCCCCCACTTGATCATGAAGTATTGGCAAACCATATCTTTTATATTGTGATGAGTATGAATTAGTGTTTATTGCCACCCTGCGAGACTGTAACTGAAGCCTTTCTATAGTCATATCTAACAGGGTTTTATCGCCCACTTCGAGAAACGATTTGTCTTTGCGATTCATTCTTTGTGATCGACCCCCTGCAAGAATAACGCTAGGAAGATTAATATCGCACATAACAGTAACCTTATTTCTAAATGTTAAAGCAAAATTCTTTCGAACCCACTTACACACAAAAATCTTTTTCCTTTGAACCTCCCAATCATCGAAAGGTTAAACTTTCTGGCAAGATGCACCGCAGACTTAGTAAAACCAGAGCGCGAAACTAATATTGGGACCCCCATACTTATTGCTTTTAATACCATCTCAGATGTGAGTCGACCTGTTGTATATAAAATCTTATCAGTTGGATCAATTTCTTCTAGCACAATCCACCCGCTTATTTTGTCAATAGCATTATGCCTACCAACATCCTCCATATATACTAAAATTTGATCTCTTTCACAAAGCACACTTCCATGGATCGCACCAGCCTCCATATATAAACTAGGCAGGCCTATAATTTCTTTTACTAAGTTCCTGATATCGTTTATTGCATATTTTTTAAAGTTTTGTTTGGGGATCGGTTTAATTTTATTAAACATGTCTCCGAAGACTGTTCCCATCGCACAGCCAGATGTTTTTATTCTCTTCACATTTTGAGCCTCAAAGAGAGTTTCTTTGCTTGTTCTAACAACAACAGCTGAAAGCTCCTGGTTAAATTCAACTTCCTTGATTTCGGCTTTTGAACTGATTATGTTTTGATTATACATAAAACCAACAGCCAAATACTCTGGGTAATCACAAACTGTTAAGGCTGTAAGTACTTCCTGAGAATTAAGATAAATAGTTAATATTTTTTCATCAATTAAATTGATGTATTTTACCTTATTTTCTTCATTAAAAACTCTAACCTTTGAAACTAACTTAGGAATATTATCTTCCGGCGTTAAAAAATTGACTTTCTTTTGATATTTGTCCATATATGAATACTTGTTTATCTCTACAGCATTGTCCATCAAATTGTGTTATGTAGGTTATTTATGAAAAGCCAGAAAAAGTATTCACTTGTTATCGATACCACGGGACTAAGGTGTCCACTACCTTTGTTAAAAGTTCAAAAAAACATTAATTCGCTTAGAAAAAATCATGAAGCACTTATTATAACTGATGATCCAATGGCAGAAATAGACTTAAAGCATTTCTGTTTAAATAATAATTATTTATTAAAAGAGATCAAAAATAATCAGAACGGTGATGCGCAATTCTTTTTAATAAAGAAAGATCAATAAATATGATAGGCAATAAAATTTACCAGTTAATAGATAATCAACAAAAGAAAGGTTTTCCGTGTTTAGATTTTTCACAACAAGAAAATGGGTTTTGTGGGCTTGGTTAGGCTCTGCATTAATTTTATCTTCACTTTGGATTCAAGTCGAGATTGACGTTAAGATCAATGAATGGTTTGGCGAATTTTATGATATGATCCAGAAAGCCTTAGCGACACCCAATGCGGTTACGATAGAAGAGTATTGGGCCAGTTTGTTTAGTTTTATATATCTAGCAGGCATATACGTAGCTATTGCAGTTGCAGTGAGTTTTTTTACGGCACATTTTTTATTTAGATGGCGTACTGCTATGGTAGAATGGTACCATTCAGTTTATGACCAGGCGCGTTCTATTGAGGGTGCCGCTCAGCGTGTACAAGAAGACACAATTAAGTTTTCAAGAATAATGGAAGGACTTGGCACAAGCTTCATTGAAAGTATCATGGTACTTGTTCAGTTTATTCCAATCTTATTTGGACTATCCGTTGGTATACCAATATTCTTTTTTGGTGATTGGCAATATGGATTGATTACAGGCGCAATTGTTTGGTCGATAGGTGGAACTTTGTTCTTAGTTGCTTTAGGTTGGTTTCTCAGACTGGTAGGAGTTGAATATGACTTGCAAAAAAAAGAGGCGGCTTACAGGAAAATATTAGTTATTGCAGAAGATGATGAAACCGTAAGACCAAAGACAATAGAAGAACTTTTTGATGGTGTAAGAGGCATTCATTTCAAATCATATCTGCGTTATCTATATTTTAATGTGGGCAGAATTGCATACTTGCAAGCAAACGTATTAAGTGCCTACGTTTTTCTTGCACCAGCCATTGTCGCGGGAGTAGTTACGTTAGGGGTGATGCAACAAATAATTAGAGCATTTGGAAGAGTGGAAGGTTCAATGCAGTACTTACTGAAGGCATGGCCAACTATTATCGAACTCTTAAGTGTTTACAAACGACTAAGAGAGTTTGAAAGTCAAATTAAAGCGAACGAACTGGTAAGCTCTAATTGAAAATAATTAAAATACATTAATTTTATTAGTGGATTATTAAAAAAAATATAAAATACAGCTGTCCCGAAATAAAATAAAAGCGGTTTTGTGCAATTTCTGACACAAGACCGCTAGTATTTTCAATAATGAATGTGGAAAGGCTTTTTCTTACAAAGATAGATTTTACCAACTAATCCTGATGAGGTTGCACTCTCTGCCCATCCAATAATAGAAATGGCATTTCCTCCCACCAAAAGAGCCCTATTTCTCAGACCTATTATTGCTTCAGAATAATTTATATTCGAGGCATATGACAGTTTTATAATCTCGGTACAGCTTCTTTCGTCTCGTAAAAGTCTGTCTGGATGTAATGAAACATATTTAATGCCTTTAACCGGCGTCACTCCGGTGCCTGCCTGACCTGAAGCTGACGAGACTACGCTCTCGCCCACCGACGCTGTTGTTAGTCCATAGGGATTGGTTCCCTGACATGCGGTCAAAATTAAACCAAAAACGATCAATACTAATATACGCATAAGATACTCTCCTTCAACTTACCCATAGACGTTTACGACTTAAGCAAAATTTTATTAGTAACATTTATGACTTATTCAAATTGTTGCAAAATTACTACAAAATTAATTCTCAGAAGAGCACTAAAATTCAGGCAAATACTTTTTGATTTGTGAATCTGAGAAGCAATTAAATAAAGTTAGTGAATAGTACTAGATGATACTTGCTTATTTATTGAAAAAAGATCTTCAGCGATGTCAAACACGTCATTTTGATCTTTAAAGGACTGGTTTTTGTTATCGAAAACATTTTCCATTTGTAGTAAAATATTAGTCAAGAAAATGCTAGCTTTTTCCAAACATTCAATGAGATCTGAGTCACTTTGCGCTTCCATATAGTCTAAGACTGCATTAGCCACTCTACTTTTGAATATTTCAGAGTCTTTGTTAACATGGTCTCTTGAAGGCAATTCGTCAGTGTTCATTGATATTTTATCGCTATTTTTTCTCATAAGTTTTACTCACGGTTGCTTCAGACAACTAATATAACGACGAATTCTTTGATTATTTAGGAAATAAACTTTTTTTTATGACAGTCGTTAATTTTTGGCAGATCATTGAATAAAAGAGAACGTTTCGCACATGGAAATCGATTTAGAAAATACTGAAACTGAAAAAGAAGAGGCCCCCAAGCCAAAAAAAAGAAAGAAGCTGATAATACCATGGAAATTGTTAGCTCTTTATATTCTACCAGCTGCTGTCGTTTTCATAATTTTCATTGTCATGCACAACTCTTTGGTACAGCCACCTCTCTCTAGGGAAGAAATTATGGCTCTGATGAAAGATAAAAATGAAGAAGCGCACTCTGAGGGCAATTCTGATAAAGAAATTGACCCAGCTAAAACCACCGATGAGGAAATTCAACAGGGCTCAGATATTCCATTTATAGGGCCACAACACTATTATCAATCTTTTACAGGCGCTTTAGCAACGGACTTAAAAAATGACTCTGGTATACTAACAATCGAAATAGCCGTTTCAGTATTCATGGGAAAATTAAATGCCGATGCATATTTCGAAAGCTTCAAGACTTTTGAACCAGCTTTAAGATCAAGTATTTTAGCTTTAATGAGAACAAAAACAAAGGAACAACTCGATACAAATCAAGGCAAAGAAGCACTAAAGCTAGAAATTCTTGAAACAATTAATAATGAATTGGTGAAGCTTGGTGCAAAACCTGAGATAAAAACCGTTCAACTGACAAAACTATTATTGATTTAAGGTTTATAAAAAAATGGAGTTAAAGAAAACAAATCATTTACTTAGTTCGGTAGGAATGAATGTAGTAAACCCGTCAGAAAGAAATAATTCTGATAAGCCTAGCGTTTATGGTATAACCTCCTCTGCAGAAGAGGAGAAGGACGATAACAGCAGTGATAGTAACCATTCTGATACCAATAGAGAAGGACGAAAATTTAGCAATGTTTCCACTTTGGATTGGCTTCAGACCTGGCGATCAACAGCAATAAGTTAGGCTTCCTCTTCAGATCCAGGCAAGTAACCTTTGCCCTGAATTGCCTTCGCTCCCATATTTTTCTCTAAATCTGGATTACTACCTACAAAATCTGAAAGCCTTTCATTAACTATCTTTTCAGCCTCTTCTAAGCTTACAGCCTCAACCTCAGCAATACCATCAATTACCCAATGAACTTTAACTTTCATATTCCTGTTCCATAGTTTTTTTTGTCTTTCCACTCTCTATTACTGTTTCTTCAGTAAACTCTTCATATCGTTTTCTAGACGCCTCTTGCATCTTGACAATGGTATCAGGTTCAAGTTCTTTTTCAACTTTATCCCTGATATCACTCGAATTCTCAATCCCCAAGGCACTTGCTACATTATACCATATGTATGCATTTTCAAAATCTTGCTCTTCTAAAACAAGCAAATAAAAATCACCTAATTCTGTTAATACCGCTCTATCTCTATTATCAAAACGTACTAATAAGTGTTCTAAGACTTTTTCCCTAACATCCTTCAATACCTTTTCTGGAACTATGTCTATTAGATCCTCAGTGAGCTCTTCTGCCTTTTCTATCTTTCCAAGTTGGGATAAAAATGCCCAAAAAAGTGCCTCGCTGTAATTTTTTGTAATCCCTTTACCAGCGCTAATCAAAAATGCTAAATTGTACTGTGCATCATGCTCGTCATTTTTTGCCAGCTCTCGAAAAATAGAGACTGCGTCGGAGTATTTCCTTTCCTTGACGAAATCGGTAGCCATTTTAAATAATCTATCTGACTCAGTAACTTGAGCAGAAGTAGCAGTGTAAAGAAAGATTATAAATAGGCTACAGAAACCAATATGTCGCATCTAACGTCCAGCCATCATGACTAATTGAAGATAGAAAACTCGAAGTTTAAACTTTGAGCCTGGTTTTTGCTCAAAAACAACTATTCTCGGTCGATCTGTAGTTTGTTTTTGGAACTCTATAGACATATTTTCCGGAAGAAAAACACCATTACTCTCGAGTGTTTTTTGAGGATCTTGCGAGAATTCGCTGTGAAAGCTCGAATCAAGCCACACTCTTGCTAAGACTTTGCCTAAAATATCTGGTAAAAGGCTTCTGACGTCTTCCCTGGATTGGAGTTTAAGATTACCATTTACAAGCTCAAACGGTTTCGTAACCTCTCTGTTTCTCTTAATAGCAGGGGGAAGGACTTTTTTTATAGGAACTAAAGCTTTTGAATTTTTCTCAGACATCGATGCAAATTTCACTTTTTGCTAGTATTGTTAAATCAATTTTAGAATAATATAAACCCCAAAATACATATATTATAAAGAAACGACAATTGGCATGATTTTTGTATTACTTTTTTGGAAAGGAAAGCCAATGTTGTCAGTAGTAAGGTCAGGTTTAAGTGCAGCTTCTCAGGAAATTGCTGTTATTTCTAACAACATTGCAAACGCTTCATCTTTAGGTTTCAAGAAAAGTAATGCGAGTTTTTCTGATATTTATACGGAAATGTCAGATGTAAGAAATGCTAACAGAGTTGGGAATGGGGTCAGAGAGGAGGCTCCCAGAAGAAATCACTCTCAAGGATCCTTAATCTTAACTGGAAACGCCCTCGATCTTGGAATGAACGGTCAAGGTATGTTTATCCTTAATACCATCGATAAACTTGGTGAACTATCTTATACCAGAAACGGAGCGATCAATATAAGACAGGACGGGAAATTAGTAAACTCGGATGGTATTTCTTACCTGGATCGTAACTCTGAAGAAATCATTTTGCCTTTTCAAACATTGAATCCAGAGGGAGCCATACAAAGTCTGTCGGAAGTAAAAGTTACTGCAGAGGGGTTCATTAGAGCCACCTACGGAATAGATAATTACGTTACAGTTGCGCAGATTGGACTTGCTCGGTTTGCCGACGAGACTCAATTGAAAGCAAGAGGCGATAATATTTTTGTTGCAACACCAGAGTCGGGTGAAGCCACGATCGGTGCAGGAAAAGATTTCGGTTTTGGAAAAATAAATGCTGGGTCTTTAGAAGCGTCAAATACGGATATTACGGCTGAGCTGACACTTTTACTCAGAGCTCAACAAGCATTTAACGGTTCTGCTAAGATGATGCAAGCTGATGCGGATGTAACTAGGAGACTGATGGATACGTAAAGCTTACTTAAGCGGCAATATCCATGAGATATCATTGATTTTTCTACTTGTTTCCTTGTTTATAAGCAAATCTCCTTTTATGTTTACGCTTAAACTTTTATCTAAAAGTAAAACTAAAGTAGCAGGTCTAACTGAAGATCTAAGTAGTAATTCACTTGTTTTGAGAAATGAATCCAGACCAAGTTCTATATTTGCTTTCATATAGGGTCTATTAATCTCTATATCTAGTGATCCTCTGTGCAAGGGAACAGCTCCTAAGGATGGTTTAATCGTTACAGAGCAAATACCTCTACCTATATTCATCAGTCCACAGGATAGAGTTATGCTTTCTTCACAGCTGAACCCTATCATATTTAAGTCAGCAGTTTGGATAGACATATGAATTGCTTGAAGTTCTTGAGTCTCAGTGGTCATTCAATTTTAGTATGTTTTTTTGATAAACGATCTCAGAAGTGTCACTGCAGATTTCTTGATTTGAGAAACTCGTCCTGTCGTTATTTCCATAACCTCAGCTATTTCATACACATTAAGTTCCTCTACATAATACAGTTGAATAACCATTGCTTCCTTTGAAGGTAATTCCTTCAAAGCACTTGACAGTATGTTCTTGAGCTGTGATTTATCTAAATTTTCTTCTGGAGTGCTTTCTTTGGAAACAAACCACATTGAATACTCGTCATAGACTTCATCAAGAGACTGATGCACGTTCGCATTAAATGCTTTCTCCCAATCTCTATATTCGTCTAACCCAAGACCCATTTTTTTTGCAATCTCTGATGGTGTGGGCTCTCTCTGAAGGCTAGAAACAAGGGCCTCTATTGCCTTTTTCTGCTTTTGTTGCATTTGAATTGTGGTTCGGCATAAGTTTGAGCTCTTCCTTAAGTGATCTACGATTGCGCCTCGGATCCTAAGAACCGCGTAACTAGCAAATGTGGCACCCTCTTTTGGACTATATTTTTGAGCCGCTGTGACCAACCCAAAATACCCTATTTGCATCAAATCTTCAATTTCTATAGCAGACCTAACTCTACCGTGCATATGCCAGGCTATCTTCTTGACCAAATTCATATTTTGAACTATCAAGTTTTCTACATTTGGCTGTTGTTCAGGGTAACTAGCTTTCATTTTTTTCTACATATTATAATCAGCTCTCAGAGAAGAAGCGTATACCATTATGTTTATTTTCTCCAGCTTTAATGATGTTTTTTGATAGCCGCTGAAATGCAACTTTTTCAAAATCAGCTTCTTTGTCCAGAACAATAGGAAGCTTTCTGATGATGGCGTTCTGAATTCTTTTTGTCCTCGGCATACCTCCAGCAAAGGTAAGATGTGCATTTAAAAACTTGCCAACAATATTTTGAAATTTGTCAAAAGTTTCCTTAGCAGCTTTTTCATTCTCGGCCATGTTAACGATGATTGAAAAATTGTGAAGATTATAATCCAGTTTTGCTGTTTTAATAAATGTATAAGCATCCATAAAACTTGTAGGCTCGCTAACTAGTACAATAACTAATCTATCGACCGCTGAAGCGAAGGTCATCGAATTTTCTGATGCGCCCGCTGGTATATCTACGACCAAAGTATCAGCGTTCCTTTCAATAGGATCTAAAGATCTAATTAGCTGGTATTTCGAGTTTTTCTCTATATTCAAAATATCGATCAACCCATTGCCACCAGATATAAATTTTAGCCCATGGGGCCCTGTTTCAATTACATCTTCAACCGCCATATTATTTTTCAATACATCTCTTATTGTTTTTTTTGGGTTTATCCCCAACATTATATGGGCATTTGCCAAGCCAAAGTCGGCATCCATAAGACAAACTTTTGACCCCATCTGAGACAAGGTCAGAGCTAGATTTACGGCAATCGTGGTTTTCCCGACGCCACCCTTACCACTTGCTATAGCTATTGAATTACTCATCATTAAACTCATCAGTTAGATAACTTTCCAAGTGATTGGCTAAAACATCCGGCTCAGATAATGCTAATGAGCCTAATATAGTTTTCGATCCTGTCAAAAAACCCATTTTGACATTTTTATCGTGCAAGACACATAACTCTCTTGGGAAAAGTCGGCACTCATCTATTTTAGTGAAGGCCAATATTGGTTTAAACTCCTTATATTTGTTAATTTGAGCACTCAAAAGCTGCCTGCTAATGCCTGAGGGAAGGCAGAGAATAGTAGTAACTTTTGTTGCTCCTACTTGATTTCTAATATTTTGGATCAAATATTTGCTTTCTTCTGCTCCTAATGAGGTATCAACAATCTTTTGGCCTGGACAAATAGTATCAAACCCAGCACAATTTTCGTCAATCTGATAGTTAAGTTTTTGTATGTTGAGCAGCTTTGAGTAATAACCTAAGTCATCCCTTCTATTGCTCAGCTCACTTTCAGCTGAAACTAATGTTGGTCTCAACTGTTTGTCTTTCTCCATTATTCTAGCTGCAAGCTTTGCGGATAATGTAGTTTTTCCGGCTCCACTGGGACCTAAAATAATTATCACACTAGATTTAAAAATTTCTTCAATCTCATCACAAGAAATTTTACTAGCGAAAGCCTTTAAAAAGGCACTTTGCCCTCTAACTAGACTCAAACCATCATAAGCTGGCTTTAAAGACGCAACTATTTCTGGTGTAAATTCCAACTGTCTAAGTTTGAGGGCAGTAGAATTACCTGCTTTTTCGTTCAATCCTTTTTCATCAGTTATGATCATTCCTGAAAGCATATTTTGTAAGTGTTTTATCTGCTCCCCAACCTTTAGCATCTCAGATGTCTGATTTTTATCACTTAGAATATTTCTCGCATCTGCAATTTCAAAATCATTTGATGCTTTATTATAAATACGATTTCTTTGTTTCTCCCTTAAAAAATCTATTTTGGAGTGTAAGACATCCGAAAAATTACCCTTATTATCTCTGGCTTTTTGCTGGCTTGAAACATTATTGGTCGCTTCGATTTCTACCTTATTTCCTTTTTTTGTAGTGGCAATTATCAATGCATCTGGACCCAGTTTTTTAACCACTTCCTCCATAGCACTTGCACTGTCAGATGCTAGAAATTTATATGTAGTCATTTTCATCTCCAATTTTAATATTCATTAAGAACCTCCATCTATAGTTGCCACAACATTCACTTTTCTGTTATCTGGCAATTCAGTAAATGAAAGGACAATCAAGTCTTCGATATGCTGCCGAATTATACCTGAAATTTGTCTTCTTATATTAGGTGACACTACCAGAACGGCTGTATTACCCTCAGAAATAAGTTTTTGGTTAAGATCAGAAATATTAGAAATAAGCTTTGTCGCTAATTCATTATCCAAAACTAAACCTTCCTCTCCATTTTGTTTAGCCATCTTAATAAGCATATGTTCTAATTCGGAGTTAAAAGTTATAACCGGTAGCGCCTTATTCAGAGGGGCTACCTGCTGTATCAATAACCCTGCCAAATTGGGTCTAATTGCCTCAGCTGTTTCAATCACGCTTAAATTCTTTCCTACCAATCCCGCTAAAGACTCTAAGATGATTTTAAGATCACTTATTGGCACACGTTCTGAAAGTAATTCTCTTAAAACTCCTGTGAGATTATGTAGAGGAACTAGTTTGGGTACAAGTGACTCAACGAGACTAGGTGCAGTTTGAGAAAGATTATCTAAAAGAGTTTGAACATCGTCTTGCCCAATAAGTTTCCCCGAATGCTTGTAGAATATCTGGCTTAAGTGAGTAGCTAAAACAGACTCGGGGGCTACAACAACGTATCCTTTCTCTTCCGCTTCATTTTGCTGAGATGGTAGGATCCACGTGGCATCCATCCCAAAGGATGGATCCTTTACCTCAATCCCATCCAACTTAATATTTGTATCATCACCTGGAATAGCCAGTTTCCGATCAGGATAGATCGTATCTTCACCAACTATTGTCTGCCCTATCCTTATTCTGTACTGATTAGATGACAAAGTTAAATCATCACGTATTCTTACAGCAGGTATTATAAAGCCAAGTGCCTTTGATACTTGTTTCCTTATACCGGTAATCCTCTCAACCAAAGGACCACCTGTATCGTCATCAACCATCTCTACAAGACCATAACCTAACTGAACGGACACTGGCGAATAGTCGGTTACATCCTCCAGTCTCAGCTGATCTCCATCAACGTCATCTTGAACATTTTCATCTTCGATTGAATCTTCAATCTTTGTTTCCCTTTTTCTTTCAACTCTCCGAGCTAGAAAGCCTGCAGTGGCCGCAACTATTGCTGACGTAATAAAAAGTAGATTTGGCATGCCCGGAACAAAACCTATCAGCAATAATACAGCTGAGACCGGAATCCAAGCTCTCGATATACTAAGTTGGTCACCAATGTGAGTCGCCATGTCCTGCTTAGAGGAAACACGTGTTACAATAATCGCAGTCGAAATGGCTAATAATAATGATGGGATCTGTGCTACTAAACCGTCACCTATTGATAAAAGGACATATGTCTCTGCTGCCGTTGATACTGGCAAGTCATACTGACTTATTCCTATGATTAGGCCACCTATAATATTGATTGCTAAAATAAGGATCGATGCAATTGCGTCACCCTTCACAAATTTTGAAGCCCCATCCATTGAACCATAAAAATCTGCTTCTTGTGCTATCTCCTCTCGCCTATTAGTAGCCTCCTCAGCAGAAAGAACTCCTGCATTTAAGTCTGCATCGATAGCCATCTGTTTCCCCGGCATTGCGTCTAACGTAAAACGAGCCGACACTTCAGATACTCTTCCAGCACCTTTTGTAATTACTACTAGGTTTATAATTACTAAAATTATGAAAACAAAAATACCTACAGCATAATTTCCTGAAACAATAAAGTTACCAAAAGCCTCGATTATTTGGCCAGCAGCATCATTCCCGGTATGACCTTGCCCTAAAACAACTCTAGTTGAAGCAACATTTAAAGCGAGCCTCAGTACTGTTGCGATAAGCAATAGATTAGGGAAACTTGAAAAATCGAGAGGTCTAAACGTATGCATAGCTACCATTAAGATCACGAGAGAAATCAAAATGTTAGATACGAAAAAAATGTCTAGCAAGAATACTGGGAGAGGTAACACCATCATAGCAACAAGCACAATAATACCCAGTGGTAAAATTCCAGACTTTATAATATCCGACATGTTACCAGATAATGATGTGCTGTTTTTTGTCAATTCCATGACTCTTATTTCTCCCTGTCAAAAAAAAGTCGTAGTTTGTTTATTACCTTAAAATTTTTTACCCAAAATTTACGATTAAAACACTTTGAGTTAACTTTTTCACTGTCTTCAAGCTCCTGAAAGAGAAAGAAGCAAAAATCATGCCATCCTGTAGTTAGACAAAAATGAATAATAAAGACATATGGCACAAAAAATGCAGGAGTGGTTATGCTTTTAAAAGATAAGGTTAAAAAATGAAAAAAGAGAAAGTAATAAAAATGCTAATACCGGCGGTTGGATTAGCTTTGTTTGTGAGTGGTTGTCAGTCCAGCTTTTTGACTAATATGGATGATAAAGGTACTGCTTCAACTTTAAATGTCTTAAGTAATAATAATGGCGAAGACGCAGCTCACCTTGCTGCAATAAATGAAGTATTAGACGCATCAGTTGACAAGGTCCCTACCATAAGCGCTATGGGTTATGCTGTAGTGTCATCACAACCTGGGCGGTCTGCTAATCAAAAAAGATTGATGGCGATAAGGTCGGCTAGAATGGCAGCAATGCGTGATCTTGCAGAACAAATTCATGGGCTTAAAGTTGAAGGTAATACTACCGTGATCGATTTGATGGTTCAAAACGACACATTCCGAGGTATAGTATCGGGAACAATTCGTGGTGCGAGGACGGTAAGGATAAATCCAACTGGAAGTGATACTTATGAGGTTCTGTTAGAAATAGATAAAGATACTTTAAGCTACCTGCTCAGACAAGCTCGTAACGTGGCTTAAAAAACAAAAAAATGAATATGAGATCAATCTTTTTTTACTCAGTATTTATTATCGCAGCTATTTTCTCAGTTGTCATAAGCAAAGCTTTTGCTAAAGATCCTGTCAGATTTATAGAGACTACGGGACGTGCCGTAATTGAGGATGACGAAATGATCGATATATCTCGACGAAGAGCACTTGAGGACGCTTTATACCTTGCAGCACTTCATGGAGGAGCTAAGATAAATGGTTATTCAGCGGTTTCCACTGATACATCTATTCAAGAAAACTTGGTAATTCAGCCGGCGAGTAAAATACTCGATTATACAATTATCTCAGAAGAGCGAGATGATATGCATTTTATTGTCAAAATTAGGTCTGCAGTTGGCCAGCTAAGAAAGAAAGCGTGTGATAACAAAGGTATAAAGAGCTTATCTGTATATAAGCCCGTGATAAATGTAGATCCTTCGGCACCATTTTGGGTGAACTCACTAGCCGATGAATTTGCAAATGAAATTATGCTTTCTTTAAAATCGGCAGAAGACATCAATCTTACGGATAATTCTTTTGTATCACTTGACCGGGATCAGCTTATAACGGCAAATGATGACTACGACTATATTTCTCTTACTTCAGGAAGAGAGAAAACGCGATATGGAGATTATGCTGCAGTTTCAGCGATATCAATAGCTGAGCGTGAAAAATTAGTCGGTTTTACCACTTATAATAGTCTCCTAATTACCTTTGATACTAACGTCTATGATGGAAGCACCTATACATCATCTTTTTCTAAGTCTAAATCATTAGAAGCATTATTTAGTTCAAGTGGTCCATGGAGAACGATAAATTTACTACTAAAAACAAATAGAGACAACATCGTTGAACCGATCTCAATCGCTGCTAAAGAACATGCTAAAGAGGTTATTGATAATCTAATTTGCAAAGAAATAAATAGCATTATTACCGTAAATGATGGAAAAATAGAAGTCCCTCTTGGCAAAAGGCATGGAATTAAGATTTCTGCACTAGCTGTAACTAAAGGTGAACAAACTCCTTTCAATGTATTACGGGTTGAACAGGTCTCAGAAACTAAATCAGTTTTGGTGCCACTTAATACAGCGCTGGAATTAAGTAAACTCAATGGAAAATCAATTCAATTTTTAGGTAACATGTAATGCTAAAAAACTTTATTTATTTACCTTTATTCTATATGGCTTTTACTGCAACTAATTGTCTAAATGCAGAACCCTTTGTTGTACTGCAATACAATAATGTATCTGAGCTGTCAGGCAGATCAAATGAGTTCGCCGAGGATCCTGACCACACAAAGAAACATATGATTTTGCCGGGGGAAAGTTTAAATCTAATAATCGAAAAATACTATGATGGTAGCGGATTAAATAAGTATTTTTTACAACTGGCAATTGTTTCTTTAAATGATCATGCTTTTAGAAATAGGAATATCAACTATATGATTGCTGAAGAAACTATTCATCTTCCAAGCATCAATCAAATCTCAAAACTTATGAAAGGTATAGAGTTTGATTTGGATCAGGAGATTTCATATAAAAATAACAATATCTACTATTTTGGAGGATAGGTGTTGGTTAAGAAGGCATTAATTATAATAGCAATCTGGTGGGGTCTCAGTTTAGAGAGCATCGCTTCGCAGGAAAAAATAACTGGTTCAACCTTAGCTAAATTGGTAACTGATTACTTGAATGAGCAAGGATTAAGTGCTCAGCCTATCATTAATAAAAATAGAGTTTTTACTGGGTGCTCCAGTGACGAGATTATAATTTCAAAAAGAGATGGATCGTGGAAAACTATAAATCTTAGATGTAAAACGAATAGGTCATGGAATTATAACTTTAGAAATAAATTGCCTAAAGCCACTAACGCTCAGAATGTTAATCAACCCCGTAACCTTTTGGAAAAAAATCATTTGCAAGCCACAGTTGAAGTATTGATTTTAAAAAATTCAAAATTAAAAGGAGATAGAATAGAGGAAACAGATTTAATTCTATCGAAAAAGAAAGCAATTCTTTCTAAGGGGGCTTTTAGCGACTTAGAAAGTGTTCTTGGTAAACGGTTGATAAAAAGCTTACAGAAAGGTGCGACCTTAAAAACTAATCATTTGAAACCAGACTGGTTGGTTCATAAGAATCAAAAGATAATAATCGAGCACAAGATAGGTGAAATATACGTAAAAATGGATGCAATAGCGCTAAGTAATGGTGCAAAAGGGGACAGAATATTGGTAAAAAATGTCTCCAGCAAAAAGATAGTTGAAGGATTTGTTGAAGATTCGAGAAAAATATCAATTTTTCGTAAAATTTATTAACTTTATGTCGTATACTTAAACAGGAGAAAGAATATGGTTGGATCAATAAAAAATTTCACTGGGCAGAGAGTAGAAGTGTCCAAAGGAATGACGGAGGCGAAGACACATGCTGAGAAGCTTACTGAGTCAAGCTCTTCCTCTAGTTCTGGCTCTCAGGTTGATGCTGTATTAACAAGTAAATCTAGAGAGGTATTGAAAGTTATGGCAGAAAATCCTTCAATAAACATGGAGGCGGTTGAGAGAATAAAACAAAAGATCAAGAATGGTGAATATCCTATCGACTTTGATAAACTGGCAGATAAGTTACTTGAGTCTTACTGGACTTCGGAATCTTAAAAAGTCTACACTATTTAAATCATATATATGTCTCTACCTACAGCACATAATTACGTAGTTAAAACTATGATGGAAAATTTAGTTTCTTTAGAAAAAAATTTTCTCGAACCAAAGCTTTTAATTGAAACGTTGATCGAAACCGACAAGTTATTGAATGAAAACATAGAGGTTTTTGGTAATAAAAATTTTTCCGAGGATCTACTGGACAATGAAAAAGAAAATATCAATTTGCTCATAGAAAGAATTTCTATCTTAGAAAAAGCTTCACAAGGCAAAGTAAACTGGGCAAATCAGTTTTCACAATATCTACAAGAAAATATTACAAGAAAATAACTTGTTTTGAATAAATAATTCAATACAATCTTCCGCAATGGATCTTCAAGTTCTAATATTAGATTATATTTTTACTGAAAGAGCTGGAGTTATAGCCTTTCTGGCGACAACCATATACTTTATATTTCAACAAAATAAAACTCTTTCAACTATGGAAAAAGAACTTGTGAGTTTAAGAGATAAAGTTAATAGACTCGTAAATCGAAGTGATGATACGACTTCAGATATTAGTTCTCTGAGTTCTCGCATATCGAACCTTTCGGGTGCGGTATCAGATGCAACTACTGTGGCCGAGGGAACAAAGAAGGAGCTAAGTATGCTCGCGGAAGGTATAAATAGCGAAACAGTTTTCAATGAAGCAATAGATCTTGCTAGAAAAGGTAGTTCAGCGGATGATATTGTAGCCCAAACTAAGCTAAGTAAAGATCAGGCTGAAACAATAGTAAGGTTCCATGGATCTAAAGTTTAAGGAACTATGACCTTTTGTAATTTATTTTCTTTTTCGCTTTTCAGGTCAATCAAAGCTGCCATGTATAATTAAATTTATATTTTTTCATTTTTAGGAGCAGCTTCCGCCTCTACTTCTTCAGTAGAACTTTCCTCAGCAACAGCCTCCGCCTCTACTTCTTCAGTAGCACTTTCCTCTGGAACAGCCTCCGCCTCTACTTCTTCAGCAGCACCCTCCTCTGGAACAGCCTCCGCCTCTACTTCTTCAGCAGCACCCTCCTCCGGAACAGCTTCCGCCTCTACTTGACTTTTTAATCCTTCTATACCTTCTTCTGAACTAAACTGCCTACTTTCTTCTGTTGACATAAACTCAGCTTTGCCCGACTCTATCAATTTTTCGCCATCTTCCCTTTTTACATCAATGACTACACCTGAAGGAAAGCGCACACCATTAACCTCACTTGAATCAACTATTCGGAGGCGCATCCATGTATTATCGCCGCCAATGGCTTCAGGGTCTTTAACGTCTGTAGTCTCAGTTATTGAAACATCAAGATCGAACCCACTCTGCATATTTGATAAGTCGTTGAGTTGGTCCTCCATGACATTACCAGCGAGAAGCGCTAATCTTTTTCTTAAAACATAAACTCTTGCAGCCATTGCGCTCAACCTTTGCACACCATCAGTTTCCCCTTCAATCACTGCCTTATAAAAGGTAATTTGCTCCTCAAAGCTCTTATCAGAATATTTTTCTAGAAGCTCATCTCTTGCTCTAAGTATTACTGGATCTAAGGGAACTGGATCGCTCTGATCTAAATCCATGGTTTTTACTGGAGAAGTCATTTTTTTTCCTTAATTAATCAAGTTGGCATTTTATTTGCAATTTTCACACCACAAATCGAAAAAAATAGATATTTAAACATCAAATCAAACAAAAATGAAAACAATTGAAAATCACCTCAGTATACACTCAAATGCGCTAAATCTAAGAGGAAAACGTAATAAAATACTTGCTTCGAACATTGCGAATGCAGCTACTCCTCATTTTAAAGCCCGTGATATAGACTTTGACGTTGAGATGCGAAAAAAAGAAAAGGTTGGTAATATTACAGTTAATCATGAAAAGCATTTTGCTCTTCTAACTAAAGTTAGACCAAATGAGGTAATGTTTAGAGAACCACTCAACCCCTCGCTGGACGGTAACACTGTAGAAATGGCAGTTGAGCAAATGGAGTTTTCCGAAAACGTAGTCAGATATCAAACTACTCTTCAATTTTTAACCAACAAGATATCGGGGCTAATGTCCGCGATCAAAGGTGAATAATGAGCTCAATAAAAAATATATTTGATGTCTCGGGAAGAGCAATGGCCGCCCAAATGATCAGGTTGAATACGGTAGCTAGCAATCTTGCGAATTCAAATAACATTGCAAGTACCAGTGAGGAAGCTTACCGGCCCCTGAAACCCATATTCAAGACAATTTACTCTGACAAACTTCATGACAATGGAATTGCAAGTGTTGATGCAATAAATGTCAGGGAACTTAATAGAGAACCAGAAAAAGTTTATATGCCAGATCATCCTAAAGCTAATGAAGATGGCTATATATTTAATGCAGCAGTCAACATAGAGGAAGAGATGGTAGAGATGCTTGAAGCAAGTCGTCAATACCAAAACAATATTGAAGTTATTTCAACTTTAAGAGCTTTAATGATCAGAACAATAAATTTAGGAAAGTAATTTTTGGAGTACGAATATGTCTAGTATAGAAAGCAACAATCAATCCCTCAACAATATTTTAGAAAAGATTGGTGTTAAATCGCCAGAGGGCGCCTCTCCGCAAAGGAAAAGCAGTCTCGGACAAGAAGACTTTCTAAAACTCATGACTACTCAGCTTCAAAATCAGGATCCTTTTGCCCCTATGGAAAATGGGGAGTTTATCGCACAAATGGCACAGTTTTCAACTGTGACCGGGATAACAGAAATGGGGCAAACCCTCAAAGGCTTATCAGATAAATTGAATGAATTCAGAATAGCCACTGCGTCTGATCTGCTGGGCAACTCTGTATTGGTTCCTGGCAATGTTGTACGACCAAACAAAAATGGTGAGATACATGGTATTATCGATCTTCCATCTGCATCGAGTGAAACATCCGTTGCATTTTTTGACAGCTCCGGTGAACTTGTTCATTCAGCAGACTTGGGCGCTCATGGAAGAGGTTTGGTGGGATTTGAATGGCTAAACATCCCAAAAGAAATTATCGACAAAAATGAGCCTTTACAGGTAGAAGCGTTTATTAATACCGGTAAAGGATCGGAGGGTTTAACCCCATCAGTTTTCTCTGAAGTTATTGCCGCTAGTTTAGACAAAAAGGGCCAAGGCGTAATTATCGACGTTAAGGATTTTGGTGAAATGGCTGCGGCTGATGTTATCAAGTTCAGAAATTAATTAAAATATATTGAGTATAAGTAAAACGGAGTAAAAAATGTCATTCTATACAGCATTAACAGGACTTAACGGTGCACAATCAGATATATCGGCAACATCAAACAATATTGCTAACGTTGGTACGACTGGTTTTAAAAGAAGTAGAGCAGAATTTGGTGACATCTTTGCTACCTCACCTCTTCAGAACTCATCATCCTCTATTGGTTCTGGTACCATTCTTAAAGGAATTAAACAGCAGTTTACACAGGGTAACATTTCGTCATCCTTGAACGCTCTTGACCTTGCTATCTCTGGTCAAGGATTTTTTGCATTAAAGCCCTCACTTACTTCAGCCCAAACAGTTTACACCAGAAACGGATCTCTCAATGTGAACAACGACAGATACGTTGTTGACTCAGCTGGGCAATATCTACTTGTTTACCCCGTTAACGAAGATGGATCGGTAACTGCGAAAGACTTAATTTCAGCGTTACCATTACAACTTCCTGTCACATCAGGTGATCCAAAAGCGACCTCAAATATCGATCTTGGAGTTAACGTTCCTGCCGCTGCTGCCGTTGTTCCAGACCAACCACAGTTTGCTGATGGATATACATTTGATCCCAACAACCCCGAAACGTTTACTAACTCGACATCAATAACGATCTTTGATGATTTGGGTAACCCAACAATCGCCACAATGTTTTTTATAAAAACACAAACAGCTTCTGCTACAGACCCAACAAACAAATTTGATACGCGGCTCGTAATTAACGATACTATTATTGAACCAGACTTAGTTAGTGCAGTTGATGATGCAGGAAAGCAGATTTTTATTGATGAGTTTGGAGCGCAAACGACACAAGTTCCAGATGATAACTACTTTTTGGAAGGTAAGGGTTCACCATTATATAAATTAGACGATTTGAAAACCCAAGTTCCTTCTACTGCCGCCAATATTCAAGGCGAATTGACCGCATTCGATTTCGGTGAGGAAGGCGACAAGCTAGTTGAAATTGTTACCGACCCTTTACTGTATAACGCTACTGTAGAGTCAGGAAAGTTGACCGATAGTGATATTTACTGGGGAAAAAATTTTTTAACTCTTAATGTTGACAGCGCCGACCAACCCGTGAACATCGATATAAGACCAGGTAAATATAACGCGGCACAGCTATCTGCTGAAGTAGAGAGAGCGATTAACGAAGCTTATGGCGACGATAAAAAAATTCAAATTGTAAGAAATGTTGACGACGAGATAAATATTGACCTTTCTAAACTTAACGCAGATGGATCAACATCTTCTTTGGACGCTGCGATTACAGTTGACCTATTGACAGATAGTTATGTTACATCGCAACAGGTTGGAGGGGCAAATCGAATTAATCTAACCGGAGCATCTCCAGACTTTACAAGAGATGAGTTTTTGGCTCATGTTCAGGCGAGAGTTAATGAAGCATTAAACTCATATGCTGATAATGCGACCCAAAAAGCAGCTTTAGGTATCGAAAAGCTTCAATTTACACGAGCAAGTGGTGCTACAATCGATACCATTTATGAGACTAATGATATTATTCAGTTCACGCACACATCAAATGAATATGCAGGTGCGGGGAATGAAACCAATCCTCCAGATGATACAAGAAATAAGTTTTTGGTATATTCCTATTTTGATAACAAACCGAATCTTAGCGTTTACGATGGGAAAAAGGCGGTTGCCAATGCGCCAGCTAACGTTAACGATAGTGCAGGCAATGGCACAAATGCAGCTGGTAATAAAATAATGTACTCAACAACAGAAAACACCCTGAGGATATATTTTGATACATTAGAAGCTAATGCAGCTACACCTATTTTTGCGGCTAACGGAAAAATAAGACTAAGTGGTAATTTTGATGCGTCCGAAACCGCTCAAGCTCAATATTTGAATGGCCGTGAATTTACAATATCTAGTGTACAATATACAGATCCGACATCAGCTAACACCACGGGTTACATTCAGATTAATACTACGGGGCTGGGTTTTCCTGACGCCGATTTCAACGTTATAAATACTGCTGGTGCTAATTTGCAGGTAGCGTATAGCCCATCATCAAATGTCGAAGCTTTTTTTGAGGGAGCTCAAAATGTTTATGAAGATGCTCCAGTAGATTTTGCAAGTAAAAAAATTGTATTACGAGAGACGGGTACTGCGAAACAAACTTTTCCAGGTATATTGGCTGGTGCGGGAGCATTTTCAGCTTTTGACGCACAGTTTGCAGATGGAGCGGATGGTACTTTGGATAAACTAGGATTAGAAAATGCTGACAGAACAGAAGACTCGCAGTGGGTCGATGAATTAGATCCCCCAGTAAAAGTAACTTACGATGAAATTAATCAAAGATTGCAATTTACGGTTGATAGAACAGTTCTTGGAACTGGTACCGATAGTAATTTCAACTCATTTACTATTTATGGTAAGGGAACAGCAACCGATACAAATAATCTTGGCTTGGTATCAAAAGATGACGCACCCGATACACTAATTCGAGGTGGTGAAATTTTGTCAGGCGAAAGTTTTGTTGCTGATGGTGAAGAAATTCAGCTGAATGATAAAAGATACGGTATTGAAGTTGAATATAACAGTGATAAAAAATCTTTTAAGATCTCAAGTGGAACAACTGGTGAGCAAATTGCTGCACAAGGTGCTCTTGGTGTGACGGATACCCAAAAGGCGTCTAATATTCAAGTCGGGCGGTACGCTCTTGATGCGACAGGCTCTGTTGTTGATGCTACTGATTATTTTTCAGGAGATAATAACCTTCTAGGAGTGGGAGCCACAAAGACTGAAGCTGAATTTACCGCAGGTAAAGGGTTATCAGCAACACCAGCCACAGCACTAGGCGCAACCGCTACCGAACCGCTCAATGAGGTATTTAGGCTGTCAACGACTAACGGCGAAAATATTTTTAACGTATCCGTTAATGGTATCAGTGGTGTTATCACCATTCCTCCCGGATTTTATGTTGGTTCGACACTTGCCGAGGCTTTAGAGTCAAAAATAAACCAAATTATGGATCCTGTTACCGGAGATACCGTAGGTGGTGTAACTGCCCGTTTTAATGCTACTACCAATAACTTTGAATTTACTACGGGAACTACTGGTGATACCTCAACAATTAAAGTTAAAGGGTCTGCTCGACTTGGGCTTGATGACGTTCCTCTTGGTGTGGGTACAGTCCCTAAGATTTTTAATCTAGTTCAGGCAACAAATGCTAATGGCGTCAACCTATTCGTTAGTGCGGACGGTAAAGTTGTTGAGACACCACCAGAAAATATGGTTGAGGGGTACTATCCTCTTTACATTGATGAAGGCGAATTAACATTCGATAAAACAGGTAAATTAATTAATCCTAAACAGGATGTACACTATGAAAAGCAGGAAGAAGGCTTTTCAATATCTCTTGATATTGATTTTGGATCTTCAACGCAGTTTGCACAACCATTTTCTGTCCTAAGCGTGAATCAAGATGGTTTTACTTCCGGTCGATTAGATGGTCTTGAAATTGATGCATCGGGGACGATTAGAGCAAACTATACGAATGGACAAAACAATCCACTCGGAAAAATAGTTGTTGCAAACTTCAATAACCAAAATGGTTTGAAACAAATTGGTAATGCGACCTATGTTGAGACGGCGGTATCCGGTACAGCGCAGGTGGGAGAGGCCGGGGCAGAAGGCTTTGGAAATATATTGTCGGGTTCGCTCGAAAGATCGAATGTTGATATTACCGAAGAATTGGTAAATTTGATTACCGCACAACGAAACTTCCAAGCATCAGCAAAAGCGATTGAAACAACTACAACGCTTACTCAAACAATCATTAATATCAGAGGTTAATTAACCATTTTACAGGGAGGTATAATTAATGGATAAAATGATACATACGGCTCTTAATACGCTGAAGAATTTGTCAGCTAATAGAGCAGTTAGAGCTCAAAATATGTCTAATTTGAATGTTCCTGGGCACCGAAAAGACCTAAATACCAACTTTACATCTGGTTTTTTGCATCAGGTAAATCAATATGACTCCAGAGTATTTGCTATTCATGATGGTGGAAATGGTTTTTCAAATAAACAAGGTCAACTTAATCCAACAGGGCTAGAGACCGATATAGCAATAAACGGGCCCGGTTTTTTTATTGTACAGCCAAAAAGTGGTGATCCGGCATTATCAAGAAGGGGTGATTTTTCTGTATCAAATACAGGACTTTTAGTTGATGGCGCGGGTTCCAAAGTACTGGATACAGGAGGCGCTCCTCTGGAGATACCAGGGAATAAAAAGCTTATAGTAGCTGAAAATGGTGACGTATTTATAGAGCCATTAAACGGAGCTCCTGGAGAAAGACAATTAGTTGGGACTATCGGTACCAGCTTAGGTGGATCGAAAGAGGATCCATTAATAAAAAGCCTAGATGGTCACTTACGATTATCGAGTGGTGGAGTTCCAGGAGCGGACCAGGCAGCTGTACTGTCTCAAGGATTTCTGGAGGGTAGTAATATAGACGCGGTTAGCGAGCTTATAGGAACTATGGAAGACCAACGTCAATTTGAAATCAACATCAAGCTTATTTCGTTATCAAAGGAAATTGATGAAGGTGGAACTAGTATAATGAGACTACCAAGCTAACAGATTTGGCACAGCTCTTGCTATGAATAAAGAGAGTATTCATCAAGGAGAGTATAAATGTCAAGTAGCGCAATGCATGTGGCCAAAACTGGCCTAAATTCCCAACAAACCAAAATGCAGGTAATAGCAAATAACCTTGCAAACGTAAATACTACTGGATTTAAAAAAGATAGAGTAAATTTTGAGTCACTACTATATCAAATTCAAAGGAGCAGTGGAGAACAAACATCCGCTGATACCGATTTAGCATCAGCTTTTGCCGTAGGTACTGGTGTAAGAATTGTTAATACTCAAAAACTATACACTCAAGGAAGCTTAGTAAACACGGATAATGCATTAGATTTAGCTATTGACGGAAGCGGTTTTTTTCAAGTTCTTCTCCCAGATGGTCGAATTGGGTTCACCCGAAATGGCTCATTTTCTAGAAATGCTGAGGGAACTTTGGTTACTCCAAGCGGTTATACACTTCAGCCTGAGATTGCTATTCCGGAGGGTGTGACGGAGATAAATGTATCTGCTGACGGGTTGATAAGTGTTCAAGTAGCTGGAGAAGCAGAGGCCGCAGAAGTTGGCCAGTTAACATTAGCCAATTTTGCTAACCCAGCAGGGTTACAACCGATAGGAGAGAACTTCGCAGTAGAAACACCAGCATCTGGCGCTCCTGCTATTGGGAATCCTTTTGGAGAAGGCTTTGGAAAACTGGTGCAGGGTTCACTTGAAGCGTCAAACATAAACGTAGTGCAAGAACTCGTAGATATGATTGAAACGCAAAGAGCATACGAAGTGAGCTCAAAATCAATATCCGCAGTTGATGAAATGATGCGTTTTGTATCGAACAATCTATAATGGAGAGTAGTTGATGTCTTTAGGAAATATGCAAAAAAAACTGGCAACTGGAATAATATGTCTCTCCTTTCTTGCTAGTTGCTCAACACAATTAGAGGAAAGAGCGTCGACTGATTTTGAGCCAACAATGCCAAGCCTTCCAAAGGCCCAAAAAAAGGATAAGTATGGATCTATCTACAGCAATAGCCAGCAAGGTCTTTTTGCAACGGATAGAAGAGCCTCAAAAGTAGGAGATCTTTTAACGGTTGCACTATCTGAAAATTTCAGCGCTTCAAAATCTCAATCAGCTAAAAGCGCAAAAAATGGAACAACTAGCTTTGATTTTCCAAAGATAACTACCGCCGATGCTGACGATACACTGTTTGATAGTAAACTAGCGAAGTCTTTTGATGGTTCCGGATCAGCTGCCCAGAACAACTCACTGAGAGGAGAAATTTCTGTGACAGTTACCAAAGTGTTTTCAAATGGTAACATGGAAATATTAGGCCAGAAGAAACTGACCCTAAATAATGGTGATGAGTATATTCGCTTAGTAGGCATAATAAGACCAGAAGATGTAAACAGCAGAAATATAGTACCTTCTAGCAGAATAGCTAACGCTAAAATATCCTATACTGGAGCGGGAGACCTTGCCGATACTTCCAAGAAAGGATGGTTTTCTAAACTAGTGGATGTGGTAACTCCATTATGATACGCAAGCTTTCAACTAAACTACTAATAGTATTTTTATTAAAGGTATTTACGCTAGTATCCTATCCACTGTTTGCCGATAGATTAAAGGATCTAACCTCCATTGCTGGTGTGCGATCAAATCAGCTTGTTGGCTATGGCATAGTTGTGGGTTTAGCAGGAACTGGTGATGGCAATATTGGCCTTACCCTTCAATCGATGCAGTCGATGGTATCTAGATTTGGATTAGCGACAGATGTAAAGGGTTTAGATGGAAAAAATACAGCAGCGGTAATGGTTACAGGGGAACTAGGAGCTTTTGGCAAACCCGGTCAAAATATCAACGTGACCGTATCAACCCTAGGCAAAGCCAAATCATTGAGAGGTGGTACACTTTTAATGACGCCCCTATTGGGTGCGGATGGTGAGACATATGCTGTGGCACAAGGTAATCTCGTAGTAGGTGGACTTGGAGTTGAAGGGGGCGATGGATCGTCTCTGACAGTTAATATACCCACGGTAGGTAGGATACCAAGAGGTGCAACTATTGAAAAAATGGTTGATAATCCGTTTATAAACTCAAGCAATGTTATTTTGAACCTCCATCAAGGAGATTTTAGTACTGCACTTAGTGTCTCTGAAGCTATAAATGATATATTTGGAGATAATGTCGCTGTTCCTCTTGACGCCTCATCCATAAAAGTTAGATCGCCGAAAGATCCAAGCCAAAAAGTAGCGTTTGTAAGCCTGTTAGAAAACATAGAAGTGGAACCCGCTAGACCAGCAGCGAAAGTAGTTGTTAATGCTCGAACCGGAACAATCGTTATTGGGGGCGATGTGAGAGTAACTCCCGCAGCAGTGACGCATGGGTCCTTAACAGTTAAAATAGATGAAAAAAAGAAAGTTACGGCTACCGGTGGAGCTATTGTAAATGAGAACCAAGTAGTTACCACTCCTGGTGATGCTGTAGTTACTCCAGAAACGGATATTGAAGTAGAAGAAGAGCCAGCAAGAGCATTTGTGTTTGATCCCGGTGTCTCATTATCCACTATAGTTGACACAATAAACGCTGTTGGTGCCGGCGCTTCCGACTTGGTTGCCATACTTGAAGCGCTTCGAGAGTCAGGCGCATTAAGAGCAGAGTTAATAATAATATAGGTGATATTATGGACATTAAATCTGTGAATTATCAGACGGACACTGGTTTTACATTATTTCAAAAGAATAGAAATCAGGCAAATTTAGAAGCATTAGCGGAAGAGTTTGAGTCTATGTTTATCAATCAAATGCTAAAACAAGCAAGAGATAGCAAACTGTCCGATGCCCTATTTTCTAGTGATGAAGAAGACAATTTTGGAACTATGTTAGACCAGGAGCGATCAAGAAGTCTGGCTCTAAATCTAGACCTAGGCATAGCTGAAGCATTAGTAAGACAATTTGATAAAAATAAGAATGATTAATAACGATGCCAAGCTTATTTGACATAGCTAGAAGTGGTGTTCAATCTTACAGACAAGCGCTAGCGGTAACAGGCCAAAACATTGCCAATATTAATACTGATGGGTATAAACGTCGAGAGGCTGGACTTACAGAGGTAAGTTCTGGACAAGGCGGTATAACGCAAATTCAAGATGGTACTGGGCTGGGTGTTAGAGTTGAGGATATCAAACGCTCATTCGATGCGTATCTCCTCGATAGAAAACGAAATTCTTTTTCAAGAGAAGAAACGGCGACAAATTTTCTTGAAAAAATCAGTGAGCTTGAGGATCTATTACTTCCCGGTGACGCTGATCTAGGATCATCTATGGGATTATTCTTCTCGTCTCTGCAAGAAGTGGCCGCTTCACCCGCTGACGTCGCTGCAAGAGTTGTAGCCGTTGAAGAAGGTAAAAATGTAGCAGCGACCTTTAGCAGAACCTCAGAAGTTTTAACACAATTGAAGACTGGGGCAAAATCACATGCACAGCAGCAAATTGATACTGTGAATATTTTAACTACCGAAATTTTGAATGTTAACAGAAAACTATTATCAAGCTCTACTCAGGGAGGTGCAGCGAATGCCTTACTCGATAATAGAGACAGGCTTATAGATGAGCTAAGCAAAACACTTGAGGTTACATGTACTTATACTGACAAAAATGCCGCCATAGTAAGACTAGGTGGTTCAGGTAGTGGACCCAAAATCGTTGAAGACTCTAAGAGAATTGTGATCGGATTAGATGAAGAGAGTACTGATATCAAGGTAATATTGGGACCAGGTACATTGAATAGTCCAACAAACCAGATAACAAATGGAGCGATGCGTGGGTTAATTGATGCATCAAAAACAATTGAGCAGACACTTAAAGATCTCGATAGTCTTGCTCAAAAGTTTGCTCAAGAAATGAATGACCAACATAAAAAAGGCCTTACTTTGGATGGGTTAAAGGGTAAAGATATGTTTACGTCGGTGGGTTTTGCATCAACCCAAAATCCGACTAACATGGGGAACACTACTGCATCGGCAACTGCAACGGGAGGCGGGTTAGTCAACCCTGATCCAGTAAAGCTTGTTTATTCTGAACCAAGAGAAGAATGGGTTGCGTATGATCTGTCCGATACTGAGCTGGCAAGCGGCCTTACTTCAATATCGACCAGAGGAATTAATATTACACTTCTCGGAACGGCTTCAGATGGAGATGAAATTACAATTAGTCCATCAAATAGCTTCTCTAGAGATATGGAATTTTCTCTACGACGCCCAGATGATATCGCAGCTTCTGCTAGCTTTTTAATTTCAGCAGACACCAAAAATCTTAGTGACGCAAGCATTTCAGCGGACTCTACTGGAACCATTCAAGATACTAATCTAGCAAAAGTTAGTGGGGTTTTTACAAACTCATTATCTCCAATTTCTGCAACAACATTTTTCAATGATGGGTTCGCAGCCTCAATCCCCAAAGCGACCGAAGCAATACAGCTTGCCAGCTTTTCAAAACAATCAGCGTTGCAATTTACACTTTCAACAAGCGACTTATCCCAGGCTAGTCAGCTGGCATTTTCAGTTGCTGGCGCTAATTATAACTTTGATATTGCATATGGTGATGTCTTCAAGACACTCACGGGTAATCCACTCGCTGAGACATCGGCCTCCGGTGCTTGGAAAGACGCATCCGAAATTGCAAAGTATCTCAATCTAGGAGAGCTTCGTTCGGGGAATACAACACTAGAAAGCCTTGGGATTTTTGCATCGGGGAATGCGGGTAATCTTACCTTATCCCTTGCTACCGGAGACTTTGCTGCTACAGCTACAGTTACAGCAGGCGCTTCAACAATTGATGCGGTAAGACAAACTTCTGAAACTGCTTCCAACATTCAGATATTTACGCGTGAAGGACGGCATATTGCCGGGTCTCCATTAACAAAACTTGAAAAATCTACATTTATGTCAACAGCAAATGGATTTTCTGACCAAGCGGTTTACAATGCAGAGTATTTAAATTTAAGCGAACCAGTAGGCTATCGAGGACTAAATTTAGAAAGAATAAATCCGACAGGGACTTTTACTATTCCGTTGGGCGGAGATGGAGTAGGCAGAAAAGCACAGCTTGGGTTAGGATCACTCCCAGCGAGCTCAACAACAGCAGCATACGAGTTAAACTTATATTTCCCCGACACATCCGGTGATACACTGGCAACGAATATTGCGGCCGGCAGCTCAGCTAAGTTTGCAGCAAATCAAATCAATGAAACCATGTCGGACCTCGGGATTCGGGCTGTAGCGAATAACCGTATTGAACTTTACAACTTAAGTGGCAACGGTGAAATATCGTTTGATATTGAGTCTAGAAATCAGAAGCCAATAAATATCACTACATCTACTACAGCAAGTGACCTTACCGCTCTATATGAGTCTCTTAATCAGCAGGCAAATCAGATAGGTGTTAACGTTTATCTATCAAATGACAAAAGCCGTATTGTTTTAGAAAGTTTAGACGGTGAAGATATATCATTGTCCTCTTTCTCTTCCTCTAGTGGCCTTACGCTAAAAAGCCGTTTTGTCGATGAAAATTCTATTCCTATAGGAAGTAATACAGCTGTGATGCATAGCAGAGGCAATACGGATCCTATAACTCTTGGTTCTTACCTGGTTCAGAACAATGCAGGAGTTGTAGCGCCTATAGATGTAAATGCGGGTCAAATGAATATTGATGGCACAATTTCAGCAGGAAATACGCATGGGCTTCGAGTTGGTGATACAATTATCCTTAATCAAAAAGATAATGGTGAAACAACTTCAGGGATTTCTGTAGCGTCACTGTCCGATGCAAACTCTGGATCCATTACAGGGACACTCTATTATGTTAAGTCCATTGATGCTGAAACTGGTGCTTTTAAGTTAGCGACCGGTTCATCAACCGGTTCTGATGTGATTTTAACTCCTGGTGGAGCGGAGACAACCAATAGTCACCTTTTGAGGTTTTATCAAGTAAAATTGATTGATGCAGGACGCTTTGGCGGTTTGCTTAATCTGGAGGGAGCAAGCTCATTTCAATCGGTAGTGAACGGATCGCCGCCAATTAGAGCTACTGCTGATCCCATGAATGAAGGCTTAGTCAACCGCGTAACCACAGCTACCGGTGAAAAACAAACTCTAAGCTTCAACATAAATGAACAAATTGATTTCAATGCTGCCGATACTCAAGGCTTAGCAGCTTCAGCTGCTGCTGCAAAATATGGATTAGATGTAAATTTTGTTGACCCCAGTTTAGCAAGTCCCGGTACAGCTTTTTCTGCGTCTGTTGATAGTGCCTCATTAAAGGCGCAAACAAAATCTGCTCTAACAAAGGCAATAGCAAATTCGCTCCGATCCACTGCCCCTATTTCATCAATTAAAGGCGTAACTATTGCTACCAAGCCCGATGATGGTTCCTCTCTAACAGTTGCCTTCAACGGTCAAAATTACCTTCTAACAATGGTGAGTGGTGAAATTGTAGTTACGGGTGGCGAGGCTGAGAGAGTTTCCGCTTATTTTGAGGCTGTCAGTGGCGGTGGCCATGTGCTAAAAGTAGCGGCTCCAGATGGAGTGCTTACTGGAGCTCAATTCTCCGTTCCAACTACTGTCTCAGGCAATTCTGACGCAGCCACTCTTTTTGGAATGACCCCTGCTACAGTAACAAAAACGATAATTGGACGAAGCGTCAATTTTACTCCAGGAACTGTGAACACGGCATTTCCGATAAAGGTTAATGGTACGGCAGAAAATATTACAATTACCACAACCGCTGGGAGCTCTGTCAATGATGCAACCACTGGAAATGCAACATTTCTTTGGGTGGATGACACCGGCGGGAATGGTCACCTGCAAATAACGATTAATGGTGATAGTACATCTTTGGAATTTGAAAATAACAACCATGCCGAAGCAATAGGTTTAAAAACTGCGGAGATATTAGCGTATGTTAAAGGAGAAGAACTAGAGCTTGAAACAACAAATGGCCAAGTATTAGACGTAGACGACTCGGCAAGCACACCAAACTCAAGTCTTGCCTCCGAAAATTTTACAATTACGAATTTACCTCCCGAGGAGCTAATAGTAATTGTGAGTGGTGGTGGGGCACGTAAGATAGCAGCAAATTTTGACAGTAATCCCCCTGCCCTTGAAGAAATTACGCCAGAGTTAACAATTAAAGTAACCAATGATGCCGGAAATGTTATCGATATTGTCGATAAAGATACTGGGCACTCGATCGCAACACGGCAATTGGATGCCGCTGGCGCCGCCGAAGCATTGGGGTTTCTATTTAAAATCGATGGACGAGCAGTCAAAGACGATATTTTTAACTTTTCAGCTAATTCGGGTGGTGTTGGCGATAACAGAAATATTAGTTCCGTACTGGAACTACAAAGAGAAAAAAATGGTAAAGGAGGATTTCAGCAGATCTTTTCCAATCTCGTTTCGAAAGTGGGTTCCCAAGTAAAATCCGGGAAGCTGAACGTGGAAGCTGCTGAGGCAATGCGCGAAGCAAGTGAAGAAGCCGAAGCACAATTCTCTGGAGTTAATCTCGATAGTCAGGCTGCCGCGCTAATCGAATTTCAACAGGCATATCAAGCGTCTTCACGAATTCTACAGACTGCTAGAGAATTATTTCAAACATTAATTGACTCAGTATGAGGTAAAATATGGAAGTTAGTACAAAATTATTCAATGCTCAGGCTACAAAAAACTTTGGAAAGATAAATGAGCAGATACAAGACACACAGGCAAAGATTGCATCGGGCAAGAGTTTTCTAAAAGCATCAGATGATCCAGTTACAGCCTCCAATCTATCGGCCAAAAGAGAACAGAAAATTCTACTGGATCGCTTTATAAAAAATGGCCATACAGCAAAAACCCGTCTTGACTTAGCCGATAGTGGCCTCAACCAAGTTATTAACGTCCTTACGCGCTTTAGCGAAATATCAATTCAGGCTGCAAATGATACATATGGAGTTGACGACAGACTAGCTATGGTTAAAGAAATGGAAGAACTGGCTACCCTAGTTTTGGAAATTACAAATACGCAAGATGCCAACGGTAAAAGTATTTTTGCTGGATTTAAAGCGGCTACAAGTGCTTTTAATAAACGGCTCGATGGAACCGTTGAGTATGTAGGTGATAGAGGAAATCATGCGCTTCAAGTTTCCGAAAATATGAAAGTGGTTTCCGGTCTTGATGGTGGAACAGTATTTGGCTCTATAAAAACAGATTACGGAAGAAAAAGTATTTTTGAAATTATTGAAAATTCTATAAGCGCAGCGAAGACTGCCAGCCAGGTCAGTAGTAAAGGTACAGCCCCTGCTAAAGCGGAACTTGAGTTAGCCGTATCTCGTAATCCGCAGAACTGGGCATTTGATCTTGAAGGAAGTGAAGGGAAAATAAATATTAATATGAACCTCTCACAGGCAAGCATTGCCGATCTGAGAGACGAGATAAATCTATATACAGATAAAACCGGTATTGAGGCGACGTATGACGATACTACAAAAAAAATAACTCTATCTGAAAAGTTTGCAGGAACAATAACCATTTCCAATCTCAACATAGAAGGTGTTGATGGCGCGACAACGGAGCCAGAGTTTTATTTTCAAATGGAAAGCATCGATGGTGAAGGGAATAAGATTGGTCATCCAAGGCAGATTGTTGATCAAGATCAAGTAATGTCAACTTCTGTAGGAGATATAAAGAAATCAATCAACCACATAAGTAATCAACTGGCTTTTATTGGTGCACAAACCAGAAAAACGGATCAACAACTTAATTTTCTTGGGGAACGTCTGACTATTGTTACAGCAGAGGTATCTGAACTTGGCGATGCCGATTTAACAAAACTGGTAACAGATTTGCAGGCGACAATCGTTAACCGAGACGCAGCTCAAGCAGCATTTGTAAGAATTGGACAGCAAAGTTTGTTCGATTTTCTAAGATAAGTAAAGAGTTGGCATAGTAAATGCATTACAAACATGTCAAAAAAAAAACAGGTAGAACGAAATGAGTACGATAGGATCTAACATTGCAGCATTAAAGTCTCTGCATAATTTGAGACTGAATGAAGATGGTTTTGCTAAGGCAACAGAAAGATTGTCATCCGGCAAGCGTTTAAATAGTGCTGGAGATGATGCGGCAGGGGCTGCCATCGTAAATAGAATGTCATCGCAAATAGCGGGGATGAATGTCGCTATTCGAAATGCTGGAGACGCGATATCAATGTCTCAGGTTGCTGAAGGTGCGCTTCATGAGGTCTCCGAAGTTCTACAACGTATGAGAGAACTGGCTGTTCAAGCCGCCAACGGGTCTTACAGTGGAGCCGACAGGGTGTCACTCAACCAGGAAATTGTTTCTCTGAAAAAAGAATTAATTCGTATTGGAGAGACAACGACTTTTAACACAACCAAACTATTGAATGGTACGTTTCAGGATACTGAGTTCGAGATAAGTTTTGACGAGTCGCCGCAACACACCCATTCTTTAAGTATTGAAGACATCCGACCGAATAAAATTGGTATGTGGAATATGTCTTCTCAAACTGAGAAATCTGTTGAAGTGTCAACAGTAGCTGATTACGTAGATGCGACAACCTCAGGCTCAATAACTACAACTGCCGATCATGATTTTAAAGTTGGTGATATTGTTACTTATGTTGGCAGTGGAAGTAATACAGAACAAATCATAGGACTTGTATCCGGGAGATCCTATAAGGTTGATACAATTGGCACAAAAGTTTTTACGCTTAAAGATTTTGATGGTGGTAACATTGGATATGGAGCTGGAACAGCCGGCGGGGATCCATTAGGTTCTGGCGCCGGTGCTAGGTTTTTTCTCAACTCTTTAGGTAATGCCCCATCCATCGGAGAAGTTGGAGCCGACCCAGCAAGCTCTGAAATATTAGGTGCCGAAGAGCTAGAAATATACGGTTATGTTGGCAAAGAGACCGCAAAATTTAAAAACGGTGCAAGCGCAAGAGACATTGCTAATTCTATAAATGCTATCGAAAGTAAAACCGGCGTTGTTGCCAGTGCATCAACACACGCAAGACTAACACTCCAGCCTGATAATTCTACCGATGCATTTACAACAGTATCCTTTGATTTGTATGGAATGAATACCACAGCTGTTCCCATCACAGCCAGTGTAAAATTTGGTACAGGAAATAATTCAGCCTATCCAGATCTTGCTGATCTAAGAGATAAAATTAACGCTTTTTCCGGTGACACGGGCATAACGGCGAAACTATCGACAAATGGCGCCAACATAGACCTAACAAGTGCAGATGGCTACGATATTTTAATAGATAATTATGACCTACCTCTTCAAACAAGAGATGAATATAATGCTACGGCAACAGTGAACGCCGCAGCATACAATCTGAGTGCTGACGCCAATACTGCTGCTGTCGCGCAAAGTGCAGCTGCTCATGGATTTGTAACAGGCGATATAGTTAGAGCCGAGTTAGGAGCCGCTGAAGATCAAACATGGCTTACGCATGGTGGAGAATATGTAGTAACCGTATTATCTAACCTTCAATTCTCTCTCTCTACTTTTGATGCAAACGGTACTGAGACTAAAGTAATAAATCATGGAACAGCAGATAACACTGCACCGATGACTTTTACAAAAATTGAAAAGGGATTAAAGATCCAAACTCTTGACCGTGACGAAAATCTTAAAGGGACCGCGGTTACCTTATTTGATAAAGAAATTTTAGCGACCAGAACACCGGCTGCGCCTAATTCCGTTAGATTAACAGGTCAGGTGATGTTTGAATCGCCAAGTGTTTTCACAGTAAATCCAAAAAGTGATCAAAGCTTATTCAGAGATGATCCAGAATCAGCAAGTCTTAGAAAGATCTCTGATATGGATGTATTGACTGTTAGAAACGCACAGAGAATGATGTCTGCTGTTGATGGTGCTTTAAGAAAAGTTGACGCCGAAAGAGGTGATCTTGGAGCCACTATGAACCGAATGGAACATACAATTGATAACCTTTCAAATATCGTTGTTAATACGACTGTCTCGCGTGGCAGAATTGAAGACGCGGATATGGCTGAAGAGTCTGTAAATCTCTCAAAAAGCCAAGTTCTTCAACAAGCGGCTACCGCGATGCTGGCTCAGGCGAACCAATCGATGCAATCAGTTTTAGATTTGCTTAGGTAATTGGAGAACCTAAATGAGTAACGAGTACAAATATTTGCTTTGTTCAAGGTCAAGGATAAACGTAAGCAAATATTCATAGTAAAGGTAAACTTAGGTTGTTGAAGCAACCCGGTTACAAGTGTAAGTCATTAAGACTTTTGTTTCCTTAGTTTCAAATTAGCCAGCATCGCAGTAGCCGCAATTTCCAGAAGGATACTCTTCTTTATTGTTTGTACGTTTAGATCCAGTTCGCTTTGATTTATAATATAAGACTTCATTTTATCACCCTTTATTTAAAATTTTTTCTACATTTACTTTAAAAAATGGTGATGCGGAAGTTTATGGAATGGAGAGCAACACCATTTTTTAAAATAAATGTATTGAACTCAAAAACTCGTTAAACTTTACAATTAGCCATCAACAATGGCTTAATAAAACACACTATCCCGTTATAAGTTTAAGTGTATTATTCTTTGATGCGTTAGCTTGTGCTAACATTGCAGTTGCCGCCTGCATTAAAATTTGCGCTCTTGCAAGTTTTGCGGTTTCGGCAGCAAAATCAGCGTCTTCCACCTGCCCTTTTGCCTTTTGCAAATTGGTTTTCATGTTTTGCAAATTTGATATCGAGCTATCAAGTCTGTTGGAAACAGCACCCAAGCTACCCCGGCGAGCAGATATTATTGAAATCGCTTTATCAATAACCGATATATAGTTAGAGGCTTTTGTAATCGTTAATACATCACTTGTAAGCCCTAATTCGCCCTGCACATTAACGGAGTTCGTCGCATGGACAAATCCCAACGTAACCGTTATCGTGTCACCGCCTCTTGGGCCAAGTTGGAAAATCATTGGATTACCTGTCGAATGGGTTCCATCAAGGAGATTTATTCCTCCCCAAGTAGTCGCCGACCCAAGCCTCGTGATTTCTGTTTCGAGCGCTGTGACTTCTGTATTTAGCGCTGTTCTGTCTGCAGCACTATGCGTTTCACTTGAACCAGAAACGGCTAATTCCCTCATTCTCAATAAAACAGTATGCACTTCGTTTAAGGCACCTTCCGCAGTATCTACCACTGCTTGTGCATCATTAGCGTTTTTGAGTGCTCTCTCAAGACCGTTAATCTCAGCTCCCATTCTTATGGCAACTTGCATAGCCGCAGGATCATCGGCCGCCGTATTAAGGCGTTTTCCAGTTGAAAGCCTTGTCATTGCCTCATCCATCATTTCGGCAGCACTTTTAGCGGCATTAGCTGCAAGTAACGCTCCTGAATTTGTATTAATGCTAAGCAATTTTAGCCTCCATCCATCAAACCTAAGATGTTAAACGTCAGCAAAGAAAATTTGTTTAGGATTTTTTTAAAAAAGAAATAACTGCCAGTAAATTTCTTTACTGGCAGTTGGCTATCGAAGCAACCAGGTCAAGTGTTCGATATTATTCCTACTGGAATAAAGCTAGTATATTTTGTTTCGAGGCGTTCGCTTGTGCCAACATTGACATAGAGGCCTGCTGTAGGACCTGGGTTCTGGCAAGATTTGCGCTTTCAGCTGCAAAATCTGCATCCTCCACTCTACCTTTTGCTAAAGATAGATTTGTTGACATGTTTGATAGGTTGGACATGACATAGTCCAATCTGTTCATCATCGCACCAGTTTTCTCTCTTCGTGTACCAATATAGGATATTGCATTATCAATAACGCCAATATAATCATTGGCTAAAGTTGCTGTTGTGACAACTCGTCCTGCAGAGATATTAATACCAGTTGTAACATCATGCCCAAGATCAGGGATTGTAAGCGTAACCGTGTCGCTTGCATCTGGACCTATATGGAATGTGAACTGTCCATTAGGCACACCAACTTGGGTAGCATCTAATATTTGCTGACCCGCCCATGTAGTGTCATTAGATATCCGTGAGATTTCGGTTTCTAACGCTTGCGCTTCGGATTGAAGAGCATCACGATCGGAACCATTATTAGTACCTGTAGCAGCAGATACAGCGATTTCCCTCAATCTTTGAAGAATATTATGGATTTCTGCCATAGCTCCTTCCGCTGTAGCTAGAAGCGCTTGACCATCGGCTGCGTTTCTATAACCCATATTGAAACCTCTGATTTCTGCTTCCATTCGATTAGAGATTTGCATGCCAGCAGCATCATCGATTGCACTATTAATCCTTTTTCCGCTTGCAAGTCGTTGCATGGATGTTTCCATGCTCTTGTTGACACTGTGAGCAGAATCCGCAGCTCTCAAAGCACCAACGTTTGTATTAATACTTAGCATTCCCATACTCGTTACTCCTTTTACTCGTTACTAAAAATACGTAAATAAATACTTGTTACAGGGAGATGAACGACGGGATCAGGATTTGTTTAAAAAAAACTTTCCAAAAATAAAAAAACCCCCTGGCTTGCACCAGAGGGGTTTAGTCGTTACCGTTTTTTATTTGGGAAATTATCCTTGAATAAGAGTTAATACTGTTCCCTGACTAGCGTTGGCTTGGGCAAGCATAGCCGTCGCAGCCTGCTGCAAAATTTGATTTTTTGCCAAATTGGCAGTCTCCACCGCAAAGTCTGCATCCTGAATTCTCCCTCGTGATGCTGAGAGATTTACATTTATCTGATCCAAGTTAGCCATTGTGCTTGATAATCTATTTGATACCGCTCCCAATTCACCACGTTCTCCAGATACTTCTTCAATAGCAGCGTCGATAAGACCAATAGCCGCTTGAGCATTGGCACTCGATTGAAGATTTACATCATTGGTCCCAGCAGTCGTGCCATCATCATATACATTCAAATCGGTGGCTGCCATATCGTCAATGGATACTGAAATCGTTTGGTTTGCACCCTCCCCAATTTGAAATGAAAAGTTGGCACCATTCAGTAGGTTTTGACCAGCAAATGTCGTATTATCAGCAATTCTAGTTAGCTCTGAAACAAGCTGCTGAAATTCCGCATCTGTATGATCCCTGTCTGCGTCTGTCAGTGTGCCGTTTGCTGATTGCACAGCTAGTTCACGCATTC